>JAFIGI010000055.1 GCA_020831465.1 Chlamydiales bacterium
TAAAGGAAAAAGAGGGATCTTTAGCCGCTAAACGCCCAAAGCGCCCGTGGAGAAAAATAATTCCTTCAGTCTTAATGGCTTTGCTGGAAAAACATCCCGATTGGACCTTAAAAGAATATGGCGAGTATTTTGGCATGACGCAACCTTCGGTGAGCAATGCCTTTGCTCGATTGAAAATTACCCGAAAAAAAAGACTTTGCGCTACAAAGAACGGGATGAAAAAAAGCGTTCATTATTTTTGGAGCAGATAAGACAGTATCCTATTGAAGCACTTGTATTTGTTGATGAAAGCGGGATCGATTCCTATCTGCACTCACCTTATGGTTGGTCTAAAAGGGGCGAGAAAGTCTTTGGAGAGATTTCAGGAAAGCGTTTTGCTCGAGATAGCTTTGTTGCAGCGAAATGTCAGTCAAAAATTTTAGCTCCTCTTTGTTTTCAAGGTACTTGCAACACAAAACTCTTTGATTTATGGATAGAACAATTTCTTGTCCCAGAGCTGAATCCTGGACAGGTGGTGATTTTGGACAATGCATCTTTTCATAAATCAGAAAAAACACGCACTTTGATCGAACAAGCAGGCTGTCAAATTCTCTTCTTACCTCCATACAGTCCTGATCTCAATCCGATCGAAAAGTTTTGGGCATGGTTCAAAAAGAAAGTCAGATCTGTGATCAATCACTTTAAAACTCTAGGAGAGGCGATAGATTATGTTTTCAATATGTAAAATTTTCAATCTATTTGAATATATTAGAAATATGGGTTCACTTATGATCGGTCAATCACGGGGCTTTCACGCAGGTCAAAATGTAAATTTTTCAACTGATTCTGCTATAATCGGATTCCGCGGCATTAAGTCCTTCGGCTGTTTGAACCTTTTCCTCAACATAGAGGCGAGCTTCGATAGCGCGAGCGGCAACCGCGTCGTGGGTCAAGGAGGAGTAGGCTGGAACTTCTAAGGCTTCGCCCTTCCATCCTATAGCAGAATCAGTTGAAAAATTTTCAACTGATTCTGCTATATCTCTGGCTCGTGGTAGGAGAGAAGGTCGATGAGTTCGGAGCGGGAGAATTTTTTGAGTACAGACTGGTCGTCAGCTGCAACAATGTCTTCCAATAGCTGACCTTTTCTCGTGATCATCTTGTCTATCTTCTCTTCAATCGTCCCTTTAGTGATCAGTTTGTAGACCTGAACGCCCCACTTTTGCCCGATCCGGTGGACACGGTCGATCGCCTGATTTTCACGGGCGGCATTCCACCACCGGTCATACATGATCACAACACTTGCGGCAGTGAGGTCGATACCAAGGCCGGCAGCCTGGAGAGAACCGATGAAGACGAGGCAGTCGGGGTCTTCTTGAAACCGCCTCAACTCCTCACGGCGATTGACGGTATCGCCGCGTATTTGCGCATATCCCCACTTTCGTTCCTTTAAATAGTTTTCAATGATGTCAAGCATGTAAAGATATTGGGAAAAGACGACAACCTTCTGCTCGCTCTCTCGGGCCTCCTCAAGCAGTTCGACAAAAAGATCCCATTTGCCCGACTCGTACTTCTTGTAGTTGCGCGGATCTTTCTCGACTAAGGCGGGATGGTTGCATATTTGCTTTAAGCGCGAGAGCAAAGCAAAAACATGTAGGTAGTTCACCCGGGATTCACGGTCGCGCAACTGGGCAATCAGCTCATCGCGGTCCTTGAAAAGGCATTCCTGATAGAGGGCATATTGCTCTTTGGAAAGGTCACAATACGATTTGTCTTCGCTCTTTTCAGGCAGCTCCTGAAGCACCTCGCTCTTGCGCCGCCTGAGAACAAAAGGGCGGATCAACTGACTTAAAAGCCTCTTCTTCTCCTCATCGAGATCACGCTCAATCGGATTGATAAACATTTCGCGATAACGGGCTTCCGAAGGCATGTAGCCCGGAAGAACAAGATCGAAAAGGGCTTTGAGCTCCCGCAGATTGTTCTCAATCGGGGTTCCGGTAAGGCCAATCCGCATCCGGGCTTGGACGTGTCTTAGAGCTTCATGAACTCGGCTCGAGGGATTTTTCGCGACCTGGATCTCATCGAAAACCGCGACCTCAAAGGGAATTTTTTCAAGGGTCTCTTTTTCCATGCGGAGAATGCCATAGGTCGTCAGAATTAACCCCTCCTTGAGGTTTGGATTCAAAGAGCGCTTCAACCCATGGAAGGTATATACTTTCATTTTGGGCAAAAACATTTCCAACTTGTCCTGCCAGTGATAAATGACAGAGGTTGGACAAACGACAAGAAACCGTCTCTTTTCACCCTCTTTATGGTTTAAAGCGGCCGCCATCAATGCCATGGCCTGGTGTGTCTTCCCTAAACCCATATCGTCGCATAGAAGAGCCGAAAGTCCGTTTTTATATAAAAACCAAAGCCATTGGAGACCCGTTTGCTGATACAAACGCAGCTCGCTTTGCAGACCCTTTGTATTTGCCTTCTCATGGGAAGTGAACTCGCGAAGATCGCGTAGAACATGACGCGTGATCTCTGATGTTGGAGTCCCTTCGGGAGGGCCAAGAATAGAAAAAGTCGCATCGATCCGGATGAATTCCAGTGTGGTCAGTTGAATTGTATTCAACTCGGGGTTGACAGGGTGGGTGAGATGGCGGATCCATTGAAATTCCTGGTCGTGCAAATCAAGCAGCCCTCCTTCGGTGAAAAGGTAACGGCGCCTTTTCTCAAATCCGTCGGCGATCCGAGAGACGGGGATGCGACCATGTTCGGTGACAAACTCAAATTGGGCTCTCAAACCGCCATGGCCCGCACGGACGAGATAATCAAGTTCGAGATCGGTCTTCAACGGCCTTTTTAAAGAAGTATCGAGATTGATGATAAACTTTCTGAGCTGAGGTAAATCGTCCTCAAGAAAATGCGCTAATCTATCGTGGGAAACTGTTTTTTCCTCTTGATACTCTTCGGGGAGACGCATGTGGATCGGAAGTTCGCAGAACCCTTCTCCCTCCTTGTAAACGAAATCCCCAAAAAAGAGGAGGTTCTTCTCGCCTGTGTAAATCGGCTTTACGTGAATGGAGGCTTGCGATTTCACAGTTATTTCCAATCCGCGTTTCTCAATGGGGAGGCGGGTTGTAAAAAATTGAGAAATGCCTTCAAGCTCCTCATGATTTTTCCTAATAAAGCGTGAAACGGCAGAAGCTGGGACCTCGATGCCTGGACGTACGGCAAATCCTAAACGGGCGTACTTTTTAGAGAAAAATCCCAGCTTTGAGTAATGAATCCAATCTCCAAAATCATGGGAGTCGTTTGATTCGGTATGAGTTTTTGTGTGAAATTTAAGATCTCCTCTTTTCGTGATCGAATAGGTCAAGTGAGATTCAATGCTTGCAAGATGGGTTTGGAATCCCTCCTGCCCATTTAGCCAAATGCGGTGGTGATTGACAAATCCGGAGACTTTAGCCGGTGATAGCACCTTTTCCGTCTCTTCGAATAAGACCTCTTCGACCGCGAAAAAGCCTTGATGATGAAGATAGGCCCACTTATCGATTAAGTCGGAATCAGGTTTTTGAAGATCGCCCTTCTTAAAGAGATAGGCTGCGAAATGCCAATTCCAATCGGCGTCGAAATACATGTTGTAAGAGAGCTTTACGGGAGTCTTATTAACCGGAATAAATCGGGAGATTTGCTCTGAGTGCTCTTCAAGCAGAGAGGAAATATCCTCCCGCTCAACTACACTATGGGAGAGAAGCGACTCGCCCTCTTTAGAAAAAAAACCGACTCCCGGTGCGTATTCCCACTTTCCGATTTTTTTCGTCTCCCCTTTCTCTTCTATCGAGCTTCTCTCCGCATGGGTGATGATAAAACGGTGATTTTTTGGATCGTATTCAATCGACTCGATTTTCCCTTCGGCTACGGTGAAAAGTTTTAAAGGAGCCTCAACTGTTGGGAGAGTCGGAATCCATCTCTCCAAATCCTCCGGCTGCAGACTCCACTCCATGATAAACTCCGGAAAGGAGACGCTCAGACGGGTCGGGAGCCCTTCCGGGCCCTCTTCAAAACGGATCTTTGCCTTATCCTGATTCGCCAAGGACCATTTGGCTAAGTCGGACCAAAACGAGAGTAAGTAACGAAGCTCAGGAGAGGGCCTCCCATCGCGCCACCAGCCAATCTCTTCCTGGGAGAGGTTGGAAAATTTGATCGAATTTTCGGGTGTTTCACGTGGCCGCTCTTCAATCCACCCTTTCAGCAGTTTTTTCGCAAACGGCTCTTTAGCCTGAATTGTGAAGGAGATCTCCTCTTCAAAGCGGTATTTTCCCTCCCCCTCTTTTTTTAAAAAACGTTCTTCATACCCCGAGTGGTCAGCAGAGAGCGAACAGATAGCATTCCAAAAAGAGTGCTCGAATCGAAGATGAAGGGGCTCTAGCTTTTTGTTGAAAATTTTGAGGTACGCAGCCGCCAAATGGACGCACCCTTTCTCATCTTCGGCCGAACAAGAGCAGAAAGCATCTCGCAGCTCTCCCTGCTCGTCGAACTGGAGAAAGGGCCAAAAGGATTGATTCAGCTCAGGATCGAAGACCTCAATTTGGTAGGTCGCGTTCGAAAAGGCAACTTCCCGAACAAACCCTTTTTCATGGGCTCGCTCGGCATCGGATCTGAAGAATTCTAGCTCCAGTCTCATAACCCATCATCCTAACAAAAAAAAGTTTTTGTCGGTTTTGCATATCTACATTAGAAGAGCTGCAATGCAAGCGTAGCTGCCGCCGCTCCATAAAAAATACGCTTAACTGGCTGGAATCCGTATAATTTATATAGGACGTTCAGAACACACAAGACAATCAGAGCCGGATAAAATACCTGCAAAATCGGCACAAGGAACGAGGTAATCCCTTCAAATCGGAGAGTGGAAACGAGAAAAGAGAGTCCTAGGGTCGCAAGGAGCGATATCCGAAACGAGACTTTTTCCTTAAAAAGAGTCTCGTGCAAATATTCTGCAAATACAGCCGTGAGGGCGATTTCAGTCGTCAAGCAAGCAAATGAGACGGCTACGGAAGCGATCATCCCTGCGTAGGGACCGAGCAATTTATAAGCCAAAGCACCCAGCATTTGATGGTTCGGCACCGAGGTGAGATCTGCGCTAAAACCTGCCGCTAGAAAAGAAAAAGAGAGATAGACCGCGGCGAGCAGAGCGGCTGCGATCAAGCTTCCATAGAATGCGACCGTCAGCAGGCGGCGGTTGGCGGCGACGGGGATATCCTTAGCCACATGCCCTTTGCGGAGGCAGAGCAGAACGACCGACGAGAAGAAAAAAGCAGCCAAAAGATCCATCGTATTATAGCCATCAAAAAGACCTTTGGAGAAAGTTTCCCAACCGGAGAAAGACGATGGTTCGGGATAAGGCATCAAAATGAACCCTTTCACTACGATGACCGCCAGTGAGAGGAGGAGAATCGGCGTAAGCACGTAGCCGAGCAGGGACAAAATCTTATTTTGCCTAAAGGTGAAAAAGAAGATGACAAGGCACGAGGCGAGACTGAACGTTGTCAAATTCAAACCGGGCAAGCCTCCCAGCCCGCACGCCTCAAGAGTTGAATAGGAAATCGTGATGCAGCGGGGAATCCCCCCGAAGGGACCGATCAGGCCAAGGATCATCACGGCGACGAGGAACCCGGGAACTTTGCCGATACGCCGGAAAAAGGCGACATAATCTCCATTATATAAGAGCATCGAGAGCAAACCGATCAAAGGAACAAAGACAGCGGTGATGATCAGGCCGGCGACACCGAATAGATTTTTATCTTGGGTGAATTGACCAAGAGCGAGAGGAAAGACGATATTTCCGGCTCCAAAAAACATTGCGAACATGGCCAAACCGGTAGACCAAATGCTTGCTTTATTCCGATCGGTGGATTCCAATGTGGTTTCCATCTTTCTATCCTTTATTTTTAATGCGTAAAAAAAGTTTTTATTACTGAAATAGAAAGGTGTGTCCCCTAAGGGACAATATGGAGGACGCTGATCTGACTAATTCGGACAGAACGAGACATTTGGCTATAGGTTAAACCAAACATTAAAAAGATGCAAGGTTTTTTAAAGCAGAACAAATCGGACACTTTTCGATGATGTGGCCGCGGGCGGGACAATATTTGCGGGCGTAAAGGATGATCTGAAGGTGGACCCGCCCCCACTCATCCTCGTGAAAAATCTTCTTTAGGTCCTTTTCAACAGCTTCGACGCTTTTTCCCTTGGAAAGCCCCCACCTATGGGCGCAGCGGTAGATATGCGTGTCGACAGGAAAAGCAGGCAGGTGAAATGCCTGGACCATCACAACAGAGGCTGTTTTATGGCCGACCCCTGGAAGGGCCTCAAGCTCTTCAAATGTACGGGGAACCTTTCCTTGATGCTTTTCGAGGAGTTGTTGAGAGAGCGCCTTTATCGCCTTTGCTTTCGTTGGGGAAAGACCGACCGGTTTGATGATCTCCAGGATCATTTCCAAAGAAAGGGCGGCCATCTCTTCCGGGGTCGAGGCCTGCGCGAAGAGGAGCGGTGTGACGCGGTTCACCATCGCATCCGTCGATTGGGCCGACAGCAAAACTGCTATCAGAAGGGTGAAAGGGTCTCTATGATGCAAGGGGATTTCAGGATCGGGGAAATAGTGATTTAAAAGGCGGCGTACAATCATTTTCCGATGCAGAATTGAGAGAATATCGAAGATAATAGATCTTCGGTAATATTCGTTCCAATGATTCTTCCCAGTCCGGTCAACGCGGCGCGCATATCGGCCGATAAAAATTCGGGCGAAAGCCCCTCTTCCAGCCCTTCAATCACTGCCGCAAGGGCTTCGGAAGCCTCCCTCAAAGCCTCTTCGTGACGCGCCTTGGTAATCAAGACTTCATCCTTCGGCGGAGCGCCGGCGCTCCAGATCAAACGGTCGATCGCCTCTTTTAATTTGTCCATGCCGATCCCTTCTTTGGCCGACAAATCAACTTGATAAGAAAAATCGCAAACGCCCGAAGCTCTTTTGGGAAGGTCGGCCTTATTCCAAACAACGATCGTCTTTTCCCTGGGAAGGGCTGCGAGCAGGTCTCTCTCCTCCGTTTCAAGCTCTTTGGCGGCGTCGATGACGAGAATAATCAAGTCGGCTTTTTCAAGGGCCTCTTTAGAGCGGCGGATCCCTTCTTTTTCCACCATCTCTTCGGTCTCCCTAATTCCGGCCGTATCGATCAGACGGAAAGGGAGCCCGCCGATCGTCATCTCTTCATAGAGCAAGTCGCGAGTTGTGCCGGCTATCGGCGTGACAATCGCGCGCTCTTTCTCGAGCAGCGCATTCATGAGCGAAGATTTTCCCGCATTCGGCGCTCCGGCAATGCAGAGAGAGATTCCCTGATCGAGCTTCTGTCCGTCGTGGAACGTAGCGACGAGTTTGTCGAGTTCGCGCTTTAAACGGTTCAAATCTACTGCCAGCTCTTCTTGCGATGCAAAAGCAAGACCCTCCTCAGGAAAATCGACCCATGCCTCAAGAATAGCTGCGATCCGCGTGAGTTCATTCTGAAAGCCCGATATTTTTTTTGAAAGGCCTCCATCCAGATGTCTCCCGGCAACCGAGAAGGCCTCTTCGCTTTTGGCGCCGATTAACTGTTGCACCGCCTCGGCCTGGCTCAAATCGAGTTTTCCGTTCATAAAGGCTTTGAAAGTGAATTCGCCGGGCGCCGCGGCGCGCGCTCCGGCCGATAGAACCGCTTCTAAAACCTTTCTTGTCGCAATCATCCCCCCATGGCATTGCAGTTCGACGGTATCCTCTCCCGTGTAAGAGCGGGGAGCGCGCATGAGAAGCAAAAGAGCCTGGTCAAGCCGGTTTCCTTCCAAGTCGCAAACGACGCCAAGATGTGCCGTATGGGAAGCATAAGAAGCTACCGGTCCCGAAAAAATGCGCCCGGCGACGAAGATCGCCTCATTGCCCGAAATCCGGATAATCCCTATCCCCCCCTCCCCAGGAGGGGTTGCGAGGGCGGCAATCGTCTCTCCGGGTTGAAAAGGGCGATGAATAAAATACATAGTCTCTTTACAAGCTGCATTAAAAGAGATATATTCTACTACAAAATGAAGTTTCTAATCCCAATCTTTTTTGTATTCAGCCTTTTGCCTTTAGCTGCATTTGACGAAGAGATCGAAGTCGTCCGGGATCTGATCTCCGTGACCGAAAATAGTCTCGCTGCCCAAAAAGAACTGCTCACTGCCCTCGTCAAGCTTAACCAGGCAAAAAGCGCCTTTATCGAAGAGCCGACAAGCCGAAAGCTGGCAACAGATGTTGTGAAAGCGGCAATGCTTGTCCAGAAGGAGATCGAGAATGAGCATCTGGCCCACCTTTTCTCCTCCGACTTCTTGAATGAAATTCAATTTTACAACCTACTCGGTAAAAAACCAAAACCTTGAAAAACCCCCTCCTCTACATAGATCGAACGACTGGCGAAACCAAGCAAGAGGCAATATACGGCGAATCGGTCTTAAGATTCCTCTACGGCTCTGCTTTTGGCCGTTTTGTGGCTAAAATCCTCTCTTCGACTCCCCTTTTCTCACGTCTTTACGGCTGGTGGCAAACGCTTTCCTTTACGAAGAGTAAAATCGCTCCTTTCGTCAAAAAATACGCGATCGACTCAGCTGAATTCGAAAAACCGCTTAATGCGTATCCCTCTTTCAACGCTTTTTTTACGCGCAAGTTAAAGCCAGGAGTACGCCCTCTTGCAGATGGGATCGTCCTCCCAGCCGATGGGCGTTATCTCTTCTACCAGAATATCGCAGAGTGCGATGGGATTGTTGTGAAGGGAAAAAAATTTGAATTGGCGCAACTGCTCCAAGATCGGGAATTAGCCGACGCGTACCAGGAAGGGAGCATGGTCCTCGCCCGTCTTTGCCCAACCGATTACCACCGTTTCCACTTCCCCTGCGATTGCCTTCCGGGAGAATCGCGTTTAATCAACGGCACCCTCTATTCGGTCAATCCGATCGCACTGAAGCAGCGGATCGAATTACTTGCGGAAAACAAGCGGATGATGAGCCGTTTGCAAACCGAAAAGTATGGAGAGATTCTCTTTATTGAAATCGGCGCGACGGCTGTGGGGACGATTCATCAAACGTACATTCCCAGGAGACCCTATAAAAAGGGGGATGAAAAAGGGTACTTCTCATTCGGCGGCTCTTCCATTATCCTCCTTTTTCAACCAGGAACTATTCAAATCGACCCCTTATTATTAAATAATTCATCCCAAAACATTGAAACCCTCTGTCTTTTCGGTCAGGCGTTAGAAAGTCTATTTATTTAAATTTTATATCTTGGTATTACAAGAAATGTGTTTACCGCAATTGCTCTGCTTACACTTGCCTCTATTGCTTATCTCACGATTCGTGACTGGATACACACGCCCCGGCTCTCTTCAAAAACGATTCAAAAAAATATCAAAGCAGCCTCCCAGCATGTGATGCTAGGCAATTGGCAAGAGGCGTCCGAGCTGCTTCCGCCTATTCTAGCGAGTGGTCGGGGAGGGAAGGAGGCGCTTTGCTTAGAAATACAAGTTCTGCGGGGAACACGCCGTTTGAGAGAGGCATTGGAAAAAGCGGTCGAAGCGGCCCGACTCTATCCCGAAGAGCTTCTCTTCAGAATGGAAGAGGGGCTTACCCTGTTGGAGATGGAGCGTCCGAAAGAGGCGCTCGAAGCCTTTCGTGTTTGCGCACCGATCATGCGCGGCGAGGGGGATCTCCTCGCCTTAGCCGCTGCATTAAATCGGGCAGGTCACCCAACGCAAGCTTTTGATTTGTTAGAACCTTGGATTGGAAAAACGCGCAACGGCGAGCTCTTCGCTCTTGTCGGCGAGACCTTCTTCGAGAGGAAACGCTTTCATGAGGCGGTTCGCTTTTACCGGCAGGCTATTGAGCTTGGCCATAAAACCCATCAAGTGACAACCCAACTTGCCCATGCCTATAGGCGGCTCGGTAACTTAGCCGAATCGGAAAAAATCTTCCGTACCCTGCTCGAAAAGAATCCCGCTGACTTGACCGCTACCCTCGGTCTGGGAATGTGCCTCCAAGAGCGCGGCCATTTTCATAAAGCGCTGCTTATCTACCAGTCGAGTGGGGTATGGGAGCAGAAGGACCCCGGTTTGCTCAAAGAGGCGGGGCTATGCGCGCTCCGCATTAAGAAATATGGCTATGCCGAACACTATCTGTGCGAAGTGATTCAGAAGAGAGAGCCCGAAGCCTCTCTCTATGCTCACTACGCCCTTGCCCTCGAAAACCAGAACAAATGGCAAGAGGCCGAGCAAGTTTATTTGCAGCTGATCAAACTCTTTCCTTCCTATCCTCACGGCTTCAGGGCGCTTGCCTGGATGTTCGGCGTCGGGATTTCGCAAACCCTCTCTCCCGAACAAGGCATCAACTTCGCCCACATCGCCTTGAAATTAAAAAATGATTTAACTTCTTGGGAGATCTTAAGCGCATGCGAGGCAAGGGTCGGTCATTACGAGAGGGCGTACTACATACAAATGAGTCTGGTCAAAAAGGATGAATCCCGAGAAGCGCGGATCCGTAGACAGCAGGCGCTTAGGAATCTGCGGAAGCATCATCCTCTCGAAGGCCACCACGTCACGCGCTCGCTCGTCGCATAAACTGAAGCCGGCTGGGTTGTAGGTTAAAACGAATACCTGTATAATAATTAAGTTAACACTAGAGTAGAGACAACATGTTTGGATTTCTAAAAAAAGTTTTTGGTACCTCTCAGGAGAGGACGATTAAACGCTTCCGCAAAATCGTCGGCGAAGTGAATCACTGGGAAGAGAAATACCGGGAGCTCTCCGATGAAGAGGTGAAGGCGAAAACGGCCGAATTTAAGAAACGTTACCAGGAGGGCGAGTCGCTCGACCGCCTCCTCCCCGAGGCCTACGCCGCCGTCAAAAACGCCTGCCGCCGCATGTGCGGAACCGACGTGCACGTCTCCGGCTACGATCAGAAGTGGGATATGATCCCTTATGACGTTCAAATCATCGGGGCGATTGCGCTGCATATGGGATATATCTCCGAGATGCAGACGGGGGAAGGGAAGACGCTGACCGCGACGATGCCCCTCTACTTAAATGCCCTGACCGGGAAGCCGGTCCACCTGGTAACGGTCAACGACTACTTGGCGAACCGCGACTGCCAATGGGTCGGTTCGATTCTCCGCTGGCTTGGTCTTTCGACAGGGGTTTTAACCAACGAGACGCCGCAGCAGACGCGCAAAGAGGTCTATCTGAAGGACGTTGTCTATGGAACCGCGTCGGAATTCGGCTTCGATTATCTTCGGGACAACTCGATGGCCTCCACGGCCGAAGAGCAAGTGCAGCGCGGCTACTTCTTCTCGATTGTCGACGAGATCGACTCGATTTTAATCGACGAGGCGCGCACTCCCCTCATTATCTCGGGACCGACCCCAAAGAGTTTTCAGATGTACGACAAGCTGAAAGACGGCGTCGCGACCCTCGTAAAGATGCAGCGTGATCTCTGCGGCCGGCTGGCAACCGAGGCGCAAAAAGTTCTCGCTCCCCACCTGCAAGCCGAAGCGCTTCCCTCCGAGAAAAAGGAGCTTGAGAAAATCCGCGAAGCGTGCCGCCGGCTTTGGCTTGTGAGCAAAGGAATGCCTAACAACCGTATCCTCCGCCGTACACGGGAAAACCCCGACCTGCGCACCGAAATCGATAAGTGGGACCTCTATTTCCACTCCGACCAAAACAAGCAGGAAAAGCACGAGACGATCGCTGAGCTATTCATGGTCGTCGATGAAAAGGGAAGCGACTTCGAGCTGACCGACAAAGGAATCACCTCCTGGTCGGAAATCACCGGCGGGTCGGTGAACGATTTTGTGATGCTCGACCTTGGCTACGAATATGCGAAAGTCGATGAGGATCTCTCCTTAAACGAAGAGCAGAAGCTCGAGAAAAAGCTCGCCCTGAATGAAGAGGATGCCCACCGGAAAGAGCGGTCGCACAATATCCGGCAGCTTCTGCGCGCACACCTCCTCATGGAGCGCGATGTCGATTATATCGTCGACCAAGAGAAGATCGTCATCATCGACGAACACACGGGGCGCCCGCAGCCGGGCCGCCGCTTTTCCGATGGGCTCCATCAAGCGATCGAAGCAAAAGAAGGGGTAGACATTCAGCGCGAAACTCAAACCTACGCGACAATCACGCTGCAAAACTATTTCCGCATGTACGAGAAGCTTGCCGGGATGACCGGGACGGCGATCACCGAAGCGAACGAGTTCAAAGAGATCTACAAACTCGATGTTCTGCAAATCCCCACCTACAAAAAGTGCGTCCGTGAAGACCACAACGATGAAATCTACATGACCGAGCGGGAGAAGTACAATGCGATCCTCAAAGAGATCAAAGAGGTGCACGAAAAAGGAAGGCCGATCCTGATCGGCACCGAGACGGTCGAAGTTTCCGAGAAGCTTTCCCGCATTTTGAGGCAAAACAAGATCGAGCACACCGTTCTGAACGCGAAGCACAACGCCAGCGAGGCCGAGGTCATCTCTCAGGCCGGACAGCAAGGCGCCGTCACTGTCTCGACAAACATGGCAGGCCGCGGTACAGATATCAAGCTCAAAGAGGGGGTCGCCAAATTGGGTGGGCTGCATGTAATCGGCACGACCCGCCACCAATCGCGACGGATCGACCGGCAGCTACGCGGACGGAGCGCGCGCCTTGGAGACCCCGGTTCTTCGAAATTTTTTGTCTCTTTCGAAGATCAGCTGATGCGCCTTTTCGCCTCTCCAAAGTTAAATGCCTTGATCCAGCGCTTCCGCCCTCCTGAGGGGGAGGCGATTTCAGCCGGTATTTTGAACCGCTCAATCGAAACGGCCCAAAAAAGGGTCGAGGCGCGCAATTATACCGTGCGCAAACACACCCTTGAATACGACGATGTGATGAACAAGCAGCGGCAGGAGATTTACAATTTCCGCAATGAAATCCTCCGCAGCGAAGACCTCCTTCCCAATGCGCGCGATCTGCTTTATAACGTCTGCGAGATGGAAGCGGGCGAGTACTTTAAAACTCGTTCCCATGAAGGCGGCTGGAATCCCGAAGGATACCGCCAATGGCTGATGAGCCACTTCCCTGTCCATTTCGAGGAAGGATATTTCGACAGCGACCACAATACGCTCGCAGAGATCCAGCAGATGGCCGCGGAAAAGATTATCGAAGCCTTCGAACACAAGTACGCCTCCGAAAAGAACAAAGCGCTAGAGAGTAATCCTAACATTAACGCTCAAATGCTCGCGCAGAATGGCGTGCGCGCTGTGATGATCCACAAAGTGGACGAGCTCTGGCAGGAGCACCTGCTCACCATGGACCATTTGCGCTCCGAAGTGAGTTTGCGCACTGTCGCCCAGCGCGATCCCCTCCTTGAGTTTAAGCACGAAGCTTTCCGTATCTTCCACGAGCTTACCCGCCGCCTCCATATCGAGACGGCCCGCAACCTTTTCAAAATCGAGATCGCCCCCCTCCATCCGGGCCTATTCCAGGCGCTTCTCAACCAGATCAACCTCGAAACCAACCGGATGATCTTCGACCCCATGCCCGACGAGGCGCCTCGTCAAGCGCCGGCCGAAGAGGTCTCGCGCGCCGACCGCGAGCCTGTGGGCATTCCCGTCATCGCCTCTCCTAAAGTAGGCCGCAACGACCCCTGCCCCTGCAAAAGCGGCAAGAAGTATAAGCGCTGCTGCGGCCTCGCCGAAGAGCCAACTTAACTAAACTCTAATTAATAACATTAATTTATAATATAACCATTATGTTTTAATAAAAAAGAAGATAGTTATACTTCTATTTGAAAGCAAAAATTCAGGAGGTTCAACCATTCAGTATAAAGAGACCCCGCCCGTTAATACCGGTGAATTAGGTGAACGAAAAATTAAATACCAAGAGAATACAGATCCCTTGCAGAGGATCAATCGAAGGCAGTATTGCTCGTGACAGCAGGGTTCTCAATGGCTACGCTATCGCTCGTGCTTTGTGCAATACTCACAAGAGGTTTTACTCACATAGTTAACCCTTCAGGTTTTACTATAGCTTTAGCTGGTAGCCTCGCACCTGCAGAACTCGTGGTTAGTGTAAAAAATTGTGTGCAAATTCTGAGGTGACAAAAAAAGGTCATGGCGTATGAAATTCTCCATTAACTTCAAAACCAATGGAGGAGCCATGACCAAAAAGAAGAATAATTCACTTAAAGACGAGATGAAAGCCCTTTTTTCTCAGGATGCCGATTTTCTAAAAACTATTCTGGAGAATACAATACAGGATATCCTTAACAATGAGATGGATA
>JAFIGI010000058.1 GCA_020831465.1 Chlamydiales bacterium
ATCTTCGATAAATTGCTTTCGGCAACAAAGGCACTCGTATTTTTGTTTTCCTGAGTGAATCGAACCATTTTTACGAACTGTATTTGAGTAGCAGTGAGGACAAGAGATATTCATGAGTTTCTCCTATTTTTTCAAAAAAAATAATTAGAATCCTCATAAATTAAAACCTTTAAATCACTACATGTTTAGGGCTACCCAGCGATCCTATTTAAAAGAGGCATTTTCTCAACTGATTCTTCTTCATCATCAGCGTACCCATGAATTACGGCATATGCATCACTATATAAGATTCTTCCAGTTATACTTTCGCAATTGGTATTTAATATCATTCTAACCTCAAAATTAAAGTTTACGGGGAGATCTTACCATAACAGAATTAAAAAGACAGACTTTAAAAAATTATTTATACAAAAAAAATCAACCTTACTGTTATCGAAATCTATTTCAAATATTGTGCAAATTGATTATCATATCGGCTTTATTTTTCAAAAATTTAAAACGTGTGGGAGTTATGTCTAGTTCAATTTTTTATTCTAGTCATTTAAAACGAGCTGCAGACGCTGATTTTCTTTTGCAACCGGAGGAAAAAATTCAAAAAACTTCTCATCAAAATGAGGAGAGCCATTTATTTATCGATCAAACAAAAATAAATCAAGATATTCAAGAAATTGTCTTGATTAAGATTAAATCAAAAGTAGAATGCTTAATAAGTTATATTAAAACGGACTCTTCACGTTTCTATAAGAATATAACCCTCGGCCAAGGTGGAGGAGTCCAAGATGTCCAACTTTCACTTTCGGATGAGGATGCGGATTTTATCGCTTCTCTTTTCACAAGTCACAATCCAGATGTAAACATCTTTGCCCATGGCCTTTATTCTCATATTGCTCAACTCCCAGGTTTTTTAAGCCATCATTTAACTCAACTTATTCAAACCAAAATAAACGCACAAAACGAGAGTCTTGGGGGTGGGGACTGATTCTGCTATAATCCTTCGAAGACTTTCCACATTTTAGAGAGATCGGTGATCGGCTCTTCGCAGCGGTCCGAATAGCAGATGTAAAGAGTTGTCTTCCCTTGGAGAGGAGGTTTGTTTCGGGCAGGCGGGACGAGATCGCGAAGCTCCTCGTCAGACCCGCGGAGCCAGATGACCGCCTTGTGCGGAATGTAGCGTCCTGCAAGCATCTTGAATATCTCATCCTGATAGGCCTCTTCATCATTGAGGGATATAATGAGAGTCGGCGCATTTTTGTCGAAATAGCGCTCAAGGGCCATCAGATGGTAGCAAGCTCCGGGAGGATAGAGATCTATATGGTCTTTTGCAGCGCGCAAGACATCCTCAGCCTCCTTTAGGTAGTTCTCGATGCCGGTGATTTGATAGAGGCGGATTAGATTTTCCGTATGCACGGCGTTTCCGGAAGGTTCGGCGCCGTCGTAAAACTCGCAGCGGCGTAAAATCAGGTTTGGATCGCGACCATTTGTGAGGTAAAACGCTCCGTTTTCTGCCTTGAACTCCGACTGAAGTTCGCTCGAAAGAGTAAGTGCAAATTCAAGCCAACGGCTACCGCGGTCAGCCTCAAAAAGACTGATAAGCCCTTGAATGAGAAAAGCATAATCATCTAAACATCCGTCGAAGCGCGCCTCTCCTTCGCGCCAGCGACGCAGGAGTGTACCGGCCTTCCAAAGATTTTCTTGGATAAAGAGGGCTGCCTTTTCGGCAGCATTCAGATATTCCGGCTTATTAAAGGCGATTGCGGCTTCAGCAAAGGCGTAGATCATCAAGCCGTTCCAAGCTGTCAGGATTTTATCGTCTTTAGAGGGGTGCTGGCGTTGCTTCCGCACCTCGAAAAGTTTGCAGCGCATCTCTTTGAGAATATTCTTCAAAGCTCCTGGTTCAAGATGATGTTGCGAGGCATATTCCGCAAGGCTGGTGCGCATATGTAGAATGTTGCGTCCTTCGAAATTCCCACCCGGCGTTACGCCGTAGAGATCGCAAAATAAAGGGGCCTCAGGGCCTAGAGTAGAGTGGATCTGATCCCAGCTCCATGTATAATACCATCCTTCATGCCCCTCAGAATCGGCATCTTC
The DNA here is from genome assembly GCA_020831465.1 of Chlamydiales bacterium. Taxonomy (GTDB): domain Bacteria; phylum Chlamydiota; class Chlamydiia; order Chlamydiales; family JAAKFR01; genus JAJACP01. The sequence continues at coordinate 2,089 of JAFIGI010000058.1, forward strand.
AGCAGAATAGAAGCCGCCGTTGGGATCGGTCATCTCACGCATGACATAACCGAGAATCTCTTCTACCACCTCGCGATAAAAATGGTGGCGGGTAAATTGCCAAGCTTCGAGATAAGCGCGGGCCAAAATCGCGTTGTCATACAACATCTTTTCAAAGTGAGGAACGAGCCAACGCTCATCAACCGTATAGCGGGAAAAACCGCCGCCGATATGGTCATAGATGCCTCCGCGATGCATCATATCAAGAGTGCGCTCAACATAGAATAGGGCACGGCTATCCGATGAGGATTTCACAAGATGCAATAGAAAACAGGCCTGAATTCCGATGGGAAATTTGGGCGCTCCCTTCGTGCCCCCATAAACAGGATCGGCTGTTTTAAATAAGATCTCCGCAGCCTCCTTGATCTGGGACTGTTCCGGAAGAAGCTCCCCCTCAGCGTGAATATGAGTTGAAAAGACATCGACGATCTTGCCGGCTTGCGCGATCACATTCTCTTTCTCTTCATGATCTTCCCAAATCTGGCCGATTCTTAGCGCGAGCTGCTTAACGCCGAGAAAACCACGCGTGGCCTCAGCCGGAAGATAGGTCGCGGCAAAAAAGGGCAAGAGATCGGGAGTTAAGATCACGTTGAGGGGCCACCCCGCTCCACCTGACATCATCGCCTGCGCGAACTCCATGTAAAGGCTGTCGACCTCTGGCTTTTCTTCGCGGTCGATTTTGACATTGATGAACGTCTCATTCATCAGCTTGGCGACTTCCACATTTTCAAAAGACTCATGCTCCATCACATGGCACCAATGGCAGGTGGCATATCCGATCGAAAGAAAGATCGGACGATCGAGATCTTTTGCAGCCCGAAACGCCTCTTCGCCCCAGGGATACCAATCCACAGGATTGTGCGCATGCTGCAACAGGTAGGGAGACTTCTCGTTAATGAGGCGATTCGTATAAAGGGGGTGTGACATATCCCTATAAATATATAATTCTTTTTTTATTTTATCAGAAAAAATGAATAGATTAAACCCTGCGCATCTCGCGTGGTTTTTTCATCTTTATTTCCAACAGGATAACAAGAAAAAATCCTAGCAGAGCAAAGAGAAGAGCTAGCTGCCATCCTTGTTGATGAAAAGGCCAGATAGAACGTGTTCCCCCCAGCATAAAGCCGACAAGGGCGGCGGAGGTCCACGTTGAGAGGCGCGTAATCAGCCAACTTACAATCCTGGAAAAAAAGACAAGCCCAAGAGATATCCCTAAACAAATGGTTATCAAAAATTTAAAAGCTCCTGGAGCTGTTGGCGCGTTTAGTGCTGTTAGAACTAAAGGATAGATACCCAATAACTGAAGTAAGTAACTGCCTGAAATTCCCGGGAGCAGCATGACGACGGCAGCCGCGCTCCCGGCAAAGAGAATCGTCATAAAGCCAAAGTCAGAGGGATCGTTGGGCGTCAACCCGGCGATGAAAAAGGCGACGCATGCGCCTAAAAGAATTACAATCCAATGGCTTGGCCTCCCCAAGGAAGCTTTGCGCCCGCAAAATAGAACCGAAGCGAGAATCAATCCGAAAAAGAAGGCGAAAAGGGGCACGGAATAGTTGAGGAGGAGGTAATAGAAGAGGCGCGAGGCCAAGAAAATCGAAGTGAAAATTCCTGCTCCCAAGGGAAGGAGAAAAGGCCAGGCGATTTTTCTTAAAGAGTGAAGCTGAAGGGTCTTGATGCTCTCAAGAAGCTCTTTGTAAATCCCCGTGATAAAAGCAATCGTTCCTCCTGAGACACCGGGGATCAGATCGGCAATCCCCATAGCAATTCCGATCAAATACAACTTAATCAAAATAGACCCAGATAACGTGCGATAAACCAGACAGATAAAATGCCGACTACAGAAAGCCCTACCCACATAAGGTTGGGAAGCCATTTCACCTCTCCGCCGGGAGAGCCGCGCACTTCTAGAGAGCCGATTCCCAATGTGAAGTCTGAATCGTTTTTCTCGGTCAAGATCTTCCGGATGTAAGGGTGTTGCTCGAAGAGTTTATCGGGGTCCATCTCCAAAAAGGCCGCATACTTTGTGATAAAACCATGCGCGTAGATCGGTGATATCAGTTTTCCTAAATGCCCCTCTTCAATTGCCTGCAAATAGCTCATTCTAATAGATGTCGCATTTTCAACTTCTTTTAACGAAAGTCTTCTTTCTTCCCTGCGGCCCTTAAAAATCGCTCCCAGTTGTACTAGTTCGCTGTGCATGTGCATTCCTCCACAACATGTATTATTCATAAACCGGCTTAATCTTGTAAAGCAGCAGCTCTTAGTTTTAGGGGAACGGAAGAGAAAAACCATCAAAAAAAGAATCACAAATCCCCAAGCTGAGAGATGGAGAGAAGAGCAACGTTTGCAATAAGTAACTTGACTCCCCGCCCCTATTCATCCTCTTCTAGCTGGCTGTTTTGTTTAATGATTTCTTCGATCACCGGATCGACCTCAGCCATCTCCTCCATCTGTTTAGAATAGATGGTTGTAGAGTAAATCGGTCTCATGGTCGGCGTTTCCGCGAGCATCTTTCCACTCGTGTCGTGGACATCGATATGGGTACGCATTGAGAGGCCAAGAAAAAGAGGATGGCAGCGGATTTCCTCCGGATCGACGCTGATTCTGACAGGCACACGTTGAACGATTTTGATCCAGTTTCCTGAGGCGTTTTCCGGAGGTAAAAGAGCAAAAGCATTCCCGCTGCCTGGTTGGAAGCCGACAACCTTACCATGAAATTTCACCCCTCCCCCGTAAATATCGGCTGTATATTCGACAGGCTGCCCGATACGCACATTTCTCAAATGCGTTTCCTTATAATTCGCCTCAATCCAAATATCATCCAGGGGGACGATAAAAAGGAGTGTATCCCCCTCCTTTACCTGATCGCCGACTTGTACCGACCGTTTGGCAACGAAGCCTGTGACAGGAGCCCAAACACGGCAGCGGATCAAGTTGAGGTAACTTTGACGCAAAACCCAAACCTGCTCCTGCACAAGAGGGTGCGTTCTGACGGTCGTCCCCTCGACGCGCGCTTTTGCCATCTCCAATTCCTTTTCAGCCAATTCCAGGCTCGAAGCGGCTACTTGAACGTCAGTTCGATAAATCTCATACTCTTCGACAGATACTGCGCCCGTCTCCACAAGCGGCTGGCGATGCTTTAGATCAAGTTCGGCCTGCTTGAGTCTAGCCTCGCGTAATATAACTTCGGCCTCCTTGGCTCCAACATCCTGAAAGAGTGCGACGACATCGCGCACAGTCTGAGCTAGTCTCTCTTGAGCTTCCTCAAAGGCGATCAGGTGGTCAGATTGATCGAGCTCAACGACGAGCTGACCCTGCTCGACCAAGTCCGTATCTTCAGCATAAATTGCCGCAACCCCCGCACTCACCTGTGGGGTCAGCATGACTTGGTTGCCGTGGACATAGGAGTCTTCGGTATAGACGTAAAAGCGTCCGATAAAAATCCAATAGAGAAACCAGACCAAACCCGCTAATAGAAAAATCACAACGAGAGTGAGCAGCCAGCGATTCCGCCTTTTGTGGTTGGGCGCCTTGTGCTCCTGCGGCAGAGATTCAGCTCTCTCTTCATCGACCGGAGCAGTCATAGTAGCCCCCTCCTATCGCCTTGATCAGAAAAACGGCTGATTGAAAACGTTCGAGTTGGACGGCCGTTTCAAGCTCTTGTTGAACAAGCACATTCTCAACGGCATTGAGCACTGCAATCCGGTCGGCAATATTGTTCTCAAATCTCTGGTAGGTTAAGCCGTAAAGCGCTTTTGAGTCTGCAACAGACCGCTTAAGCGCCTCAATCCGTGCATCTGCAGTCTTTAAATTTGTCAGGGCATCGCTTACCTCTTGGACCGCATTCAGCACAAGCTGATTATAGGTTTCGATCGCGATTTCGAACTTTTCACGCGCGATGCCGAGCTTTGCTTGGAGTTTTCCCGCTGTAAAAACCGGAAGTTTACCTACTGCCGTCAGAACCCAAGTTAAAGTCGATTTTTTGAGAAACTCAGCTAGCTTGAAGGAAGAAAATCCGACATATCCCAATAAGTCGATCTGCGGGAAAAAATGTGCCTTGGCAACCTTGATGTTCAAACAAGAGGCTTCGATGCGCCATCTCTGCGCACTTATGTCGGGGCGGCGGGCGAGCAAATCGAGCGGAAGCGTGGAGGGAAGCGGAAGGGGCGTTTCGAAAACGGCCGAGGGAAGGGCAATCAGTTCGACGCATGCCGGGTTGCCTACAAGAGCGGCCAAAGCATGTCTGTCTATCGAGGCCATCCCCTCGATCTGGAGGAGAAGATCGCGGATCATTTCCACTTCTGTATCAGTCTCATAAAGTTCGAATTGATCGATGATGCCATTCTCAAAACGCTGCTTTAAAAGAGCAAAGAGCTCCTCGCGCGCTTTGAGCCTCTCTTGCACGATCTTGATCAGTTCAAGCCTGTATTGAAGGTCGAAATAGACCGAAGCGATCATGGTGGAGAGAAGCAGTTTTGCCTCCTCGAAATCGGTAATCTCGGCGATCATCTCATCAATCGCCGCATAGTAGGAGTTGCGATTTTTTTTCCAAATATCGAGTTCGTAAGAGGCGGAGCTTAAAAGCAATGTGGCTTCCGTGAGATATTCAAGAGCCGCGTCCCCTTGAGTGCGGGAAGCAAACTGGCTCAACTTCTCACGTGTGATGTCCCCTAACAAGTAAAAATGGGGAAGAAGGGCGGAGCGAGCTTCGAAAGCCTCCTCCCGCGCCAGAAGGATGCGCGCCTCTGCAATTTTAATATCGGGATGGACTGCCAAAGCGGTTTCAATCAAGAAATCGAGCTGAGGATCTTCAAAAAATGTCCACCACTTTTCATTCGGATAGACTCCTGCGCACACTGATTGGCTCTCAAAAGCCTCTTGCACATTTTGGCAAATATCAGTGCACTCAAGGGTTAAAGGGCGTCCTCGATAGCAGTGAGGGAAACAGCCCGTCAAAACCAAAAGCAGGAATAACGCCGAGTATTTCATATTGAGTCTTTTTGATGCGCATGCAAGAATAATGCCATGACCTATGTCCTACAGTTTAATTTGGAACTCTCAGAAAAATTGCGCCTTGGACTCCAAAGTCAAGGATTCACTCTGACTACCCCTCCCCACACTCTATTTCAGGGAAAGAAAAAAGGGCTCTCCTGCACTCTCTACACCTCAGGCAAACTCGTTGTGCAAGGGAGAGAGATGAAAGAATTTATCGAGTTCTACCTTGAACCCGAAATCCTCGGCTCTTTTGAATATGGATACGCAGCTCCCGATCAAGATTTCTTTCCCCACATCGGCGTTGACGAGTCGGGAAAAGGAGATTTTTTCGGACCCTTATGCGTTGCCGGGGTATTTGCCGACGGCGAGGGAATTTCTAAATTGGAAAAACTGGGGGTAAAGGACTCCAAGCGGCTGAAAGATGAACAGATTTTGAAGCTCGCTGAAAAAATCCGTAGACAATATCCTTTTCACCTTGTCCGGATCGGTCCAAAGCGGTACAACGAGTTATACGAAAAGTTCGGCAATCTCAATTTGCTGCTCGGTTGGGGGCATGCGGCCGTTATCGAGAGCATGCTGGAAAAAACCGGATGCAACCGGGTGGTGATCGACCAATTCGCCGCTGAACATGTTGTCGAGACTGCTCTTAGCCGAAAAGGAAAAAATGTACATTTAATTCAACGAACTCAAGGAGAAAGAGACCTTGTAGTTGCCGCCGCATCGATTTTGGCACGCGCTTCGTTTGTAGAAGGTTTGTCTCAGCTCGAAAAAGAGGTGAATCAGAAATTGCCAAAAGGAGCCAGTAACTTGACGATTGAGTCGGGCAAAAAACTTGTTGCAAAACACGGAACCCAAATTTTGAGCCAAGTTAGTAAATTGCACTTCAACACGACTTCAAAAATTTTGTAGATGAAATGTATTTTTCTTCTGTTAGTGATCCCAGCTTTTTTATTCGCTCAAAATGAGTGGGAAAACTGGAATTATTTTGGAGACTATCCTCTTTTCGACCTTGAAAACACCCCCCCTCCCCTCTACCCATTCGCCCTCAGCGGACAATATGTCGATGTGCATAAAACAACGTTCCGCACGCCGGGGTTAGGAGGACGGAAGCTGAAATACCGTCAATGGGACGCCGCTTTCGCCTATACCCATCCTTTCAGCCCCTATTGCGGTTTAATTTTCGGAGCCGGCTGGGTCGGGACAGAAGTCGACATGCAGGAAAATCCCGAATTCTCCGCTACCTACTTCAACTACGTCAATTTTTCTTTCGGCGGGTTTACAAATGCGTACGAAGATTGGACGTGGACATTAACGCTGGCCGCCTTTCTTGACGTGGAGGAGTTCTCCTTTGTGGACTACGCACTCTATCAGGGAGTGCTTTGGGGTAAGCACCACTTTTGCAAATGGTTAGATCTTGACTTTGGTCTGATTCTCGAGCTTGGGCTTGACAAGGAGAAAGTGTGGCCAATCATTGGCTTCAGCTACTTCCCATCGAGCAAGTGGCAGATAAACGCCGTCTACCCGATCAACATCTCGATCGAATACGAATGGTCTCGCTGCTGGACATTGGCAGGTTCGGTCCGCTTCTTGCGCAATAGACATCGTGTTCAAAAGGAGGAGATAAATTCACAAGGAATTTTTGAATACCGCACATCCGGAGCCGAGTTAGACCTGATTTTCTCTCCCTTCAAATGGGCCTCAATGAAAGGATTTGCCGGACACACATTCGATGGCGACTTAAAGGTGACAGACCGGAATGATAACAACGCGACCCACTACAAATTCAATGGATCTTTTTATGCAGGCGCTAGCGCTGTCGTAAGCTTCTAAAGAGCTTGCTCTTAATACTCTTTTAAAATATAATTAACTCCAAACTCTCATTTTTTAAGGTGAAATTATGATAGTCGACCCTGAAAAAGGTATTATTCCCTCTGAGAAATACTTATAAAGTGCTTTTTTAGAAAAAAACTGGTATACAAATTTGCAAGATTCTTAAAAATAACCCTAAAAACCTTGCAAATTTATGCTTCCAAAACCCACC
>JAFIGI010000059.1 GCA_020831465.1 Chlamydiales bacterium
ATCTTCGATAAATTGCTTTCGGCAACAAAGGCACTCGTATTTTTGTTTTCCTGAGTGAATCGAACCATTTTTACGAACTGTATTTGAGTAGCAGTGAGGACAAGAGATATTCATGAGTTTCTCCTATTTTTTCAAAAAAAAATAATTAGAAGCCTCATAAATTAAAACCTTTAAATCACTACATGTTTAGGGCTACCCATTTTTTGTCCAGTACAGAGCTCTTGTGGGAAAGTTTTAGTTAAAGAAAAGCTATTAATTAGTGACATTTAAACCTCTAATTGATTCATTTTAATTGAGTGAACCGAGTCGGTTGCAAATTCTGCAACCTTGAGATGTATATTAGATTAAGAACCATCGACCCATTTGGGCGGGATATCGAAAAGTTGGACCCCTTTATAAATTGATCAAAAGTTGAGCAAGAAGATATTTCCAATAAGCGCGTCTCTGAGTTTCTAATCGATAGTTTAATTTGAATTCGGGATGGGTTCCCGATAAAACAGCCCTCCCTTTGCCCACCTTGCATTTGATTAGAGCGGCAGGTTTCTCGGGGAGATCTTGATAACGGGCGAGGACTTCAATCGAGGGATGAGCCTCGGGCTCTTCAAAATAGCATCCGCCGTTAAAATAGATACGGCTCAAACCCCCTTTCCATTTCACGAGGGCCTCTCTGGCCCCCTTCTCGCTTTTATAGCAGAAGCGGCCAAGACCGTAAGCAGGCCCTACTGCACGGCCCGGAAAAAAAGCGAGCTCGCGGCTTGCGCAAACTTCAAGCTCCCCTCCTTTCTCAAACTCGATATAAGCCGATCCGTAGTAACCCCCGGCGCATAATCCCAGATAGCTCCCCCCCTTAGAGACGAAAGAGGAAATGCGTTTATTCCCGGCTCCTTTTAAGATTGAGTGATAAAAGATATCTCTCCCTCCCGGGATCACGAGAAGGACCGTCTTTTCTTCCCAATTTTCTTTAATCAAATAGCGGTGGTCCACCGGCTGGATGGAGTAAGTAGAGTGATCAAGCTCTAAGGATAGAGAGGCGTATAGCTGCCGAAAGGCATATCTTCCGACCCCTTCGTCCAAATATATAAGGACCTTCACTTCCGACGGTTATGAATTAGTGTGGCACAGGCGCCGATCTTCAGAAGGTCGCCGATCAAAAAGGGATAGAATCCCATTACAAGAGCACTACCGCTTCCGACAAAGAGACTGAGCCATAGAATTCCGGAGGCAAGAATCACAAGGCTTCCTAATGCAAGAGCGGCGATGGTCATCGGGTAGCTCCTCCACCCCTCTCTCTCAAGAAGATAACCGACCAAAAAGGTGCTCAAGATAAAGCCTAGAAAATAGCCGCCGGTCGGCCCTGCCAGCGCAGCCATCCCCGCAGCTCCTCCCGCGAAAAAGGGAAGCCCTAAGGCTCCTTCCGCAAGATAAGCTGCAACGGCAAGGGCGCCGCGTTTGGCACCGAGCAGCGCTCCGAGCAATAAAACGGCTAAGGTTTGCATAGAGAGGGGAACGGGGCTGAACCAAAGAGGGATGGAAATTTGAGCCATCAAAGCCAGAAAAAGAGAGCCGGCTAAGAGAGAGACAATGTTGAGTGCGCACACATAACCTGTTCGCGAAGTGCGGATCACATCAGTATAAGACATCAGAATCACCTTTTTTTAGTCGCGTAGTATAAAAAAGGGTTCTTTTATTTTCGAGGATGAAATTTTGAAAAGGCTGATTGAAGACGGCTTTGACTGACATGGGTGTAGCGGTCGGTGGAGGCGATATGGGAGTGTCCCAGCATTTCCTGTATGATCCGTAGATCGGCCCCGTTGTCGAGAAGATGCGTGGCAAAACTATGTCTGAGTGTATGCGGGGAAATGATTTTTTGAATGTTTGCTTTCTTAGCATACTTTTTGATCATCTTCCACACTGTAATCCTGTCGATAGGGTTGCCTCTGTTGGTTAGGAAGAGAGCATCCCCCTTAAAACGGTCCCGGAACCGAGTTAAATAGTAATCGACCGCCTGCAGGGCGGCGCAGCCGATCGGGACGACCCTTTCCTTCCCCCCTTTTCCGGTGACTCTCACGCTCCTTTCATCGATCGAATAAAGAGAGAGAGAGCATACCTCGGAAACGCGGAGTCCGCTCCCATAGAGCACCTCGAGTATGGCGCGATCCCGCGCGCCGGCTGGGGTTTTTGAATCCGGAGCTTCTAAAAGGCGGTTTACCTCATCTTGAGTCATCACCTCGGGGATCAGCTGCCAGAGTTTAGGTGTTTCGAGCAAGACGCTTAGGTTCTGTTCAAGAATCCCCTCCCGAAAAAGAAAACGTAAGAAAACTTTGAGTGCGATTAGAGCGCGAGAGATTGAGGAGGAGGCGTATCCTCGCATTTTTAAGTCGGAGAGGTGGCGGACAATCGCTTCAACGCTAATCGGATGCCGCATTAAAAATGTACGGATATCTCGCTCATATGCTTCGATTGTGTTGGAAGAAAGCCCTTTTTCGCTCCTCAGGTATGCGATAAAGTCATCAAGATAGTTCATTGAGGAGTCTGACAAGCTGCTCTCCCGCTTTTCTTCCCTCTTCGGGTGAGAGGCGCATCTTCGGGACAACGACGACTTCGCCCGTTTCCGGAATTTCGTAATAGGTCTCGCTTCTCCGCGCAATTTGATCTCTTCGGTGAAGATAGAGGGCAAGAACGGAGAGAAGTTTCGGATCTTCAGTTCTGCGGAAGAGTTCGAGCGCTTGCTCGTCAGGCGAATGCCTCTTTTCTTTTTTCAGAGGGATTTTCCCCCGCCAAAAGGGGCCATACTTCCCTCTCTTCTCTTGCTCCCAACATTTTGGGCAGTAGTCAGCTCGCTCCCATCCCTCATCTGTCGATTTGAGAAGAGAGACATATTCAGAACCGGGGGTAAAAGGTTCGTCCCCCGCAGCACAGCGGGTTAAACGTTTCGGAATTTTTTCTTTCATTGCTTGCTCATTTTATTGTATATGGATTTTGGTAAATAATACAATGGAGAGAGTCATGGGGCACACACCGACACGAGCCGGTCACGAATCTTCTTTTCGACATTATAAAGCGACACATGTTTTAAAAGGGTTGGCGTCGACACCGTATGACTTAACGATCGAAGGAAATCTCTCTGCGAACCGTATCGAACGGTTTTCAGCCCAAGCGGGCGAGTTCAAACTTCTATATGGAACGGAAAGAGTGAATGACGATGTGATGCATGCCTTAAAGGAGCTCGCCCACGAGGCGCACATGATCGAAAAGATGGAGGCGATGCAGCGGGGAGAAGTAGTCAATAAGATCGAAGGATACCCCAGCGAAAACAGGCGCGTACTCCACACGGCAATGCGCGATTTTTTCATGCATCCTAATCAGGGAAAAGAAGCGGCCAAGGCAACAAGCGCAGCGAAAGCGGAGTGCGACAAGCTCAAAGAGTTCATGGCTGAAATTGACAAAAGCGAAAAGTTCACGGATATCATCCAAATCGGAATCGGGGGTTCGGACCTAGGACCCCGCGCCCTTTACCTCGCTCTTCAAGCCTTCAGAAAACATGGACGCCAGGCGCACTTTATCTCAAACGTCGATCCCGACGATGCGGCGGCCTTGCTCAGAACGATTGACCCTAAAAAAACCCTTGTCGTGGTCGTCTCCAAATCGGGAGGGACTCTTGAAACATTGACCAACGAAGAGCTGGTGCGCGACTATTTCAAAAAAGCGGGATGCAAGCCCGAAGAGCATTTTCTGGCTGTAACGGGAGAGGGAAGCCCGATGGACAACCCTGAACGCTATCTTGCCTCTTTTTATATTTGGGATTTTATCGGAGGACGCTATTCGGCGACTTCGATGGTTGGTGCTGTGATGCTCGCCTTCGCCATCGGGTTCGATCAATTGACGAATATACTCAAGGGGGCGCATGAAATGGACAGGATCGCGCTCAACCCAGATTTTGATGAAAATCTCCCCCTTCTAGGAGCTATGCTTGGAATCTGGAACCGTAATTTCCTCCACTACCCGACAGTCGCTATCCTCCCCTACTCTCAAGCGCTCTTACGTTTCCCTGCCCACCTGCAACAATGCAATATGGAGTCGAACGGGAAGAGGATCGACAAAAAAGGCAATCCCGTCGATTTTGATACCGGTCCGATCGTTTGGGGGGAACCGGGAACCAACGGCCAGCACTCCTTCTACCAGTTGATCCATCAAGGCACCAATATCGTGCCGTGCGAGTTTATCGGATTCCGGGAGTCGCAATATCAGGAAGATCTCAACATAAAAGGTTCGCTTTCACAGGAGAAGCTTCTCTCCAACCTTTTCGCGCAATCGATTGCACTTGCTAAAGGACAGAAAAGCGACAATCCGAATAAGGTCTTCCCCGGAAATAGACCCAGTAACATCCTCCTCGCGAAGCGCCTCGATCCTTTTACCCTTGGCTCTTTGCTCTCTTATTATGAAAACAAGATCGCCTTTCAGGGATTTTGCTGGAATATTAATTCCTTTGACCAAGAGGGAGTCCAACTTGGGAAGAAGCTCGCAAACAAAATCATCGACTATTTTAGCGCAAAGCGGCAAGGGAAGAGGGCTGAAAAGTTTCCCGAAGCTGAGGCGATGCTACGCCATCTAGAAAACTTGTAAGGATCCAGCTTGCTGCGCAGCAGGCTGGATTCTTAAGAATCAAGGAAGAGGACCTCTCCCCCTGCGGCTTCGAAGCCAAGCAACTTGCGTCGGCAACGATCGGTAACTGCTGAAGAGACCGCAATGAGGCGGTCGATCCCCTCCCATTCATGAGTAAGGATCTGTTCGGGGATCATCCTGACCGGCTCATCCGGGACGGGAAAGGGGCCGCTCTCCGGCACAACCACACCAGTCTGAAGGGGCCTTTCAGGTAGAGGAGAGAAAGGGATTTCGGAAAAGAAGCCAAGAGGTGAATGAGGGTGATCCCATGCCAGAGCGGGGAAGGCATAGGGGTAGGTTTCGGGCCATTTACCCTTCAAAATTGGGGTCAAGAACCCGAGCGCTGCTTGATTGAGCGAACGGAAATAGGTTTCAGCATCCTCGATATAAGTGGTATCAAAAAAAACAAAAGGACGGACCGTTTCGGGAAGACGAGAGGCTAAGAGCTTGAGTGTGTCGAGCCACGATTCTGCGAAAGGCCCGCGGTAAAGGGCAACGCCAAAGGTTTGCTCTTCAAATTGCGGCCACACGGTTTTAGCAAAATGCTCAACGGCTAGCTCCAAAGCTAAATAACGGGCCTCGTCTTCCGGAATAAGGGCATCCAAGGCAAAATCGAGCTCCCACAAAATCAGGGCGTTTTCGACCTCGAATTTCCATTTCAAGGCCGAACGTTCGGAAGCATCCAAACGGATTGTCTGCACGTTGAATCCCTCCGGAAGCTCTCCCCTTCCACCATAGATACGAGCGAAAAAAGCTTCACCTTTATGCAAAAAATGCTGCTCAAAACCTGAAAAAACGAGTTCCATCAACGATTAATAAATTGAAGATATTGAATTTTTTTTCCCTTTCTGCGCCACAGACTTTCAAACCAAGAAGCGCCGTATTCGGGGAGGTCGGTGAGCAACTTGTAGGAGTCGAAACTAGGGTGGCTGCGAAAGAGGGAGAGAGTTTGTTCGACATAATCGGGATCATCGGAGACAAACATCACTTTTTTTCCCGTTTTCAATACTCGAGCTAACTGGTCGAGAAAACGAAGCTTCATTAGACGGTGTTTCTCATGCTTTTCCTTAGGCCAGGGATCAGGAAAATTGATGAAAGCTTCATCGATTGAACCGTTTTGAACATAGTGGCGCGTAAAGGTCCACGCCTCGCCGCATACGGCAATCAGATTAGTAAGGTTCTCATTTTTAATTTTCGACCAGATTTTTCTGATGCGGTCGTAACGCATCTCAACAGCAACCCAGTTCCGATCGGGAAATTGTTGCGCTTTCTCAACAATCCAGGCGCCGTTGCCTGCGCAATACTCGATAGAGACAGGGTTACGATTCCCGAAAAGAGTATTGTCCTCCCATCCGGGAAAGAGAAATGCGTCGTGCCGGTCGTAATGATTCGGGACATGGAAGACACGGTCGACAATCAACGGCCGCCTCTCTTCCCAGGAAAATGCAGCTTTTAAATCTTTTGGTTTCATTGAGACTTTGAAATTATAGCGATCTTCCCATTTTTACGCTTGAAGATTACTCATATTCTTGAGTAATCTCCATTCTCATTGGAGGAATTTCTATGCAATTAGTTCCAATTTTAGCTGAAGAAACAACCTATTTAGATCTTTTACAGGTCTTTAGAGCTTCCCCTCTTATTTATATCATTTTATTTACCCTCTCTCTTTTTGCCTTTGTGGTATGGTTCTACAGCTTTTTAACCGTTCGACAGTCGCAGATGGTTCCTCCCGATTTCCTGAAGCATATCCGGGGGCTTCTTCTCGAAAAAAGATACGAAGCCGCTCTCGATGCCTGCCAAAAAGCGCGTCATTTTTCCGGGAGCATCCTCGCATGCGGAATTATGGCCCGGGCGCATGGTCATCAAGTCATGGTCGAAGCGATGCAGACAGAAGGAAAACGATGCGGTGTGACACTTTGGCAACGGATCTCTTTGATTAATGATGTTGCGATCATCGCCCCTATGCTCGGACTTCTGGGGACAGTCCTCGGCCTCTTCTATGCCTTTTATGACGTGAACCGCTCCCCCGATACCCTTGCCTCGATTTTCGATGGGCTTGGGATCGCCGTCGGGACAACAGTTGCCGGGTTGATCGTCGCGATCCTGTCGATGGTTTTTTATGCCACTTTAAAGTTTCGCGTCGTTCGCTTGCTCAATACTCTTGAGAATGAAACCCTTGTATTAGGAAACTTGATCGAGACATGACCTTTATCCCCGACGAGGAACTGAAGGAGCAAACCGGGCTGACCCTAGCTCCCATGATTGACTTTCTCTTCCTGATGCTGGCCGTTTTTGCCTCGCTGGCAGTTTCGCGCATCGTCATGCGCGACACTGAGATCGAGCTTGTTCGCTCTAGGATCGAATCTCCTGCCCCTCTTATTGATCCGCGTGACTACAAGTTCATTCACATCACCATCTCCAAAGAAGGAACCTATAAATGGGTAACCGAGATTCGCGACTATCCTCTAGAGTCCCCTGAAGAGATCGCACATGAACTTATCCAACAATACCAACGAGGTCTTTTGCCCGAAGAGAAGCTCAAAACGCAGGTCTTGCTCAAAATCGACCGTGAGACTCGCTGGGAACCGATCTTGAAAGCCATACTTGCCATCCGTGAAACGGGATTTGAGGTGCGTCCAATCTACGAACCTGCAAATTAAGCAGAGGGTGCACGCCGCCAGTTAGGTCGGTGTACACCCCAAAGTGCAGACTAGAGAATTTCAGAAGTTAAATCGATATTACCACGACCTGTAATAACCATAACGGTATGGAGAGTAGTATGGTCTGTAGTAATATGGCCTGCCCCAGTATCCTCTGCCTCCCCAGTATGGTCTGCCCCAGTAGACTCCAAAACGGACTCGTTGAGCGATCTCTTCACCGTTAGGGTCTTCTTTTATAGCTAATCTTTCCTGTCTTTTATCCTTATCTTTATCCTTGTCATAGTCCTTGTCTTTATTCTCATGATAGGCTGCAAAAACTGAGGCCGGCATTGCAAGAGCCGACAAAAGCAAGCTATAGACGACAGTGCGTTTTAGTTTAGACATAAATCCTCCCTAAATTTTTATTAATCTTATTCTAAATATTAATCATCACCCTTAAATTAGCATTGATAAGGGCTATAGTAGTAATAAGGACTATAGTAGTATGGCCTTCCATAAAAGAACTGCTGCTGAGCATTATCTCCGTTCCCGTTTTCATCATCATAATATTCGGGCATTTCGCGATCTAATCTATCCTGCATTCTACCATCAAATCGCTGACGATCAATGAACTGTCGTCGATCAGATCCATTTCCGTTTCCATTGTCGTAATCATACTGCCGCATTTCCCGATCTAATCTCTGCTCTCTTTGGTTATTATTATTTTTATTGTTATTATAATTTTCGCTATCCGCAAAAATTGATCCCGGCATTGCAAGAGCCGACAAAAGTAAGCTGAATAAGAGCGTATTTCTAAGCTTAGACATAATTCCTCCTTTAAAATATAACCGTAAAATTTAAAATTTTTTTAAAAACCTCCTTTTTTAACAAAAAAAGCAATTGTTTTACACTTATTAACAACCAGTTTTCTACCACCTACGGGAATAGCCTAAATCATGGTTTTGCAGCGGGTGGTTTTGATGCTGGGCATGCAGCGGTTTTTTATAATACAATGGCGATGTTTCCGAGCGCTTTCCGGGATGGGGAGCCTCTTCAAGGGTAGAGGAATATGAATTTTGAATGTGATTCGACAAAGGTCGTTCGTAACTATTATGCTGATGAGGATAACTATATTGGTGGGTTTGATTGTAATTGTATTGGTATCGGTCATAATGGCGATAGTAGTAAGGACCGTACCATCTGTGAGCCGACCAGTGATAGCGATAGGGATAAAACCTGGTGTGATGAAAGTCTGAACGGACGTAAGGGTGCGGAGTGTAATGTCTATAATCCGCATAAGGGTGATAATGGAAATGCTCATAACTTGTTTGAGCAAAAAGAGGCAGTGCCAACAGGAAGCCGGCAGCAGCTATAAAGATTGCTTTTCCCATATCATATCTCCCGTCTCTTCAGTTCCACAATAGAATGTGAACCTGAAGAAACGTCTGATACAATCTCTTTGGCCCCAACGCTTTCACACCTAATCGCAGGTGTAGACATAAGTACCGTTTGTATAGAGCCAATAACAAGATCGGCTGCTGCGCTGGTACTCCGGACGAGGGTAGTAGTACTGATACTTATAAGGGTAATAGAAGCTAAATGGACGCCTCTGTCCGTATTCAATCGACACCTTGCGAATGGCGTATTCCGGCAATCTCGCTTCCAGAACACATAAAGGTGTAATTGCAATAAACACTAAAAATGCACTAAACAAGAGCTGCTTCATAGACATGAGTATCACCTATAATAATAACGATGATAATAGGGACGAAAGGGATGGTAGTAAAAGTAAGGCCTATTATAATAGACCTCCCAAGAAAATTGTTGAGCAGGTTGTTCCGCTTTAGAAAGTTGCTGCTCGTCAACATAGTAAGCAAAAGCGGAAAATGGGATCGCAAACAAGAGTACGCTGCGTAAGAGGGTTCGCTCTGGTTTAGACATAAATTCCCCTAAAAATTTATTACCTCAAAGACCAACCACTCTCTTAACCTACTCTGTTACTTCATCCTACAACTTCATTATATACATTTTTTTATTTAAATGTCTAACAATGAAAACGACTCCCTCAGAATTTTTTTTGCTCTCCTTGACAAATTTTAACCCTATAGGAAAATCTAAGTTCTTTAATAGATTTTAATAGTTTTTTCAGTAGAGCGTTATGTCAATACAGATTAATCCCTATCAAGGCACCTGGAACCCCATTGAAAAGAACCAACAATCCCAACTCGAAAAATCCTCATTTTTGATTCATAAAATCAACAAGCTTGCCACTTATCGCGTTGTTTCTTGGAATGTAGGAACGACAAGAGACTATTCTAACATGCGTTTCCTTTACAAAGAGATAAAGTCCGGAGCTACGTTTTTAGATGCCTATACTAAGCTCATAAGAAATCCTCCTTTCCATACTTCTAATGATGAAAAGGGGGAACGAGTTGAGCTTTTTCAGAAGGCATTTAAACAATTCGGAAACCCTGATATTATTTGCCTGCAAGAAAGTTGGGAGATGCCCTCAGAAACTCTTTCGACAGTTTTGCCAAGTGGGTATTGCTATTTTAGAGATCCCGATCAAGATGGCTGTATAGCCTGGAACGCTTCTAAATTCTCTAAATTAAATCACGCCAAACTTATTTACAATTATGAATATATTCCGAGCATTAACTCCTCGCCAGATACGATTGTATTATTAAAAGATAACATTCATGAGACGATTATCTGTGTAGGAAGTGCACACTTACGCGGTTTTTCGTTAGCTTATAATAACATTTTTGATGAAAAGCTTAAAAAATTGGAATTACGCAAGGCTGAGGCAGGTGATAATCAAACAAGGTATGATCTTAATACTATGAATGCCATTGAGGCTGACCTTTACATTTTTACTGGGGATTTTAATGTGACCTCAAACCACTATCCGGCGCGCTTGAATATTATCGAAAGTTACGGTTATGTAAGTGACTTAAATGACACTTCGCCGACAATCTTCGATGCTAATCTGAAAGAGGATGATAAAGGGAGACCTAAACCTGCAAAACTTGATTATTTTTTTGTAAAAGAGGGTAAAGGGAGCGTTGTTGGAATTAAAAGCGATGCCCTTTTGGGACCTTTAAGCGATTTCAATAGACCTTCCGACCATCTACCTATCAGAGCCCAGATTACCCATCTCCGAGCTGATCCCAACAATTGAAATTAAATGCATAAAGTAAGGTTGCGGAATCGTTTAGATTTACAAGGCCGTTTTGGAGCTCAAATTTTTAAATTTGAGTAAGAAACGATCTTGCAAAGTATAAGGAGCGCGACAAAGTCTGCTCAAAACAAATTGGTCCCAACGAGTGAGGCGTAGCCTTGGAAGGCTACTCTTAGCTAGTAATTTAATATCCATTAATCAAATCTTTAAAATACTAAAATTAACATAAAATTAATATGAATATGCTAAAATCTTCGAAAAATTTACCAAATAAACAATATAACCAAATAAATATTATGTATTCATGCACTCAAATTAAAGAAGATAGATGTGATTCATCTCAATATATCCAAAGGCTTCCTGACAAACAAAAAAACAATAAAAGTACAGCAAATGCCTTATTTAAACATTTTCAAGAAAATTTCCATAATATAAAACTATGCGAAACAACAGCTACTCAATTGCAACCTTTTTCGAATGGTGGCATTAATTCTCCGCTTTGGGCCATTTCTCAAAATATACGCATCAAAAAAAAATTCGACGAGAGGGATCTTCTCATATCAAGAATGAAACAGTTATATGATGAATTAGTGGCTTCGGGAAAATTAACTGTTGAAAACGGGAAGATCTCAGGTTCATATAGGGGTGAAAAATACCTCTTCGATTTACCTGCTGAGTGGAGTCAGAATGAAAGCGCATTTGAGGCGAGGGAATTTGTAAACCCTCGACAAGCAAATAAAGAAAGGGAAGCTTTTTGGAATCAAATTATTGCCGAAGCAATTGATCGCTCTCCGGGAGCGATGGTTGATAAACTGCCTGAAGAGAGACGCGCTAAGGTATTGCGTGAAGAGTGGCTCGTTGATGATCCGCTAACCGGCATATGCACAGGGCTTGCTCTTGAATTTTTATTAGAGAGCGAAATGAATGGAATCCCTGAATCGATCATGCCCTCTAAAGAATCGCGTTACTGGGAAAAACTGCTTATCCCGGTTATTGAGAAGGTGATGCTCTATTACTATTCGGATCATCCTGATCAACTCAATCAGAAGCGTCATTACAGAGCAGTTTACGAAGAAATGATACAAATCATAGAAACGAAATCCCATTTAAAAGCATTTATCCATTCCTTGCACGCTCCCTTGTCTCAATTAGGTAAGAAACTAGAATCGAAGCAAGGACACTCTTTGGTAATCATTGAATCACCAGGAATGCCTATCGCTGCCAATCATACGATCTATTTCAATGCCGCTAATCGGACAATTGCAGACAATAGCGTTATTATTCGTGTTCCTCAGGAAGACAATTATGGCGCTTTTGTAGATTTTTATATCAAAAGAATGGAGTACCATAAAGGGGCCGATAGTTTTACACTTATTTACGTATCCCAAGACCCGCAGTTTAGCAACGTTCGTAAATCTTCAATGATTGATCGAATTTCTCTCTCTGCAGAAATCGCATTTAATTATTTGATGAAAGAGATGAGGGTTCCGAATTCTTCACTTAAGGACTACGAAATTCGTTAAGAAAAGGCCGGACAAATTTTTCTGAAGAAAAAGGTGTCCGGCAATTTGCCCAGAAGAGGACTCGAACCTCCATGCCTTGCGGCACCAAAACCTGAATCTGGCGTGTCTACCAATTCCACCATCTGGGCGTAATAGAGTCGATTAAGTTTGAAACGAATGATTGCCCAGGAGAGGACTCGAACCTCCACACCTTACGGCACCAGAACCTAAATCTGGCGTGTCTACCAATTCCACCACCTGGGCATTTGCGTGATGGATAAATTTTAGTTTTTTGCCCTCTTTAAGTCAACATTGGGTTGCCCGAAATGATGGATTAGAGTAGCTTAGGAACCTCTCATACAAGAGCTGTGTTGAAAAAGTTAGAAAAGCGCGAGTGAAGGAGGGCTAAAGTTATGGGTGATGTCAATGCGGCAACCGTCTTACACGCAGATCAACAAGCCGAAACAAAAACACCGACTAAAAACCAAGGCACGCTGAAAGCCGACGGAAAAGAGCATACTTTCTTTGCTTTTTCCGAAACCGCATCTGTCTCACACGGAGTGAACGATTTCCTAGGCGAGATCAACGAGAAGGCCGATCTGCCTGAAACAATTCTCGAAGAACATACGTTTACTGTGATCACCCAGGAAACAATCGAGATTGAGAGTGAGATTATGCTCCTCTCAGAGGAGCTCAAACCGCTAACTGAGGAAAAAAAATCTGACTCTCCTAAAGAACCGCAAGGCAGAACAACGGGGAAGACGGCTCAGACGCAAAATGGGCTCGAGGCAAATTCTCTGCCTAAAAGCGGTGGGCCGCAGACCACGCAGCAGCAAGGGGCAAAAGGCGAGCAACCGGAGGTCGTCTATTCCTCACTCTTCTCACTAGCCCATTCTTTCAACAAAGGGTTGGCGGATGCTCGAAAAGCGTCGCAAGCCGACCAGCAACAAAGGCAGCCGGAAACGCGCGATCAGAGGCGTCTCAACCAAACCGCCGTTTTTACTCAACCCCAAACACCCAGTCGAGAAACGCACTTTTCTGAAACACGACAGGAGCGCGACCAAGAAAAGGATGAGGAGCAAAAGGAGGGTTCGGGAGGTAATCAAGAGGGCCGGCAGCAGCAGAAGAAAGAGGAGGAGCAGAAGAAGCGGCGCGAAGTATTTAACCTGAAAGTGAGCCGGAAGGTGAGCGGGACACAGCCTCTTCGGGAGGAATCAGCAGGCACCGAGGGCAGCTCTGCTAAAAAGGCAAGCCAGTCGCTTGGAAGTGTCGAAAACATCTATATTCGGTTTATGGCACTAATGGCACGTATTTTGGGGCAGGCTGAAGCGGAAGCGCATGACCTGTATATGCGTATCAAAGAGCGAACCGACAATATAGACCTTTTAACCCTCCTTATTTCTAAAATCAATTCCGAACAAGGCGCGATTGATTGGACCAATAATCAAGAGATGAAGCAGTTAATCGAAAAGGCGCGCGCTTTTGGGGTGGATATCGCCCAAGGGAAGCTGAAATGGAGTGAAGATGAGAAAAAACTGCTCAAAGAGAATATCCAGATGCGCAAAGACAGCATGGAAAAGGTCACCCAGCTGGAACGTACGGATATGCAACGCTACCTGCAAGAGGCGTCACAGTGCCACCAGGCCCGCTCGAATGTGCTGAAGCTACTCAAAGAGGTGATGGATACCATCATCCACAACATGAGACCGTAAGAATGAGGTTAAAAACGCTGCTCCGCCGCATAGCGCTTCAGAGGCAAGAGGAATTCCCTTTTCCTGAAGATATTGAGAGCTATGTAGAGGAATTTGTGCCTAACGTTCTACTCAAAAGCGAGACATTGCAGCGGGCTTTCGGAATTACGGATTACGAAATGGAAAAACTCTATGAAGAGGCGTACGAGCTTTATGAAGCCAACGCCTACCAAGAGGCCCTCAACCTCTTCCGCTGGCTTCTTCTGTTCAACTCCTATGAAGCGAAGTATTGGATGGGGTTCGCTGCTGCTCTTCAACTTCTCGAACGCTACGAAAAGGCGCTGCATGCCTACGCGGTTGCCTCCCTTCTCGATTCGAAAAGCCCTTACCCACATTTTCATGCATACGAGTGCTACATATTACTGAATAACAGGGATGATGCTGATAAAGCTCTCAAGCTTGCCTATCAGCGTTGCGACGGCAAGGCTGCCTACGATGAATTGAAAAACGAAATTGAGCGGTCGCTTCCAAGGGCTGCTCTTATTTGAGGAGGTACCCATGTCTTTCGGAGTACAAACGACATACCCAACCGCTGCTTTTGGTGAACTTGCTGCAGGTGAAGGAGAAGAAACTCAACAAGCACAATCCGACATCGACTTGTCTATACCCGAACCCAAAGGGGATATGCGATCAGCACAAAAGACCTATACTCTATCACTACGATCTGAAACTCCCGAATCCCCACAATTGCGGGCCTATATCTCCAATACGGGGGCAAAAAACTCGATCAAACTCAATAATTCACCGATGCAATTAGCTTCGACCACTTATGGTCATTCAGCTTCAGCTCCGTCTAATCCGACCGGAAAAGTACTCTCTCAGCCATTTTCGATGCCGCAAACCTCTGGAAAGACCGCTTCCACGCAGAATGCATTCACAAATGGGGCGGATCAAGCTCAAACCGGCAAATTTCAAATAATCACAGCCCCTGCTGCACCCAAAGGGGTTCTCCCCCAAGAGCCTCTCCTGCCACGAAATGAGGTGAGACGAAACGTCGAGCGATCCGTGAATAAGACGACCGATGCTCAAAATCGATCGGTTGAACGTAGGGAGGGCCGCACCCAATCCCCATCTCTTCAATCGCGAACGTGGACAAAGGAAGAGACTTCCCAATGGTGGGAGCAACGCTATCATCAAAAAGAGCGCGACGGTCAAAAACAGGGGCAAAGAGAGGAACAAGAGCAGCAGGAGCAGCATCCTGATAAAAAGAAGAAAAAATCGGTGGCCGGGGTCTCCGCTCTATGGCCGAATAAAAAACTCCCGCGGATCCCTCAAAATCAACCGGAAGGAGGCGCGGAGAAAATCATGAAAAAGCCGACTTTGAAGAAGCCTCAGACAGGTATCTTCGCCCTTTATTACATTTTGACCAAAATCGGTATACTCTCGGATGGGACCTCCAATTTCTCTTACAAAAAGGAGATTGAAACGATTGATGCCGAAACAACGCAAGCGTACAAAAAGCGACTTGGTGAAATGAAGGAAGCGATCGAAAAAGAAAAAGAAGCCGAGCAGTGGGGAATTGCAACAAAAGTATTCTCATGGATGGGTGCTTTGATCAGTATCGTCGCAGGCGTGGCCTTGATCGCAACAGGCGTTGGAGCTGTTGCAGGAGCGATGATGATTGCCGGTGGAATAATCCAACTCACCAATCAGATCCTCGAAATCACCGGAGGTTGGAAAAAAATCGCCGAACTTTTACCGGGCGACGACCCGGAGAAAAAGAGGGCTGTGATTAACTGGATTCAAATAGGCATCGCCGTCCTCTGTCTCATTCTTTCGGGAGTGGGGGTAATCTGGGGCGGGTATGCCAACTTTGGGGAAGCGATGCAGACGGCAATGGCCCTATTCGGCGGGATAGCAGCTATGGGGCACGGTGCAACCACAATCGGCGGGGGAATCACCTCCTTCATGTATAAAGAGAGGATGTCAGAAGTAAGACGGTACGAGAAAATTCTTGCCGAGCTCAAGCACAAGCGGCGCGATTTAATGGAGAGGGTCGATTGGGGTGTCGACCGCCTCGAACAGCTATTTGAGGATCTTGCAAAAACACTTGAATTTGAAGTTGAGCTCTTTAGAGCGGATCAAATGGTCAACCGATAGGAGGGAGAAATGGGAGCAGTAGTCGCACAACCTTCAAGCACAATCATGGCTGAGATCGCCTTAGCCAACGAAGCTTCAGGAGCTGAAGAGATCTTTTTTCCGGGTGAGGCTGGTCTTGGGGAAATTCCCCAGCACCCCGGCTCGTTGCAGGGAAACGAAGGGAAGCTCTACACATTCATCCCGCTTGACCAGACACCTTTGTCGCAAAAGACAACTGAGTATTTCTCTGAAAAGCAACAGCCAAAAGAGGAAAAGTTCTTTGATCCAGGGAAAACCGACCACCTCTCCTACAAAGAACCGGAATCGATCCGTACAAAGGAGTTTCAAGTAAAAAAAATAGACGAAGAACATGGAGGCAAGTCCAGCAAAAGATCCTCTCAAACTCTAGCAAAAACTGATCAAGCCGGTCAGGAATTTCTAAAGGCATCCGGCCGACCCCTTCCGACCCCCCTTTCCCTACCACGAGAGATGATGCAGACTAAGACTGCATCGCCTATTGCAAAACCGCTATCTCAGGGGGAGAAGCAGATCGAGAAACCTGCCTTTGTGAAAGGAGAAAAGGAGGTCGCCCAAAGACGCGATAAAAGTGAGGGGCGCACCCAACAAAAGAACCAAGTGGAGCAGCGGGAAGGGCGGCAGTCGGTCGAAAATCGGGTGGCCCGCGAACAGGAAAAAACAGACGATAGGCAGGAGCAGCAGAAGCGGAAAGAGGAGCAAGAAGAGGGATTTTGCGAAGATGAACACCGACGAAATCAGGATCAGGATGATTCCAACGACCGTGAAAATAAGGTCGAAGCAGTCGAAAAGAAGGGCCTCAATCCTGAAGAAGTTCTTGCCTATGCAGCTGATGAGTCCAGACTTCTTACAGAGCTCTTAAACATGCGCGTCAATCATTTTGACGTTCTCGTCCTTTTTATCGAAGTGATGAAGATTTCGCTTAAAGGAAGGGAACAGGAACGAAAGTCTCGAATGCAGGAGCGCGAACTGCAGCTTCAACATATTCAAAATATGGTCGACAATTTCAAGCAGCAGGGAAAGTGGATGCTCTTTTCAAACTTAGGTGCAGGCGTCCTAGCAATCGCATCGGGTCTCTCCCCTATCGTTGGCCATATGAAGGGTGATTGGATCCGCGACAAACTCGGTGGCATTTTCAGCAGCCTCCAGGAAATGGAGAAGGATAAATTTTTCGAGGGAGTTACGAAGATGACCTTTGCGATGTCGGAGATGTATAAGAGCACAGGGCAGATTCAAAATACCTTTGCCGAGAGCGGCCGCACATACGACCAGCACATGGCCGAAATCCGTAAGACCGATTGGGAGGAAGAGACGCGGACGATGGACGAGTTGAAGGAGATGTGGAAGAATATGGAGAGTTTTCTTCACCAGTCGCTCCAGATGCATCACGATGCGATCCGGCAGCTTTATAGCTAATTAATTTTTTATGCTTAAGTAGACCTCTGCTTTTCCCCAAGGAAAGCGCGCCGTAAACTGCTTGGCAAGGGTGAAGGCATCGGAATAGTCCGTTAAGGGGTAGCTGACTGTGATCACTTTCGCTCCGCTTTTCATCTCTTCGAAGCGCGCAGCTAGCCTTTCGATCGCCTCCTCTCCCAAACAGGTCCCATAAAGATAGACCGCGGTGGCCTTTCGGAAGTTTGTTTCCAACATATCTTGAAGAAGAAACTCGGTTTGATCAAGCCTTAACCACTCTTTGATGCGGTTTGCACGGTCGATAAATGTCGGCTGGTAGTCGATACCGACCACTCGACACTTGACGAAGTGGTGGAGCCAGAAAATCGTACGCCCCGATCCGCAACCGACTTCGTAAAGGACATCTTTAGAAAGGATGCCACACCGGCGCATGATCCAGTCAAGAGTAGTTAAAGGGGTTTCCCCGTAGGTGTAGATATTTTTTTCTCCCCTCTCCTTCATGAACCTTTTGCTCTCTCGATGCGGATTGCGAAAAAGATAATGGCTGGCTAAAAGAAGATCGTTAAGCAGAAAGGGAAGGTTGCGATAGTAGCGCAAGAGGCTACGAAATCCTTCAAAAAGGCGGAAAAATGTGGCGCGTAAATTAAGAAGAATCATTTCACCAATTCAAAGTTTGGCCCGGTTTCAGCACGCGAAAATTCTTAGGTGGAATTTTCGACCTTTCAAGGGCGCAAAATAGGTCGTAAGGGGGGCGATCTATCTCCTCGCTTGACAATCTGAAGGTTCCAAAGTGGCTTGCGACGCTTAACTTCGACTTGACATCGTTATGTATTTGAATCGACTCGAAGGGGTTGACGTGAACGGGTTTCATAAATGCGCGCGGGCAATAGACGCCTATCGGAATTAAACTTAAGTCCATTTTGGAAAATTTTTCTCCTATTGACTTAAAATCAAAAGCATTATAACCGGTATCTCCGGCAAAGTAAATGCGTTTTCCTTCGTTAAATTCCACAACGCACCCCATCCAAAGAGTCCGATTCCTATCAAAAAGGCCACGTCCGGAGAAGTGTTGAGCGGGTACCGCGGTCAATCTCATCCCCTCATGTTCGATGCTCTCCCACCAAGAGAGCTCTTGAATGCGCGTTTTAGGAAAGCGGCGACGAAACCATCTACATACTCCCATAGGGATCACCCACAAGATCTCCGGAAATCTCTCGTGAAGGAGCCGTACTGTGTAGCGGTCCAAATGGTCGTAATGATTATGGCTCACGATCACGACATCGACGGAATCGATTTCATTCAAGCTCGGGTCAGGGGAATGGAGGCGTTTGGGTCCAACAAAGTTGAGAGGCGAGCACCGTTGATTCCATATTGGGTCGAGAAGGATGCTCTTTCCATAAGCGCGAATCCAAAAGGTTGAGTGGTTCACCCAAGTGACGCGCGGTTGAGCGGGATCAACAGCTTCAAGAGGGTTTGGAAAGGAGAATCCCTTTGGCAAGGCAGCGGGAAGCTCCTTATCATTGTAATACCCTAACCTCCACAGAAGAAAATGGGAAAAACCCCGGAAGATTTTTCGCTGATAAGGATTTTTATATCTCATCAACTGGTGCTATAACACGAAATTTTATACAACCGCAAGTTGTTTTGGAATTTGAAAAACGACATCTTCGGTCGTGAAGACAACGTCTTCGACTTCACTGACACCCAACTCCTCCAAACGGTCGATGCAACATTGGACGATGTCTTCAGGAGTTGAAGCGCCGGCGGTTAATCCAATTACCTCTACCCCATCCAACCATTGAGAATCGATTTCTTCAGAGCCATTGATGAGGTAAGCAGGTATCCCCCGCGTTGTCGCCGCTTCGCGCAACCGGTTGGAATTCGAACTAGTCGGATCGCCAACGACAAGAACGAGATCAGTCTGATCGGCGATCTCACGCAAGGCCATCTGCCGATTAGTGGTTGCGTAACAGATCGAGGCGCTCGGAAGGGTCTCGATTTGGGGATAACGCGCAACTAACGCCTGGGTAATATCTGATACATCGTCCAGGCTAAGGGTTGTCTGGGTGATGTAGAAGAGCTTGTCCTCCTTGGTAAAGGGCAAGTTATGAACCTCTTCCACCCTTTCAACAATCGTCGTCTGCTCGGGCGCCTCGCCTGCGGTGCCAATAATTTCGACATGCTTGCGGTGTCCAATCAAAATAATGTGGTACCCTTTGCCCGCAAAGCGCTTGGCGGCAGAATGAACCTTTGTGACAAGACCACAGGTCGCATCGATCTCGATGAGACCCCGTTTTTTTGCCTCTTCACGGACGGAAGGGGGGACTCCATGCGCAGAATAGATAAGACGCGAGCCGAAGGGGACATCTGCTAGATCTTCGATAAAAATCGCGCCTTTTTTCCGCAAACCTTCGACAACATGCCGATTGTGGACAATCTCGTGTTTGACGTAGATCGGGGCCCCCCATTTTTGAAGAGCCTTTTCTACAATCTCAATAGCTCGGACAACTCCTGCGCAAAAACCGCGGGGCTTCGAAAGTAATAGTTTCATAAGCTCGACCTTGTTCTTTATTTTTGATTTGCGTTTTCACAATCTGTTGGTCCATCTCGACTTGAGCGCGTCCGAGGGAGGCTTAAATTAAGCCTCCTCGGACGCGCTCAAGTCGAGATGGACCAACAGATTGTGAAAACGCATCTAAAAATAGGAAAATGTCGAGATAGTAGACTATAGTCCTATTTCATTAAGGATTCAACTGCTTCAACGATCCTGGAGGCGAAGGGTTGGAAATCCTCTTGGAGATCTTCTGCCGTCAATTCGTAGTGAATGTCGGGCTGCACCCCAAGATTTTCAATCGGATTTTTATCAATCCGTTCTGCAAGCGAACCGGTCATGACAAATGCCTTAATCCCCGAATGGTTCGGAAAAGTAGTGCTCAGCAGATAACCTCCCGCACCGGCTGTGCGCGTACCCATCAGGGTTGCTCGCTTGTTATCCTGCATAATAGCCGGGAAGAAGTCTCCACCAGAGAAGTCAAGACTGTTGATTAAGAGGAGGATCGGTTTGGTATACCTATAACGGGGATGGGGCTTGATCTGATCGACGCCAAAGAGGTGGGTTGGTTCGGTACAGAGCTTCCCCTGATTCCATTGCTCGATCAAAAAGTTGCAAAACTTCTTCATGAAAGAGACAAACTCGTAGTTGACCGGATAGCCGCCGACTTCATCGCCTAAAACTGAACGGGCAGTCGAGTCATTCGTTACCTGATCTAGATAAGGCAGCATGCATAGGACTGAATGAACCTCTTCCTGGGTCAACGCGATATGATGCTTGGGAGCATAGAGCGGCTTATCGGTCAGAGTGGAAGCAAGCGCATAGAGGTAAAAAACCGAGCCGCCCGGATTGTTCAATTGATCGATGATCAAGGCATTCGTCCTTGTTTGAAAAAAGCTTACAATCTCGCCGAATTCATCAAGCTCTTCTACATCAGCCATGTAATGCGGAATGCGGATATAGCCGACTCTCTTGCCTGACAACGTTTCAAAGATATAGGCATCAAACATCCAATCGAAGCCCGACTTCCATATCTTTTTTCCAAGAGGTGGGAGATAGCTCGATCGAGAACCAAGTGCGTGGCTGCTCAAATAAGTTGATGCTCCGACATATGAGCGGTCCCACTGATGAAAGAGCATGAATTTTTCGAAAAACCTGCTCTTTTTCAAAGCCGTTTGAAAATCGTATTTCCACTCCATCGGAGTCGCCTCGAATGCCATCTCTGCAGCTCCGATTTTGGATAAATCCCGTATTTTTTCCGGAATATAGTCCCATTTAAGGGTGGTCGAAACAATTTTGTCGCTCCCCTTTCCCTTTCCCGTCACAACAACAGACCCTTGAGGAATCCGGTTACCCATCGCTCCGTGCCGATTTGTCAACAAGATCTCAGCAAGGGCCAAGTCGGTTTCGTAGGTGTTAAGGCCGAGCTCGCTCCGACGCAATTCGCCTATAACCTCGTGAATGGGGCGGCCATCAAAAGTCAGAATCTCATCGCCGATCTCGAAAGGAAAGCTGCTGGTAGGCAACTCGCTACGGTCGACATCGCAGACAAAGTATCGATTTTGCGCCCCTTTTACGATAAAGGGAAGCGAGGCGCTTTCGGTCGAGTAAAAGCGGACGCCGACATGGTAGTCCCGGGTGGAATTAAAGAAATCACGTATGATCGACTGACACTCTTTTAGATTAGGATTTGGAATAGTCTCAACCTTACTTTTAGCTTCCAGAATCGCTTGGTCGAGCTCCCAATGCGCAAATTCTCCCTTCCATTTCAAGGGTGCGTATTTCACTTCGAAAATGGTGTGAATGGTTTCCAAGTCTGATAAAACGCGCCTTTTTGTCAAGGAAGCGCCCGCGGGGGTCGCAAAACTGGTGCCGGTTAACAAGACTCCTGCGAGAAGGGCTGCGAAAAGGGTTTTAGTCTTCATATATCCACCTTACGAGAGATCAAGATCAAGTGAACAGGATGCGTAGGATTCTTTTAAAAGTCAACGGGATAACAAACTTCTAGACTCCAATGATTTTTCCAGTGAAAAAATGAACGGCGATGCGTAAACTCTTATTCTCTATATGACCAGAGCGATTCTATTTTTTCTTTTACTCGCCCCTCTTTATACCGGATGCCATTCAAAATCGACGGCATCACCCTACAATCCTTCTCGGGAACAAATTTTCCGCTTAAATTCCCATAGCGAGCCCACTTCCCTCGACCCCCGTCTTGTTCGCGACATCCCTTCTGTCACAACAAGCAAAATGCTCTTCGACGGACTGACCCGGATGACTCAAGCAGGACCGGCCCTTTCGATCGCCGAAAAGGTAGAGATCTCTGAAGATTTTAAAACCTACACTTTCTACCTGAAAGAGACCTTCTGGACCAACGGGGAGCCCGTAACCGCATATGATTTCGAAAGGGCTTGGAAGTCGATTTTAGATCCTCTATTCCCCGCCGAATTTGCCCATCAGCTTTTCATTCTCGAAAATGGAGCCGAGGCGAAGCGGGGAAAAGCCGCTCTCGATTCCGTCGGGGTAGAGGCTCTTGACGCCCGCACCCTGATCGCCCGTCTAACCCATCCCAATCCCTACTTCCTCCAATTGACGGCTTTTCCCATCTGCTATCCCGTTTGCCGATCGCTCGACGCGAATTGGGCAAGCGCACAAGGCGACGGATTTGTCTGCAACGGCCCCTTCAAACTCGCCCACTGGAGGCACGGGAGCGAACTGAAGGTGATCAAAAATTACAGCTACTGGGAGAATGAAGCGGTCCATCTCGATGCCATCGTGATGACCATGATCGAAGACGAACATACTGAATTGAATATGTACGAAAACGACGAACTCGACTGGGCCGGCTCGCCAAATTCGAGCATTCCACCCGAAGCTTTGCCGAGCCTAAAAGCTCAGCGACAAAATGAGCTCTTTATCGAGCCGATTGCCGGGACCTACTGTTTCAAATTCAACACCAAAGAACCTCCTTTTGACAGCTTGAAAATGCGCCGCGCTTTCTCCGCTGCCATTAATCGCTCCTCGCTAATCGAAAATGTCTTGCAAGCGAATCAGCAAGTCGCTTGCTCCCTCCTCCCTCCATGCATGCGGCCTGCAGGATTTCAGAAGCCGGAGATTTCCTTTAGCGACGGCGACGAGATGCGGGCGCTGGAGCTCTTTGAAGAAGCACTGGCCGAAAAGGGATGGACCCGTGAAACACTGCCGCCAATCACATTGATGTTCAGCCGCAGTGAAAAGCACCAAAAAACCGCCCAAGCAGCCCAACAGAGCTGGAATAAAACGTTTGGAATCAAGATCAATCTCCAAAGCTACGAGTGGAATACCTTCATCGACCGGCTCTCGAAACACCATTATCAGATAGGCGGAAGAGGTTGGGTCAGCGACCTGCTCGACCCCATGACCCTGCTCGAATTGTACAAATTTACAAATGATTCGGATCTAGGGGGAAACAACGACACGCAATGGGAAGATCCTCAGTTTATCGCTCTTCTTGAAGAGGCGCTTGCAACTCCCGAACCCGACAAGAGGGATAGGCTCTTAGACGAAGCCGAGAAAATCCTGATGCGCGATCTTCCGATCGCCCCTCTCTATCATTCCACTGCCTGTTATCTCAAAAAACCTTATGTTAAAGAGGTTTATTTATCCGAACTCTGCGACCTTGACTTTAAACACGCCTATATAGAACGGTAGAAAAAAAGGAGAAAGCCTATGATAAAACTGGCAGACAAAAAATGTGTAGCGTGCGAAGAGGGAGCCTTCCCATTAGAGGGAAAAAAACTGGAAGCATACCGTTCACAGCTTGGCTCTGAGTGGCGTATTGTCCATGAGCATCATCTTGAAAGGGAGTTTCGGTTCGACGGTTTTAAGGAGGCTCTTGCCTTCACCAATAAGGTTGGAGAGCTTGCGGAGCAGGAAGGGCACCATCCTGATATCCAACTCTCCTGGGGAAAGGTGCGGATCGTCCTTTGGACGCATAAGATCAATGGGTTAAGCGAAAGCGATTTCATCCTAGCCGCAAAAATAGAGCGTATTTAAGCGTTGATCGCGTATGTACCCGGTTCAGTCTACATCTTGCTTTAACTTCTATAACCTGGAGGGAAATCCCTCGAAGGTTGTTCCGGTTGTGATGACAGCTATCGGCGCCTTGGGAGCTCTCCTTGTTGGACTGGGGCTTGCGGGCCACCTTCCCTTCTATGCTTCCGTAATCGGATTTGCCGATCTGGCAGCGGTCTGTATCGCAGCAAGTCTTATGCCTCGTCGCCAACCTCAAGCTCATCGCGAAGAAATTTCTCTTCCTCCTGTAAAAGTCGAGGAAATCTACTACGACGTTTTGAGAATGAGCATTTTACCCCTTTTAAGTGCAGATGGGTTAGGCAGGGTGGCTCAAGTCTGTACGAGATTACGAGATCTCGCTTATGACGATTTTCTCTGGAAATCTCACTGGATCAACGAGCAAGGAACCGACATCCTTCCTGAGGGATTCGAGAGTTACCGTGAAGCCTTCCAAGATTCGCGCACAAATCAAACCCGCTATGCACGAGGCTTACCTATCCCAATCCCTCTCTCCAACTCTGCTTCCCTCTTTTATGCCTCAGGAGATCTGCTATGTTCGGGTCATAAAAGCAACTGCGGTTTTATGAATTTGGTTTTTTGGGATCTTGCAAAACGCAAAGAAATACGTCAGCACAAAGGAATGCAATTTTCCCCAACTGCTATCGCAGGTTGGAAGAATCACGTTTTTCTAGCCTCACTATGCGGAGAAATCCAGAGCCTCAATCTTCAAAACGGAACCTCGGATTTCTTTTTCAACAGCAACGAGGTAAGCACCTCCATGTTCTGTGAGAATGGCATCTTGATTTGCAGCAACCCAGGTGGTATTCGCGCTTATAGGGCCGATTCCGGCATATTTCTTTATAGATATCTCATCGGTTGGGATGTAGTTGGTGTGAAAATGTGCGGCGATCTGCTTGCCGTTGGAGAAAAAAATGGGCGCATCTCTTTGCTAAACCTTACTGATGGAAGTTTAGTTAAAACTTTGGATCTAAAAAAAGGTTTAAGCGCATTCTGCATCCGCGAGGACAAAATAGTGATTGCGGGATATGAGAACGGATCTATAGAACTCCTTGATCCAGAGGCAAAGCAGCCGTTGAAAGAACTGAGCGGCGAAGGGAGCGTTTCCCACATGCAATGCGTTGGGAAACTCCTTCTGAGCAAACATGACAAGATGTTATATGTCTGGAACCTGAATACCGGAATCCAACTCCGTAAGTTAACCTTCAATTCAACCCTTCAGTTCAATGCCTCCCACATGGTGTTTCTCTCGGGGAATACCATCAATATGATCGACTTTTCTACAAAGTAATCGAGTATTCATGTAAGAAAAGAGGTATGTTTTATTTGAGGACTGGGGTAATTTTCGGCCTACTCGTTTTGTGCGGTGGCTGCGACTACTACATGCCCAACCCCCCCTGTCCCCCTCCCCCCTCGGCACGGCCGCCGATCACACCGACATTTTCCTGTACAAATTTTACCGTTCCTCCTCTCGTCCCCGACAGTTGCGAAATGCTGGCACTGGCTGATCTTGTCGATTTGGGATTGCAAAACAGCCCGACAACCCGCGCCGCCTGGTATCATGCCAAACAGGCGGCGGCTCATGTGGGTTCTGCCCGCGGAGCCTATCTCCCAACTCTGGAACTCGATGGGGTGTGGGAAAAAAACCAGTTTCTCACGACTTCATTTGGGATCGAGGAGATTGCCGAGGAAAAAATCATGAGGGCTACGTTGACCTCAACTTATCTCCTATGGGATTTTGGCGGGCGAAATGGAAATCTCATGGCGGCACGGGCGGCGTTAGACAGCCTCAATTGGATCTACAATTGGGAAGTGCAAACAGTCATGATCTACGTAATCCAAAGTTACTACAATTATGCAAACGCGCTTGAAATCGTTGCTGCATCCGAGAAAACCGTCCAAGATAATCTCACGACAGTAGAAGCGGCAAAGGCTAGGGTACAAACGGGTGTGAACGCTCTATCCGATCAACTGCAGGCCGAGACGAGCCTTGTGCAATCGCAAATCGAATTGGAGCAGAATCGGGGGATTTTGAACGTAGCATACGCGACTCTGGTTCAATCGCTCGGCCTTCCGCCCGACACTCCTCTTTGCATCGCTCCTCTTCCCGAAATGATTGAGACAAAAGAGATCTGCGAAAATATGGAAACCCTCATGCAACTCGCAAAGGAAAACAGGGCCGATTTGAATGCGATGCGGGCAAGCGTCTTGGAAAACCGGTTCGAAATACGCGTCGCGCGCTCTGCCTTAATGCCCACTGTCAAATCGATGGTCACCGGGGGATATGAGTCGATCAACGGGCAGAGATTTCTTCCGACTTACGGAGTCACCTTAGATCTGAATGTCCCCCTCTTTAAACAGTTCAAGGACATCAATAACCTGAGAAGTGCACAAGCAGCCCTCCTACAGGCACAGGCTGAATTGGATAATGACGAGCTAACCGCCTTCTTGGCTGTCGTCTCGGACTACTATGAACTGATTGCCAATACAAAAATTTTGAAGTACAGTTACAGTTATCTCGAGATCGCGACCAAAAACAGGGAAGTGGCCTTCGCAAATTATAAAATGGGAGTGACCACAATTATCGATTTGATGACGGCAAATAACGCTTTAAATATTGCCCGTCAGCAACTCGCAGATGCGAAGACCAACTTTCTCTCCTCGATTGCCAACCTTTCTTACGCTACGGGTGGGTTGACTGTCGCCGATTTTTTCGGGTATTTTGCGAATCAGGAAAATCTTTATGAAAACTCTATTGCTCCGTTTGATAACTAGCCTATTTTTATCTTGGGCTTTGTTAGGATGCGAAAAAAAGCTCGAACCGCTTCCCCCACGAAGCTATGCGGTTGAAATGGAAGAGGCATTCACTGAAGATGTCCCTTATAACCTACTTGGCATCGGGCAACTCAACGCATCGATCGAAGTGGAAATCAAAGCGCAAGTGGAAGGCTATTTGACCAATGTCCTTTTCAACGATGGGGCGCTTGTAGAGGAAGGCGAACTGCTCATGACGATCGACCCCAGGATTTATGAGGCTAATTTAGAGGCGGCAAAAGCACAGTTAGCAGAAAATCAAGCGCGGCTTCGCTATGCCCTCGATTTTGCCGAGACCTACGGTAAGCTTGTTGGGGATGAGTATGTGTCAAGACTCGAATACGAGCAGGGGGTTCAGAATGTCGACGTTTATAAAGCGGCGATCGAATTGAACTTAGCAATGATAAAAAAAGCAGAGGTCGATTTAGAGTTCACCCAGCTGCGCGCGCCGACAAAGGGATATGTCGGCTTGCGCAAATACGATCCAGGAAATGTGATCTACCCGGAAATCGACGAAACCCTTGTTACGATCCGAAAAGTGACTCCCCTTATGGTCGATTTCTCCCTTCCAGCCCAGCACCTCAACGAAATCCGCAGGCTACAAAGAGAGCACCCGCTTTATCTTGAAGCGGTTTTGCCTGAAGATCCCCACCATCCCTTGCAGGGTCTTCTCTACTCTATCGACAACAAGGTCAACAAACAGACCGGAATGATCAAAATGAAAGGAAATCTACCCAATGAGGATGAAAGAGGATGGCCCGGGGCATTTGTCCGCGTCTTTTTACGTTTGAAAATGTTAAAAGATGCGGTTCTTGTTCCTCAACAAGCGATTGTTTTGACCCAAGAGGGAAATATTGTCTATGTCGTCGATAAAGAGAAGATGACCGTCTCAATGCGCCCTGTAGAAAAAGGCATCCTCTACAAAAAATACCGAGTGATAGATTCGGGTCTTAAACCAGGAGAAACTGTGGTCGTCGATGGACAGCTCAACCTCTATGATGGAGCCCATATTTTTGTTCCGGAGAGGGAGTGAGTATGGTGAATCTCTCCGAACCCTTCATTAGGCGCCCTGTGATGACAACTCTGATCATGGTTGCGATCATCATTTTCGGTCTTTATGCCTATAGATCGCTTCCTGTCAGTGATCTACCCAACATTGACTATCCCACAATCACAGTCACGGCCCAACAACCGGGGGCCAGCCCCGAGTACCAAGCGAATCTTGTTGCGCGTCCTCTTGAACGCAATTTTGCCGAGATTTCAGGACTCATGGCGATGACCTCAAAAAATACAATGGGCAACTCGGTTATTGTCCTAAATTTCGACCTCGACGTCAACCTGGACGCGAAGGAGGTGGAGGTGCAGCAAGCTGTTGCTCAATCGATACCCGATCTCCCTCCTCTCCCAAATAGTCCGACCTATGAGAGACAGAATCCTGCCGATGCCCCTATCCTCTATTTAGCGCTGAGCTCAAATTCTCAAACGTTGGCCGGTCTCTATGAAACCGGCTACAATCTCCTGGCACAACCGATCTCTATGATAAACGGGGTTTCTCAGGTAGACGTTTATGGCTATCCCTATGCAGCCCGGGTGCAGGCCGACCCGATGAAGTTAATGGCATATAATATCGACTTTAACGAGCTGGCAGCAGCTCTGATCGACTCCAATCCCAATCTCCCATCGGGTTCCATTCAAGGCTATTACGAGAATGTTCTCCTACAAACGGAGGGTCAGATCGCCGTCGGAGAAGAATATGATGAGGTGGTGATCAAAGAAGATAAAGGCCTTCCCCTCTTTGTCGGAAACCTCGCCCGTGGACGTTCTGCTCTTGAGAGTCGAAATCCCTATTTTCACTTGGTCGATCATAAAGGAAAAAAATCGGATGCAGTCACTTTAGCCGTCTCGCGTCTTCCAGGTTCGAATACGATCAAGATTTCTAAAGATATAAAAAAGTTGCTCCCTACATTAAAAAAAGGGATTCCCGGATCGCTCAATCTCGAAATATTTTATGATAAATCAGTTGAGATCATCAGCACGATTAAAGATGTTCAGCTCACCCTAGTTGTTGCACTTATTCTTGTCATCGCCGTGATCTTTCTCTACTTGGGTAAGATCCTAGAAACGATCATTCCGAGCCTAGTCCTCCCCCTCTCAATACTTGCCACGTTTGTCGTGATGCATTTTCTTGGCTTTAATCTCGATAACCTATCCCTCCTTGCTTTGATCCTTGCTATTGGCTTTATCGTCGACGATTCGATTGTGGTGATGGAAAATATCGTCCGTCACGTTGAGATGGGAAAACGTCCATTTGTAGCTGCATTAGACGGTTCTAAACAGATCAGCGTAACTGTTTTCACTATGTCTCTCGCCCTTTCTGCTGTTTTCATTCCTTTTATTTGGCTACCGGGGATTCTAGGACGCATCTTTAACGAGTTTGCTTTAACAATTGTGATTGCTATCTTCTGTTCAGGCTTCATCTCCTTGACTTTGAATCCTATGCTCTGTAGTAGGTACATAGTCCCGCACAAATTTAGCGACAAGCTAAACCTCTCAGAGCGTGTGAACGCTAAGATGTTGGGCTGGTATGAGTGGGCCCTTCACCACAGTATCTATTTCCGTAAGACAACGCTTTTCTGTGGAATCGCCTGCATCTTTTTAACAGTCTGGATCGCCTATCTGCTACCTTACGATTTTATCCCAACGGGTAACTTGAGTTTGATTCAAGGAATGACGGTCTGCCAGGAAGGATCGAGTACGCTTAATACAATTAACCACCAACTGAAAATGAATGAAATTCTGGAGAGATCCCCCTATCAAAACGGATTTATGACAATGGCAGGGTGGAAATCGAGTAGCGAGGGTAGGTTTTTTCTGAGGTTGATCGAACCTCAGAAAAGACCGACTTCCACGGAAATTGCTCACAGCCTCTACCAGCAATCTCAGAAAATCGTCGGTATGGACGCCTTTCTTCGTCCCTTCCCCCTTATCAATCTACAGGTCGGCGCAGGTTCCGGTTTGGGCGAGTACCAGTATACTTTGATGAGCACGGATTTAAAAACGTTGCATGATACGGCTACAATCGTCACTGATAAAATGAAGGCGCTTCCAGAGTTTACAGGGGTCAACAGCGACATGAGTATTCAAAGTCCACAGCTCGATATCAAGATCAACCGCGATGTCGCCGGCCTATACAATATCTCTGCTAGCGAAATCGAATCGACGCTCCAGTATGCCTATTCGGGAGGGCGTATCGGCACTTTTAATAAGGGCCTAAATCTCTATGACCTAATTCTCGAAGCTGAACCAGGATTCGACTTAACAACAGAGGACATCGACCTGCTCTATATCAAAGCAGAAAACGTTATCGATGATAAGTCAGTCACAAACATGGTTCCTCTTAAAAGTGTCGCCAGTTGGAAAGAAATTGCCGGACCTGCTTCTCTCAACCATTACAATACCTTTCCTTCTGTTACAATTTCTTTCAATTTAGCAAGTGGAGTCGCCCTCGGAACTGCTCTTGATAAAATCGACCAGATCGCAAAGGATTCTCTGCCAGAAAACGTGGTCGGAACTCTTGAAGGGGCTGCTAAAGTTTTTCGCGAAACCTTGGGTGCAATGCGATGGCTCTTTATTATCGCTCTGCTCGCGATCTATCTACTGCTGGGAATTCTCTACGAAAGCTTTATCCATCCTCTCACCATCTTATCTGCGCTCCCTGTGGCTCTTTTCGGAGGCTTGCTAACCCTTTGGGTTTTTGGCCTCCCCCTTTCGCTTTATAGCGCTGTGGGCATGATCGTCCTGATGGGGCTTGTGCAGAAAAATGGAATTATGCTGATCGACTTTGCTTTGGAATATTTGCATGAACCTGGTGATGCCTCACCCCTTCAGGCGATCTTTGAAGCATCTAAGGAACGCTTCCGCCCGATTCTGATGACGACAATTGCTGCAATGGTCGGTGCGCTCCCAATCGCCATTGGGATCGGAGAGTATGCGGATCAAAACCGCCCATTAGGATTGGTAATAATAGGGGGGCTCCTCTTTTCGCAATTAATCACCCTCTTCGTAACCCCCGTCGTCTTTCTCTACATGCAGGATTTCCATAATTTTCTGGCTAGAAGAAAAGCGGAGAAGAAAAGAAATGCGTCAGGTAATCAAGGTTGATACCTGATTCTGCTATAAAGCATATCGTCATGTCTTATGGCAAAGAACTTTGCCAGACCAAATAACATATGTTCAATCTTTTAATTGACGACACGCCCTAATAACTTGTATAAGTCCTGCCAAACGTTTAGAAATAGCAAGGTGCTGTCTTAATTGTGTAAATCCTTCTAAAAAAGGGATGTTTTAAACTATTAAAAATTAATTTTAAGGCTTGTAAATGTCAGACCCTAGATCAAGAACTTATTTTGAAAGATTAGATCATAATGATCCTCAATTCGAGCACTGGCGTTCGCTTGAACATGAATGGGATAACCTTACTATTCGGCGTCTTGTCAGTCTCGGAATTTCTGAAAGTTTTCGTTGTGCCGATATTGGTGCTGGACTTGGAAGTATAGCTCACTGGATGGCTGAACGTGTTGGTCCTACCGGACACGTCGTCGCCTGTGATCTAAATCCGCGTTATCTCGATCCACAAGGCCGCAGAAATTTTGAAGTTCGAAAGCTCGACATAACAAGCGATGAACTAGAGGCAGAAGCTTATGATTTAATTCATTGCCGTTCCTTATTGATCCATATAGGTGATCCTGCTATGGCGATCAAACGAATGGTGCGTGCTTTACGTCCCGGTGGCCGCTTGCTTCTTGAGGAAGGATGCGGATATGCACGAGCAAACCCTTCTCATTCTAGAGCCGATTTTTTTGATGAAATAAATCAACGCTTCCGGAAAGGAATAGAAAAGCTGATTGGTGTGAAAGGAAACTTTGGTTTGCGATTGCCATCCCTACTTGAAGACACAGGGCTTCACCATATTGGTGGAGAAATGATCGGCCATTTCCATATGGGTAGTACCGATTTATCACCCTTTATCACGTTGGCCAAGGTAGTACGTACTCCTCTAATAAATGCTGGTATTTTGACAGAAGCTGAACTAGATGAATGTATCGCTCTTTATCAAAACCCATCTTTTTCCTATGCTGCTGGGCAGATGGCTGGTCTGGGGTTCAAAGGCAAACTGTCTAACCAAATGAAGCATTATACACCTCTTTATAGCAGAATCAGTACCGTTTTATCACAACATGTTACGATAAATTAGCAGCGGTTTTATTGTCGGGAATTTACCTTGCGGCATCGGTTATCTGGCTGAATTGACGAGACGGCCTAGAATCCAACTGATAAACCCATGGTGAAACCTCCCAAAGAGAGGCTGCCAATTTGATGAACCAAAACCCGGTCATCATTTCTTTCTGTAAATTGGTTCATCTGAACGCCATTGAAGAGGTATTGTCCCTCCCATCCAATTCGGCCCCGTAATTTCACACAAGAGAACTCTCCCTCCCAGTAAGCTCCCAGAAATAATTCAAAGATCGGAATCATCGTATAAATAGTATCTTTTTCGACGGCACGAGTGTTTCCTGTATCAAACTCGATATCTCGTTGAAAGATATCAATCTTTGACCATAAAAGATCGAGATTAGACCATCCGACAAGGGAAAAACAATTGAAGATATTCCACTCTGTCGAAAGTCCTGCGCGGATTCCTCCCCCTCTCAAATCAAATTGGTTTTTACTTATTAGTCCTTCTTCAATATTGCCACCGAAGTATCCTACGTCGAGATATTGATCAACCCAGGCAGCGCGAGCTCCAATTGAGGGGCTGACCTTAAGTTTCTGCGCAGGACAAAATGTGCCTTCAAAAGAAAAATCGGCAAAGTTGACTGTAAGGGCATACTCGGCTTCGGCCAAATCGGCAAGAGGATTGCCTACAGGATTTGTCCAGATTGGATTCATTTCGCCTTGGTGCTCTTCTTTTGTCAGTGAATGGTAGTAGGTCCACTCTGCTAAAAATACCCAATTTTCCAGGCAGGGAAGGAACCCGCCTACACCAAGCCTGACTCCTGAAGAATATTGAGGATCGACTCTAACAAACTTTGCCGTTCTTAATATCACATCGTCATCAGGGGGGAAAGATATCGCATAGGGAAGTTGATCCGATCTTGCCTTCCAATATAAATAATCGATTTCTAAAAAAAAGTTCTTGCATGAGGAGGGGTCGCAAAAAGAGTACGGGCTGACAAAATTTTCGCAACACGGCTCGTAACAACTTCCTCCAGATTGATAGACTTGAAACGGAGGATAGGGTTCGTAAACACAATCCGGAGATGCGGGAGAGAGGGATTCAGGTAACGCTATCTCCTCGTGACCAAGAGCAGAAAGATTTAAACAGATCGACAAAGATGTCGCAGCAAGAATTAATAAGCGTTTCATTGGAAACCTTCTTTTCCTCCTTTATAGTTTTTTTTGCCTTTTTTTTTGAATTAGAGTTTGTCAGCTTTTTAGGCAAGCAGAGGATAGAGAAGAAAAAAAGAGAGAATCCCGGCAAAATAGCCGATTAGGGCAA
Source organism: Chlamydiales bacterium (assembly GCA_020831465.1). Taxonomy (GTDB): domain Bacteria; phylum Chlamydiota; class Chlamydiia; order Chlamydiales; family JAAKFR01; genus JAJACP01. Next base: position 33,259 of record JAFIGI010000059.1, read on the forward strand.
TCCATGCGATGCGCTTCATGTACCAAATAAAGTCGACTTTTTCGATCCCCATAAAGGCTACTCCGGCAGCTGAACCTATGATAAGAACGCTTCCACCCGTACCGGCAGCATAAGCGATCAGGAGCCAAAGCTGGGAGTCGATAGGATAGGTCGCAATATCGTACATTCCCATTGTAGCCGCCACGAGGGGGACGTTGTCGATCACACTGGAAATCAATCCGATAAGAATAGCAACGTAGCTTTGGTTAGGCAGGACTCTTTGCAGATACTCTGCAAGTCCCTGAAGGAGACCGGCCGTTGCAAGGGAATCGATGGCAAGAAGGATTCCAAGAAAGAAGAGGATTCCCGAAGTATCGATTTTGGTCATGACATGGACAACGCGCAAGTGCCATCTTTCTTCGCCATGTTTGAAATGAATCAAGTCGGTTACAAGCCATAGAATGCCAAGCCCGAGCAAGGCTCCCATGAATGGTGGGAGACCGAGGAGCGCCTTCCAAACCGGGATCATGATCAGAGAGGCAACCCCCATAAACAAAACACGCCGCGCTCCGGGCTCCATCTCCATGTGGAAAGTACTCGGAACAGGCTCGTTTTCCCCCTTTATCATCAGCGTAGCGACAAGGCCGGAGGCTAGGGTGCAGACAACGGATGGAATAAAAAGGACTTTGATCGTCTGCCAGGTGGTGATTTTCTGGTTGATCCATAGCATCGTTGTGGTGACATCGCCAATAGGAGTCCAAGCGCCTCCGGCATTGACAGTGATAACGATGATCGAACCTAGAAGCCATCGTTCCTTCGGGCTTTTGACCATCTTCCTTAAAAGCGAAGCCATCACAATCATAGAGGTCAGGTTATCGAGTGTAGCCGACATAAAAAAAGAGATGCCGATCAAAAACCAAAGCATTTTCCGTTTTGAAGAGGTGTAGATAATGTCCGTGATCAGTTTAAACCCATGATGGGAATCGATCAGCTCGACGATGATCATCGCTGCCAAAAGAAAAAAGATGATTTGAGCGACATCCGATATCTGCTCGGCCATCAAACCGGGGGTCATTCCTCCGTGGGCTTCTATATAATAGAAAATCCAACAGACAACCCCCATTACAAGAGCAACAGCTGATTTATTCACATGCAGAACGTTTTCAAAAATGATCGCGAGATAGCCGATGGTGAAAAAAATCAGTAATTCAATATGAAGCATACCCATTAGATTAGCCGATCTCTGATTTTTCGTTAAATAGAAGCTTTTCGTTGACAAGCCTTTGAGGAATAATGAAAAATAAGGGAGTATTTCTTTTGACTATGCCGCAGCAAAGAACACCATCACAACGTTTTAAAGCTTTTATCCCTAAGTCATTCCAGTGCCTTAGTCAAGGGTACTCCTTTCTTGGCTTTCGCAATGACCTAATCGCCGGAGTTTCCGTAGGCGTAATCGCTTTTCCGATTGCACTTGCCGTCGCAATTGGAGCCGATATTCCTCCGGAACGGGGCCTCTTTACCGCTATCGTCGCCGGGTTCTTGATCTCCCTTCTCGGAGGGAGTCGTGTTCAAATTGGGGGACCGAGCAGTACCTTTATCGTCATCCTCTATGGCATTATGCTTAGACATGGCTTTGACGGAATGCTCATGGCGACATTGATGGCAGGGGTTATCCTGGTTTTTTTCGGTTTCGCAGGAGTGGGAACCTACATCAAATACATTCCTTATCCGGTCGTGACGGGACTAACGACCGGGATCGCAGTGGTGATTTTCTCCTCGCAAATCAAAGATTTTCTCGGGCTGCAGATGGGGGTTGTCCCGATCGACTTTATAGGGAAATGGGAATCTTATTGGAACTTCTTAGGAACATGGGATCCCAAAACCCTTGGACTGGGAATCGGCACCCTCGCCATTATTATTTATTTCCGCCGCTATAAGCCGCGCGTTCCGGGCGCCCTTATTGCTCTGGCCGCGACCGGATTAGTGACGTGGCTTTTCCACATTGACGTCCCGACAATCGGAAGCCGATTCGGTTCGCTCCCCCGTTCCCTCCCCTCTCCTTCTTTCCCGGTTTTTGAATTCGGCGAAATGCTAATTCTCGTGCCTGATGCGCTCACAATCGCCCTCTTGGCGGGAATGGAGTCGCTTCTTGCCGCTGTCGTTGCTGAAGGAATGACTGGATGGCGACATCAATCGAACTGCGAGCTGGTCGCGCAGGGTTTTGCCAATATCGCATCAGCTCTTTTCGGAGGGATGCCTGCAACCGGCTCCCTATCAAGGACTGCGGCCAATATCAAGGCAGGAGCTTCGACTCCAATGGCCGGCATGGTCCACGCCGGATTCATATTTTTAGTCATGTTCCTCTTCGCACCGCTCGCAATGCAAATTCCGCTGACCTCCCTCGCTGCCGTTCTGCTTATCATTGCCTGGAATATGAGCGAAATCCACCACTTTGTCCATCTATTCACCGCTCCAAAAAAAGATGTTGTCGTACTTGTTACCGTTTTTATTTTAACGGTTCTCATTAACATCACCGCTGCAGTCCAAGTGGGGATGATTCTTGCAGCGTTTTTGTTCATGAAGCAGATGAGTGATCTTTCAGACGTGGTCTCGACCACACAATTTTTTGAAGACAACGGGGAGAGCATCGAGGGGGCCTACCGTGATCCCGATTCGATCAGCCGCACCGAGGTTCCCGAAGGCGTTGAGATCTACGAGATCAATGGGCCTTTCTTTTTCGGGGTTGCCGATAGACTGAAAAACCTCTTTAACGAACTCTCACGGCCTCCGAAAATTTTTATTCTGCGCATGAGACGCGTCCCGACGATTGATGCCTCAGGAATGCATGCACTTGAGGAATTTTATATCGAATGTAAACGTCAGGGAACCCTTCTCCTTCTGGCCGGGGTGAAGAGGGGTCCTTTGCGCGACTTGCGCAGATACCACTTGGACGAGTTGATTGGGGAAGACCACATCTTTTCTCACATCAACTCAGCCCTCGAATTCTCGCGCGAGCTTCTTCGCGTCGAGAAATTCCAAAAGGCAATGAGTTAAAGCGCCGGATTGAAAATCACAGAGTGGGCGGAGGCGCTAAGGCGCAGAGTGTTTTGCGCGCCTCAGTCTCATCTGTGATTTTCATTTTTTTTTTACGCTTCACAACATTTTTTCGGGTTGCACGATCCGGTCAAACTCCTCTTCGGAGAGAAAGCCCAGCTCCAGACACGCCTCCTTCAGGGTCATATTCTCATGGAAGGCCTTGTGAGCCGTTTGGGCCGCTTTATCGTAACCGATCACCGGACTTAAGGCTGTCACCAACATGAGAGATCTTTCGAGATTTTTTTTAATGCGCGCGTGGTTAGGTTTCAACCCGCTAACGAAATATTCGGAAAATGAGCGCAACCCGTCAGAGAGAAGAATCAGGGAGTCGAGAAAATTGTGGATGATCATCGGCTTGAAGACATTGAGTTCAAAATTTCCGCGCGAACCTGCAATGCTGACAGCCTGATCGTTCCCCATGACGTGGACGCAAATCATCGTCAGTGCCTCGCATTGGGTAGGATTGACTTTACCGGGCATGATGGAAGAGCCGGGTTCGTTTTCCGGAAAGAGCAGCTCCCCCAAACCGCAGCGGGGACCGGAGCCGAGAAAGCTTAAATCGGTTGCGATCTTGATCAAAGAGACGGCCAACGATTTTAACGCTCCATGCGCGGCCACAAGAGGATCGTGCGTCGCGAGAGCGGCAAATTTATTCGGTGCGGGGACAAAGGGAAGATGGGTATAGTGCGCGATTTTTTTGCACACCCTTTCCGAGAACTCTTTCGGAGCACTAAAACCCGTGCCCACAGCCGTTCCGCCGATCGCAAGTTCGTAGAGGCGAGGAATACTCATTTCGATCCGCTCAAGATTCTGATCAATTTGCTCGACATAACCTGAAAACTCCTGACCGAGAGTGATAGGAACGGCATCCATCAGATGAGTGCGGCCGATTTTAACAATCTTTTGAAACTCTTGAGCCTTTTGATGCAAGACCTCGCGCAGCTTTCTTACCATCGGTAAAAGGCGGAAGTTGAGAGAGGTTGCGGCGGCGATATGCATCGCCGTGGGGAAAGCATCATTGGAAGATTGGGAAAGGTTCACATCGTCATTAGGATGAATAGGCTTCTTGCTGCCGATCACTCCGCCTGCAAGCTCGATCGCCCTATTGGCGATCACCTCGTTGACATTCATGTTTGTCTGAGTCCCGCTCCCCGTCTGCCATATGCTCAGAGGGAAATGGGCATTCAATAATCCGTCAGCTACCTCTTCCGCAGCCTGCGAGATAAGCCCTTTTTTTTCTTCAGAGATCAGACCAAGTTCGAAATTAACTTGAGCAGCCGCCTTCTTGATCATCCCCAGGGCACGGATGACCGGGATGGGCATTTTATCGAGTCCGATATTGAAATGAATGAGGGAGCGTGCCGTTTGCGCTCCGTAATAAGCTGAGGCTTGAACCTCGACCTCCCCCATACTGTCTGATTCGGTGCGTCTTTCCATGCTCGACAAAGGTTTTACCTTGACTCGTCAAGAAGGCAAAAGTAAACTTTACACAATGTCTAAGAAGGTTGCACTTTTTTTTCTTTCTTTTCTATTCTTTTTTGGAATTTGGGAATTATCAGCGCGTGCTCTTCCCAACCTGCTCTTTATTCTTCCCGCGCCTTCAGAAATCTTATGCACCCTTTGGGAACTCCGCTCCCGCTTTTGCATCCATACCCTCTGCACCCTAAAAGAGATGCTGGGAGGATTTTTTTTGGCCCTGGCCGCCGCATTTCCTCTCGCCTGGATGATGATGCGCTATCAGAGCTCCCGCTCCCTTCTTCAACCCCTTTTTATTGTCATCCAATGCCTTCCGATGTTCACCCTTGCTCCTATCATGGTGATCTGGTTCGGTTGGAGCTTCACCGCAATCGTCATTCCAACGGCCTTGATGATTTTTTTTCCTCTCACGCTCAACATCTATCAAGGACTTCGCTCTACCCCCAAAGACCTTCTGGAATTTTTTCAAACAAATCAAGCGAGCTCCTGGCAAACCTTCTTCAAACTCCGCCTTCCTTGGGCCGTTCCTCATATTTCCGCCGGCTTCCGGATCTCGTCCGCAATTGCAGGGGTCGGAGCTGTCGCAGGAGAATGGGCCGGAGCGCAAAATGGACTTGGCATGTTGATGCTCGAAAGCCGCCGCAATACCGACCTCGAAGTGACTTTTGGCGCTCTCTTTTGCCTGACCGTCATCAGCTCGCTCCTCTATGGAGTCATTCTCTACTTTGAGAAAATCGCTCTACCACCTAGAAAGTGGAAACCTTCCTTTAAAGGGCTTAGGGTAAGGCCGGTCGCAATCAAAAAAAAGAGAGTGGCACTGCCGTTTTTCATTTTTGCGATCCTTCTCTTTGTTTTATTCGGCTGCAAGAAAAAAGAGGAGAAAACGACGCGCCTCCTTCTCGACTGGCTACCGAACCCGAACCATATCCCCCTCTATGTCGGCCTCGAAAAAAATTTTTTTCAAGAAGAGGGCATCAACCTCTTTATCCTAAAAATGCAAGATAATGGGGGAGGAATCTCTTATTTAACATCGGGTCAAGCCGATCTTTTGGTCAGCCATATGCCGGGAACGCTCAAAGCGTGTTCCCGGGGAGCCGACATTAAACTTGTCGGCCTTCTAATCAAAGAGCCTCTATCGGGTTTCATCTACAGAGTAGATCCAAAAATCCAAAAACCTGAAGATCTTACAGGCTTTACACTCGGCTACTGCCTTGGAGGACCCGACACCTCCTTCCTTGACTTCCTTCTTGATTATGGAAAGATCAAACCGGCCGGACGGAAGAATGTCAGCGTTGATTTAATCTCGCCAATGGGAACCGGGAGCGTAGACTTCATCTTCGGGGGTTTCTGGAATATCGAACCTGCTCAGCTCCGTTCGCTTGGAGTCCGGACAGACCATTTCCCCATTCAGGAATTCGGGGTTCCTAGATATTACGAAATGATCATACTGGCAAATGGCGGAACTAGGGAGAGCTCCCCTGCATTTGCGGATGCTTTTCAAAGAGCACTGGATAAAAGCATCAGATTCTGCCAAACCGATCCTGATGAAGCCTTTCTCTGTTACCAGCGGCATAACCCCGACAGGCGTTCAAAGACTCTGGCATGGGAACGAGAGGCTTGGGATCTCACTTACCCTCTCCTTGCAGACAACCAGGATATTGATATTCATTTGCTAGGAGAGTTTAAATACTGGATGGAAGATAAGGGGATTATATCTAAATCATTCAGTATTGAGAAGATCATTCCTTAATTATGGGCGAAAAATTTACTATTCTTTTGATTGAAGATGAACAAGAGGATCTTGCGTGCATACAAGATGCCCTGAATAAATTGCATGACAAGGGGATAGAATTCACAATCAAGAGCGTCGCGACAATTAAGGAAGCGACCGCCCTCTTGGTCGAAAATGAATACGACCTCATTTTGACCGATCTCTATCTCAAAGATAGCAGCAGTGTCGAAACGATTCGAAAAATCCAGGAGGCCTCTTCCACAATTCCAATAATCGCGACCTCTGAGCATGCAGACGAGGAGGTGATTCGGCAGATCATCCGTCTAGGAGCACAAGACTATCTCACAAAGGAAGAACTCGACCCTGCACATTTACAAAGAGTCATCTACGCTTCCGTGGAGCGCAACAGGCTTCAACAAAGTTTAAGAGCCCTCTCCTTTACCGACGAAATGACGGGATTGTATAACCGCCGGGGTTTTTTTACTCTTTTAGAGCAACAACTCCTACTTTCAAAACGAACCCGCCAAGGATTTTTCCTATTCGTCATTGATCTCGACTACCTCAAAGTAATCAACGATACTTATGGTCACCCTGCCGGCGATCGCGCTCTGATGGACGTGGCAGACTGCCTCCAGCTCTCATTCAGGCATCACGACATTGTCGGTCGGATTGGAGGTGATGAGTTCGCCGTCATTGCGATTAATGCCGCTGAAGATAGCTTCGATCATATCAAGCATAAAATCCATTATAAATTTCAGGAACAAAACGAACGCTCTACGGAACCCTATCAGCTTGGCATTAGTATGGGAGCTGCCTATTTCTCGGGTCACGGCGAGATTTCGATCCAAGACCTATTCAATAAGGCAGACAAATCCCTTTATGAGGCGAAAAAAGAGGCCCACATAAAACTTACGTTACGCAAAAATGAAGGATCATAGAAATATGATAATCAAATTTTGTCAGGGCCGCGGGAAAGAAGGTGCGATAAACGGACAAGTACGTCGCGTAAAACCTCAAAGGGCTTTTGGGTTCCGTCAACTCGCGAAATCAAATGGGGGGGATAAAAATCTAAAATCTTCCCCAAATCCTCTTGATAAATCTTGATCCGCTTCTCCAGTACGCTTGTTTCAATATCGTCAAACCTTCCCTCGATACGCGCCCTGAACTGCATTCTCCGAAGCAGCTCTTTCATATTCGAAATCTCCAGAACAATAATATGACGGACTTTGACAAACTCTTGAATCTGTTCAGCCTGAGCTAAAGTCCGGGGAATGCCGTCAAGCAAAAGATCTTGAGATTCTGGATAATACGAATTCGTTGCTATCAGTCCTTGGACATAATATTTCCAAATCTCGATGGTCGCCTCATCAGGAAGGAGCGCTCCTTTGCTTGCATAGGAATAATAGAGCTTACCCGCAGGCGAAGAGAGCGGAAGGGTGCGAAAGATATCTCCCGATGAGAGATGGTATTGCATCCCGGAACTTGCTAAAAATTTTCCCAAGGTTCCTTTACCGGCTCCGGGTGGGCCGAATAAGAGAATAGCAGAAAATTTGCCTTGGTATGGTTCAATCAACCCCATAGTTCTATTTTATTGAATTTCCCAGGCCTTTTAAAGTACAATTTGCGCGAATATTAACATCCCCTATCACGGATCTGCAAGTGAACAGTTACGGAAATTTTTTTGGAATTACGGTTACCCTATTCTTGGTTATTGATTCGTTAGGGAATATCCCAACCTATCTATCTTTGATTAAACCCTATAATAAAGCCCAGAGACGTTATATCGCACTCCGCGAGTTGCTCATTGCTTTGGGAATCATGATCATATTTCACTACTTTGGACAGATCCTCCTCTCTCTGCTTGGTGTCTCTGCTACAACAGTACAGATTGCGGGAGGACTTATTTTATTTTTGATTGCGATTCGCCTGATCTTTTCTAATGACGAAGAGAGACCTAAATGGGAAGAGCAAAAACTGCTGATCTTTCCAATCGCGACTCCCCTTATCGCAGGCCCCTCCGTTCTCGCGGCAATCATGATCTTCGCCCAAGATGAACCCTCAGCTCTCATCGTCCTGGGGGCCACGTGCGTCGCCTGGCTCCTCTCAAGCCTGATTTTATTTTTTGCACAGCCAATTCATCATCTACTTAAAGACAAGGGACTCTTGGCGTGTCAGCGCCTGATGGGGCTGATTGTGGCGATTATCGCAGTTCAACTATTTCTCGAAGGCGTAGAAGGGATTATCAAATGATTAACGACTTATTCCACATGTCTTTTCTCTTTCTTATCGTGATGGATCCATTGGGCAATGTCCCGATATTCGTAGGGGTATTAAGAGCTTTTGATCCTGAACGGCAACGTAAAATCATCTTCCGCGAGCTCTTGATCGCCCTCGCAATCATGATCATCTTTCTCTTCTTCGGCCAGGGATTTTTCCGAATTCTCCACGTCTCCCCCTCCTCCCTGCAAATGGCCGGTGGGATCATCCTGTTTATCATCGCCCTCCGCATGATCTTCTCTCTCCCCGGACAAAATAAAGGGGGGCGCATCGCAAAAGACCCCTTGATCGTGCCTCTTGCCGTTCCGGCTGTAGCCGGACCTGCGATTTTGGCCACTATGACCCTTTATGGGGGAACCGCTGATAACAAATGGCTCGTCCTATTAGCTGTTTTTATTGCTTGGCTTTTCTTACTTCCAACCCTGATCTTCTCTCCCTACCTAAAAAAACTCCTTGGCGACAACGGAATCGTCGCCGCCGAGCGGCTATTCGGCTATATCGTCGTTCTCGTTTCGACACAAATGGCTCTAAGCGGCTTGACTTCAGCACTCGGCAGATGAAAAATTTGTGTTTGACCATCTCTTATGACGGATCACCCTTTCTAGGATGGCAAAAAACAAACGCAGGTCCTTCAGTAGAAGGGAGTTTGCAAAATGTTTTAGAGCAAATCCTCCAAGAACCTGTCTGCTTACAAGCGGCAAGCCGCACAGATCGCGGGGTTCACGCGTTTGGGCAGGTCGTGAATTTCTTTACAAAGAAGGCCCCTCCAAAAATCATCAGCATCAACCGTTTGCTTCCGGATACCGTCCGCGTTTTAGATATGCGGATCATGCCCTCAGACTTTCATCCTTCCCTAGACGCAAGAGGGAAACTCTACTCATACAACATCTGTTTCGGCCCATTGCAGCTCCCCTTCCATCGAGCCTTCTCTTGGCACGTTCCGGCGGAGTTTGAATTAAGTTTTATGCGTCAAGCGGCCGACCTCTTGACAGGTGAACATGACTTCTCTTCCTTTTGCAACGTGCACGAGAATCTCAACTACTCCCACAAATATCGTCGCATCGACCGGATTGATTTCACCCTAATCGAGCCAGGCCGCTTGCGGATCGACATTAAAGGAAACCACTTTCTCTATAAGATGGCGCGTAATATCGTCGGCACGCTCGCCTACGTCGCGATGGGAAAATTAGCCGTTGAAGCGATTCCCGAAATCTTGGCCGCGAAAGAACGGCCGTTCGCCGGTATCACGGCGCCCGCCCACGGACTCACTTTACAGAAGGTTTACTATTAGCTATACTCATATCTTATGATTGGAAGAAACGACCCCTGTTGGTGTGGGAGCGGCATCAAATGGAAGAAATGCCACTATCCCCAAGAGCCACACCTCTCAGAGCAGAACAAGCTTGCCGAGCACTATTTGAAAAACTACCGAATAGTTTTGAAAACCCCCAAGCAGATCGAAGGGATCAAACGCGCCTGCAAGCTCGCTGCGCAGATTCTAGATGCACTCTGCAAAAAGGCAAGGGCAGGAGTGACAACAAATGAACTCGACGCCTATGCCGTGCAACTGCATAACGAGGCTGGTGCTCGTGCCGCACCCTATCATTACGGAGAGCCTCCCTTTCCCAAAAGCATCTGCACTTCGCTCAATAATGTGATTTGCCATGGCATTCCCAACGACGACCCTCTCAAAGAAGGGGATATCATGAATATCGACGTTTCGGTGGTATTAGACGGCTTCTATGGCGATTGCAGCCGCATGGTCAAAATAGGCGGCATCTCTCCCGAAAAGCAGCTCGTCTACGATGTATCCCATGAATGTCTGAGGCGTGCCATTGAGGTCGTAAAACCGGGAGCGATGCTTTATGAGATCGGCGATGCGATTGAAGATTACGCTGCCGAAAAGAAATGCTCGGTCGTTCACCAATTTGTCGGCCATGGCGTGGGGGTCGAATTCCATGAACCGCCTCAAGTTCCTCACCACCGCAACCGAGTCAAAATTCCCCTCGCGCCGGGGATGACCTTCACGATTGAGCCGATGATCAATGCGGGCGTCCCTGAGGCGGTAATCGACCCGGTTACTCAATGGATCGCGACTACTAAAGACGGCAAGCCGAGCGCCCAGTGGGAACATACGATCCTCGTAACCGATAGCAGCTGCGAAATCCTAACATCACCTTAAAAACTTAAGATAAGATCTTATAAAATCAAGGTGTGGAACCCAGATATATCCCTAGGTTGGCGGGTGAACGCATATAGCAGAATCAGTTGAAAAATTTACATTTTCACCGCGCAAGAATTTCCTGGCTTTCATTACTCGCAAGCCCAAGGATTAATAACCTTTAAAGTGCAATAAAAAAGATCATGAATAATCCCGGTGGCACATAATCCACGATATGCAGTTTTGTTTAGAAAAGGTAGCTTGCCCAATGTTATAAGGGAGAAAGCAGCGGCTATCAGACCAATAATACCATCGACAATACGGGTAATAACGAAAGTAATCGCCAAAAGCACATAAGTTAAGCGCGAAGCTACATGTTTTTTAAAAAAATTTTTTGATTTAAAGTAATTCTCCGCCAGATTATCAAGCTTCTCAGAAGGATAAGGAGTACAAATCCCCGGATGAACTTCATCAAAACCTCGGATAGGAGGAAGTTTTGCAGTAGGATTCAAGGTTTTAAGGAGGTTGACATAAGGTTTTGAGACGATATCAAATGAACTCTCTAGAAAATTAAAAAAGAAATTTATAGTTTTTTTGTGTTTGCCTGCAGTAGCAAGAGCAGGAATAGCAGCACAAGCCCCTATCGCCGTATCAACGATACTAGTAATTGCTGACACTGGAACTAAAGAGAGATAGGCTCCTCTAATTCCAAACTTTTCACTATGAGAGTCAGAGAGAGAATAATCTTTGTCAAGTTTCTGCTCGACTACATTTAGGAATTCTAGGTTTAAACTTTTGATCATCTTCCCTCTACTTTTAACTTTTAAAGATCTTTTCGGGAAACATTGTAGCAACAAAATATTAAGATATCATCAATAAAAAGCTGAGTTTTTGGGCGGGCACGGGAAAAGTTGGACCACTCAGAAGTTATCCTGGAAAGCCCTTGATGGCGAGGGTTGCTAGCTCTTCAAGCGTGGTCACCTCTTCTTCAAGGGAAAGGAGTTCTTCAGTCAAATGCCCCGTTTGCTTTTCGAAATAGGCTGCCTCTCCGCGATCGGGTGCACAAGCAGTCAGCTCTTTCTCGTGTTCCAAAGCCATTAGTTTCTCTTCCTTTAGGAAAAGGTCTTTTCGCGTTTGGGCAAAATGCGCGCTTTCTCTTCGAATTGGGTGCGCAGTTCATTGTATAGCAGAATCAGTTGAAAAATTTACATTTTGACCTCCGCTTCTCAGATGTTGCCGATTCTGCAACCTTACTTTATTCATTTATTTTCGATTATTGGTATAAATTTGTTCCTTAAGCGATTCAATTTTTGCTTCCGCGTCCTGCATGATATTTTGGGTTTGCTCATCTTGCTCGATGATTACACGCGCTTTTTTCGCTTCAGCGACAAAATGGGCCTTTTGGGAAGTGATCCCGCAACCAGTATTGTTGATCTCAATGGGCGGGCTCATGGTCAGGGTAATCTTTATCTCGCTTCAATCGGGTTGATTCGACAACCGATTGGAACTAACCCGAACCTGCCTAGCACTGCGCAAGCTTTAAAAACAGTATAGCAGAATCAGTTGAAAAATTTACATTTCACCGCGCAAGAATTTCCTGGCTTTCATGACTCGCAAGTCCAAGGATTAATAACCTTTAGAGTGAAAAAAAAAAGCTCATGAATAATCCCGGTGGCAGATAATCCAAGGTATGCAGTGTTGTTTAGAAGAGGTACTTTGCCCACTGTTAAAAGGGAGAAAGCACCGGCTATCAGACCAATAATACCCTCCACAAGACGGGTAACAACCAAAGAAATCGCGAAAAACGCATAAGTTAATCGCGAAGCTACATGTCTTTTAAAAAAATTATTTGATCCGCAGTAATTATTCCCTATCTCATCAGACATCGAAACGAAATAGGGGGCACAAATCCCCGGATAGTTTTCGTCATAGTGTCTGTTAACTTCCGCTGTAGGGTTCAAAGTTCTAAGGAGGTTGAGGTAAGGTTTAGAGACTATAGTGAATGAACTCGCTAGAAATTGAAAAGCGAAATCTGTAGTTTTTTCGTGTTTGCCTGCAGTAGCAAGAACAGGAATAGCAGCACAAGCTCCTATCGCCGTATCAACGATACTCGTAATTGCTGACACGGGAACTAAAGAGAGATAGGCTCCTCTAATTCCAAACTTTTTACTATGAGATTTAGAGTGAGAATAAATATCGTTAAGTTTCCCCTCCACTACATATAGAAATTTTTTGTTTAAACTTTCGATCATCTTCTCTCTCCTTTTAACTTTTAAAGATCTTTGCGGGAGAAGATTGTAGCAACAAAGTATTAAGATGTCATAAATAAAAGACTGAGTTTTTGGGCGGCCACGGGAAAAGTTGGACCCCTCAGAATTTATCCTAGAAGCCCTTGATGGCGAGGGTTGCGAGCTCTTCAAGATTGGTCACCTCTTCTTCAAGTGATACAAGCTCTTCGGTCAAATGCCTGGTTTCGTTTTCAAAATAGACTGTCTCTTCGCGATCGGGTGCACAAGCAGTCAGCTCTTTCTCGTGTTCCAAAGCCATTAGTTTCTCTTCCTTTAGGAAAAGGTCTTTTCGCGTTTGGGACAAAATGCGCGCTTTCTCTTCGAATTGGGTGCGCAGTTCATTGTATAGGCCCTGGAGCTGCCGGACTTTTTTGTCGTCGACTTTAATAAGAGGTGAGGCTTGAAGGGTCATCGCCTTTTCCTGAGCAAAAAGAAGGGCTTCTTTCATTCGGACTTCCGATTCAGAAAGGTCGGCAATTCTGGCCTCCAGGGCTTTTTTCTCTTCCCAATCAGCCAGTTCTGCTTCTTTTTCACTAACTGTACGATCTAACTGTTCGGTCAGCTCTTTAAGTTTGGAAGCTTTCTCATTCTCGCTCTGACTTAACTTTTCGGAGAGCTGTGCAAGCTGATCGTTTAACGCTGCATTTTCGCTTTTAAGAGTTGAAAATTCAGAAAGTTGGAAGTGCAGCTCCTCCTTCGAAAGACGAGTCTCTTCGAGCTCCTTAGAGAGCGCGTAAATCTGTTCCTTAAGCGATTCAATTTTTGCTTCCGCGTCCTGGATGATATTTTGGGTTTGCTCATCTTGCTCGATGATTACACGCGCTTTTTTCGCTTCAGTGACAAAATGGGCCTTTTGGGATGTGAGCAGCTCGATTTCGGATTGAATCAAATGAATCTGTTTGCTCTCTTGCTCTCTCTCAATCCTACGCGCTTCCGCTTCCTCTTTAAGGCGCTGAATCTCCTCTTCGAAACTCTTTTGCTGCTCCTCCTTTTCTTGGCTCATCTGGTGAAGAAGCAACTCGGCCTGCATCAATTCATTTGTCTTGACCCGACCCATTTCGGCTGTTTGGGCAATCAGAGATTCGATCTCTTCGGTTGAGAGGAGCAAAATGAAAAAGTTCACAGCGAGTGCAAATACGACGCCCATCTGCCATAGGCGTTCTTCAAAAGGTATTTCTCCGTAATAAAAGAGAAGAAGAGCGGCTAGAGCCAAATAAGAGCCGCACAAACCAACCGTCTTCCAGCGCAAACAGAGCATCCCGCCTGCAAGAGCGAGAAAGGGGAGATAGAAGGAAAAAGGGGAAACGCATAGAAAACTCACGCCGATCGCAAAGAGAATAAGTGCGGGAGGCAGAGACCCAAAAAAGAGGACACGGCCAACGATAGTCTCCGGAAGAGCTTTAGATAGAGCTTCTTTGACAGAAAAAGTGCCTGTTGTTTCGCTTACGCTAGAGGTATTCATGACATATTCTTAAACATCGAAGTGTCAATATGGTATAATTTGAATTCCCCTGTCAATTAGAAATTCCGTCTTCGTCCTGATCGATAAACCCTTGTGCGTTTTCAAGAAGATAGGATGCAAGTAATGGATCCCCTTCATATGTCATCTCAACGGACATTTTTCCGTCGGCAGATGGCTGGCCGCATGTGATGAGGATGCAGCATGCCTGGTCCTCTTTTAGAATTTTCTGTTTACTCACTCGCAATCCCTTTCTCTTTTTTTTAGATCCTTCTTGCATACGCCCATTGTGGTAAAGTCCTTTGGTTAATTTGTCATAGGCAAAGAAAAAATATTTGTCAAAGCTACAATGATTCGATACTTTGAAGGAATGGAAATAGTTGCGCAATTAGAAGAGTGGGCATGTGTAAATTCCTATTCACGCAACTCTCTGGGCCTGGAAAAAATGATGCAGCTCGCGCAAAAAGCTTTTTCCGTTCTGGAACCTGATGAGTTGCGCCTCTTGCCCATCGGCTTGTCGCTGACGAAAAGAAAGGCCCTCCCTTTCCGTATTTTTTTAGGTGGACATCTCGATACTGTTTTCCCAAAGGACCACCCTTTCCAAAAAGTCAGATACCTCGATGAAAAGCGGCTGCAAGGTCCGGGAGTTGCTGATATGAAGGGGGGGATTCTCGTCATGCTTCATGCCCTGGTTGAATTTGAAAATTCAAAGGAAGCGAAAGAGATCGGCTGGGAGATCTTCCTCAACCTCGATGAGGAGATCGGCTCTCCCTATTCGACCCCCTTTTTGCAAGAATGCAGCAAAAGATGCAGGTTTGCCTTGATTTTCGAACCGACTCTTCCCGATGGTTCTTTGGTAAGTCGAAGGAAGGGGTCGGCTAATTACCTCGCCGTCAGTAAGGGAAAAGCAGCTCATGCAGGGCGCCATCCTAGCGAGGGTAAAAATGCCATCTATCCTTTGGCTCGCTTTATTGCCTCCATTGAAGCTTTAAATGAAGGGGATAGACTTGTGAACGTGGGCATGGTTAAGGGAGGGGGCCCTCTCAATATCATTCCCGATTATGCTGAGGCGGGGGTAAACGTGCGTTCTCACGATGACCTCGAATCGCTGCTGCGAAAAAAAGCTGACCAAGCGGGAATTACGCTGAAACAACTCTCCTACCGTCCCCCTAAGCCCTTTGACGAGAAAACAGAAGCTCTATTTAACTTGCTTAAAGAATGCGGAAAAGAGCTCGCGATGCCCATTGACTGGAAGGAGACCGGAGGGGTGTGCGACGGAAATACGTTTGGGGCGGCCGGTATTCCGACGATCGACACTCTCGGGGTGGAAGGAGGCGGGATGCATACGGAAAATGAGTTTGTTTATCTCCCCAGTTTAAAGAAAAAAATCGAATTAACTGCCTCCCTCTTAAAAAAACTATCACGAAAGAGCCCATTATGGCCGACCGCCTAGTCGCAGATTCTATTTACGAAGATCCCGATTTTCAAACAGCTACGCGCAAAATTCTCAATAGTGTCGCCAGGCATAGCGATAAAATTACCGGAATACGTCCATCTCAGAGTGCCCTTGCAATCAGTTATGAAAACATCATCAAAGCCTTCAACTCCTACAGGGGAATTGATCTCTTTTATCCCTATCTTGGAAGCGGCGCGGGTAATGGGGCGCTTGTCGAACTTGCCGACGGAAGCGTTAAATACGATTTCATTAGTGGAATCGGGGTCCACTTCGGCCACAGCCATCCGGCGATGATCGCAGCCTCCCTGGAAGCTGCGGTTGAAGATATCGCGATGCAGGGAAATTTGCAGCAAAACCGCTGTTCTTACGAATTAACTCAGCTTCTTGTGAAGGCATCCCAGCTGCCGCACTGTTTCCTGACAACATCGGGTGCGATGGCGAACGAAAACGCGCTCAAGATCGCCTTTCAGAAAAAGGCGCCTGCTCATCGCATCCTAGCCTTCGAGCATTGCTTCATGGGACGCACTCTCGCTCTTTCTCAGATCACGGACAGGCCCGCATTCCGCGAGGGGCTTCCTCATCTGATCCCTGTCGACTACATCCCCTATTACGATTGGCGCGATCCGATGGGGAGTACCGAGAGAGCGCTGGCCGCTCTAAATACCCTTCTTTCCCGCCATCCGGGAAAATATGCCTCTATGTGCTTCGAGTTGATTCAAGGCGAAGCGGGTTGCTACCCAGGGAAACATGAGTTTTTTGTCGAGATTATGCGCAAACTGAAAGAAAACGGAATCGCGATTCTTGTCGATGAGGTACAGACATTCGGACGGACAGAAAATCTCTTCGCTTTTCAGACTTTCAGGCTTCAGGAGTATGTCGATATCGTGACGGTCGGAAAGCTCCTCCATTTGTGCGCAACGCTCTACACGAGCGCATTTCGTCCAAAGCCGGGATTAATTGCGCAGACCTATACCGCTTCGACAAGTTCAATCCACGGAGCGAAAGCAATCGTGAACTCCCTTCTAAATGAAGGTTATCTGGGCCGCAATGGGAAAAACATGCAAATCCGCAGGAGAATTGTCGGTCATCTGGAGCGGATTGCAGATAAATACCCCGGCCATTTCGAAGGTCCCTTTGGACATGGACTCATGATCGCCGCAACGCCCTTTAAAGGGAACCGCGAGAAGGTTATCGCTTATGTGAAGGCGCTTTTCGAGGCAGGGGTGATTGTTTTTATCGCCGGCTCAAATCCGACTCGTCTTCGCATGTTGGTTCCGGCAGGCGGGATCACCAACGAAGCAATTGATGAAGTCGGGGGGCTCTTAGAAGAGGTGCTGGTCAAATGTCTTTAGCCTATATCCGGCCCGCTGTAGGCAGTGACCTCGATGCTTTTTACGCCTTTTCCCAAGAATCGGGACCGGGCATCACCTCTCTCCCCTACAACCGGGATTTTTTGGAGCGTCAATTGGTAGAATCTCAGCGCGCCTTCTCTTCATTGCTTGAGCCTTACGATGAATCTTACTTGTTTTGCTTGGAATATGAAGGGGAGGTGATCGGCTCTTCAGGCCTCGTATCGCGTGTTGGAGCTAAAGAGCCCTTTTTCGCCTACCATAGACTCATCGAAACCTACAGATCCGCTGCCCTTCAAACCCATCAGGAAGTTCCTGTACTCTATTTCATTAAAGCGAGAAAAAAGCCGACAGAAGCAGGAACCCTCTACTTGAAAAGAGAATACCGGGGGCAGGGATACGCCCCTTTACTCTCTTATTCCCGCTTTCTATTTATCGCTCTCTTTCGTGAGCGCTTCGCACCGGCAGTTATTGCTGAACTGAGAGGAGTCAACCATGATGGGATCTCCCCGTTTTGGGAAGCGGTCGGGCGCCATTTTTTCGGATTCGATTTTTCAGAAGCCGACCGCCTGCGCAGGATGAATCCGGAAGCAATAAGAGAGCTTTTTCCCCGCCATCCAATCTACACGATCCTCCTTCCTCTTGATGCCCAAGAAGTGATCGGCAATCCCCATCCGCGCACCTTGCCGGCAAAAAGGCTGCTGGAAAAACAGGGTTTTAAACAAAGCGACTATCTCGATATTTTTGACGCAGGCCCTCATATGTTTGCACTCACGAGCGAGATTGCCGCCGTCAGCCGGAGCAGGAGAGCGATTCTTAGAGAGCTGCGCGGGCAGCTGGAGAGCGAAGAGCAGGCGGTAGTCGCGAACACGCGGATCGACTTCCGCGCCTGCCTATCGCCCCTTTTAATCGAAGAAGATCGTGTCACCCTCCCCATTGCCGCAGGCAAAGCATTAAATGTTGATGTCGGTGAAGAAATCATTTATTACGTTTTATGATGCATTACATTTCAGGAAAATGGATTAAAGGGAGCGGCGAGAGCCACATCTCGAAAAATCCCTCAACCCAAGCTGTGATTTGGGAGGGGCGTCACGCAACTAGCGAGGAGGTTGGCGACGCGGTCCACTCGGCCCGCGCCGCTTTTGCGAAATGGAGAAGCCTTCCTTTTGAAAAGCGAATTGACTATCTGCGCGAGTACGAAGCCGCCTTAAAAAAGCGTAAATCCTCTCTAATCGAGACGATCAGCATGGAGACGGGAAAACCCCTTTGGGAATCGGCTCAAGAGGTCGCCTCGATCATTGCTAAGATTGAAGTTTCAATCGAAGCAGTTGGCGAAAGATGCCCGAGCCGCCAAGTCGCCGAGAACCTCTACACACGCCACAAGCCTCATGGCGTGGCCGCGATATTCGGGCCCTTCAATTTTCCAGGACATCTACCCAATGGCCATATCGTTCCCGCTCTTTTGGCAGGCAATACGGTTATATTTAAAGGTAGCGACCATGCTCCACTTGTAGCAGCGGAGATAGTCAAGTGCATGGAACATTTTCCCGAAGGAGTTGTAAACCTCGTCCAAGGCGGGCCTTCAATAGGGAGCAGCCTGGCGCTCCATCCTCAAATCGACGCCCTTTTTTTTACCGGCAGCCATAAGGTCGGCATGCTCTTGACGAAAGCCTTCGGCCACCACCCCGAAAAGATACTCGCCCTTGAAATGGGAGGGAATAACCCTTTGATCGTTAGCGAGCCGGGCGATTTAGAAGCAGCCTCCTACCTAACAATTCTCTCCGCTTACCTGACATCTGGACAAAGATGCTCGTGCGCACGCCGCTTGATTCTCGAGGAAGGGAGGGAGGGAGAGGAGTTTTTAAAAGTATTGGCCCATATGGTTGCTTCGATTCAAGTCGGCCCCTACACCGATAGCCCTGAACCATTTATGGGTCCCGTGATCAATGAGACAAGCGCTGAAAGTCTCCTAAACGCACAAGCTGTCTATGGGAGCGAGGGAGGAAAGAGCCTGGTCGAAATGGTGCAGCTAAAAAAGGGTTTCCCCTTCTTGACTCCGGGCCTGATGGATCTCACCGAGGTAGGCAGCCGCCCCGACGAAGAGCTCTTCGGTCCCTTTCTCAAGGTGATTCGAGTCCCCTCTTTCGACGCCGCCATTGAAGAGGCGAACAATACTGCATACGGCTTAACAGCCTCGTTAATCAGCGAAAATCGGGAAAAATACAGGCGCTTTTACCAAGAAGCGCGCGCCGGAATTATCAACTGGAACCATCCCACAACCGGCGCCAGCAGCCGGGCCCCCTTTGGAGGGATCGGCAAGAGCGGCAATTTCCGACCGAGCGGTTACTATGCCGCCGATTATTGCGCCTACCCTGTTGCCTCAATGGAACGTGAGAGCACCCTGCTTCCAAAAGAGATTTTACCGGGAATTACCCTGTTGGCAAAAACATGAAAGAAGTCAACTTCGATGGCCTTGTCGGCCCGACCCATAATTATGCGGGTTTATCCTTTGGAAACCTTGCCTCGATGAAGCATCGACTGCACATCTCTAATCCCAAGCAAGCGGCCCTGCAGGGGCTCGATAAAATGAAGCGCGTCATGGATCTCGGAATCATTCAAGGCGTACTGCCGCCACCAGAGCGCCCCGCGGTCGCCTTTTTACGCTCCATTGGATTTACGGGAAGCGACGCCCAAGTGATCGAGAAGGCTGCTAAATCGGCGCCTACGCTTCTGCAAGCCGTCTCTTCAGCTTCTTCGATGTGGCGCGCAAATAGTGCGACGACGACTCCCTCCTGCGACAGCTTTGACGGACGGGTCCATCTAACCGTCGCGAACTTAAGCACGCAGTTCCATCGGAGTTTGGAAGCGCAGGAGACACTTGCGCTCTTTCGTTTCCTCTTCGCCGACCCAGAAACATTCGCAATCCACCCTCCTCTCCCCTTTCCCGACGAAGGAGCCGCAAACCACATCCGATTCTGCCTCTCTTACGAATCGAAAGGAACTCACCTCTATGTCTATGGACGTGACCTCTATACCCAAGAGGCCCATTTGTTTCCGGCGCGGCAAACACGCGATGCATCTGAAGCCGTCGCCCGCATCCACGGTGGAGCTGCGGTTTTTGCGCAACAAAACCCGATCTTGATCGACAAGGGAGTCTTTCATAATGATGTGATCTCTTGTGGAAACCGCGAGACCTTTCTCTATCACCAAGAGGCTTTTGTCAACACTGAAGAGGTGATCAAGGAAATTCAAAAATACTGCCCCGTCAAGCCGATCAAGATTGAGCTCTCTGTTGAGGAAGCTGTAAGAAGTTACTTCTTCAATTCCCAACTCCTGACCCTTCCCGATCAAACCCGCCTCCTCCTTGCTCCCGAAGAGTGCCGGGAGCTTTCACTCGAATGGCTCCCTTTCCCCGTCGATTTCATCAATATTAGGGAGAGCATGCAAAACGGAGGAGGACCCGCTTGCTTGCGCCTTGCGATTCCTCTTACGAAAGAAGAGATTGGAAAAATCCATCAACCGATCTTTCTTACTCAGCATCTATATGTTGAATTAAAAGAGTGGATCGAGAAGCATTACCGCGACAGGCTGGCTCCTGAGGACCTAGGTGACCCGGCACTTCTTGAAGAATCGAGAGAAGCCATCGCCGCCTTATTTAAGATACTCAAAATCAAAGAATTCGCGCCCCAGCCTCTTTCATATCTTTGAGAGCTCGATCCGTATCTCCAATTCCCCGGCACCCCTCTTCAATTACTGTCACCTTGAATCGATCTAGAAGCGCATCGTGGACGGAAGAGCGCACACAATAATCGGTCGCAAGGCCGACGATATAGAGTTCGTCCACCCCGTTTTCTTTGAAATAGGCGGCAAGTCCCGTCTCCCTCCCTATATTGTCACGGAAGGTGCTGTAGCTGTCGATTTCGGGATCGATTCCTTTGTAAACAACGTGTGCGATTTTATCGGTTTTAAGGGAAGGGGGGAATTCTGAGCCCTTTCTATTTTGCACACAATGATCAGGCCATAGTTCCTGTAGGTATCCGCTCACCACTATCGTTTCTCCCGGCTTCTTTCCATGTCTGGAAGCAAAGCTGATGTGGCCGGGTGGATGCCAATCTTTGGTCGCCACGATCAGATCGAACTTCTCCTGGAGAGAATTTACGACCGGAACGATCTCATCGCCGTGGGGAACGCCGAGAGCTCCTCCCGGCATAAAGTCATTTTGCACATCAACGATGAGGAGAGCTTTCATCCAATTTTTCTCTTATTTTTTCGATTAAATCTAATTTGAGAGAGTAAAGAGAGATCTCCATGCCTACAGGATAGCTATGGGGATTCATAAAACGCTTGATGCTTGCGTCGAATAGGGCGAGCTCGCGCTTCCCATATTCTCGAGTTTTATGAAGAGAGGGCACCTCATAGACAAGTTTTCCCTTTCTAAATATGGGCACGAGTAAATCGCGCGATTCCCAGGAAGCATCAAGGCGCCGCTTACGAATCGGATCAAGAGGATCGACAATCTCACACCCTTTCGAAAGGTCGATCCCCTCATTGTAAAGGGCGTCTGCTATGTATCCCTTTCCTGGTAGGGAGTAGCGGCGTACTTGAATGATGCCGGGGTTCGAAATCTTGCTCATACGTTCTGAGAGTTTTAGACGATATTTCCACTCTTTGGTTCCCTTTTTCCGAATCGCAGAGATCTTGTAAACTCCGTCCAGCGCCGCTTGAGTCTGTCCTGTGACAAGGTGAGTTCCGACTCCCCAGACCACAACCTTGGCCCCTTGCTGCTTCAGGTCGGCAATCAACGATTCGTTCAATTCATTGCTCGCAAAGATTTTCGTCTCTTGAAAACCGGCCTCGTCCAAAAGTTTGCGCGCCTCGCGGCTTAAATAATTGATATCGCCCGAATCGAGGCGGATCCCTAGAAAAGGGTGCCCTTGTTCTTTGAGCCACATGCCGGCTTGAATCGCGTTTTTAACCCCTTGAATCGTGTCGTAGGTGTCGACAAGAAAGACACAATTTTCAGGTAGCGCTGCTGCATAGGCTTGAAAAGATTCAAGTTCGGTGTCGAAGGCCATGATCCAGCTATGCGCGTGTGTCCCTTTCACGGGAATCCCGTAGACTTTGCCGGCAAGAGTGTTCGAGGTTGCATGACAGCCACCTACATAGGTGGCGCGCGTCGCAGTCATCGCCCCGTCGATTCCTTGCGCCCGCCTTAAACCGAATTCAAGCACCGGATCTTCGCCGGCTGCTTTGCAAATGCGGGAGGCTTTTGTTGCGATCAGAGTAGGGAAGTTCGTCAGGGTCAAGAGAGCCGATTCCAGAAGCTGTGCCTGCAAGATCGGACCTTTCACGCGGACGAGAGGTTCGTGCGGAAAGACGATATCTCCCTCTTGAACGGCATCAATGTCACAGATGAAGGTCATCTCGCTTAAATAGCGTAAAAACCCTTCATCGAATAGTGGATTCCCTTCGGCTGAATTTAATGTAGAAAGATAATCGAGATCAGAGGTATCGAAGCGCCACCTCTCGACGTATGCGATCACGCTTTCTAGGCCGGCGGCCATTGCGTAGCCCCCCTGAAAAGGGTTTTTTCGAAATGTTAGATGAAAAACAGCTTCATCTTCGGCCATTTGCCTTTTCCAGTAAGCATAGGCCATGGTAAGCTCATAAAGATCGGTCAATAGAGCCAGGGACTGATTGTATAATGACATCGATTTGACTATAGTTCACAATACGAAGCTATGCAAGGTTCCTCTTTTTTCACAGGTCCCCATAAAACGTCCAGAAGCGTCAGGGTTCTGATTTGGATCACTGTTGTTCTTTCTTTGCTCTCCCCCATTGCGACATTTTTGCTCAACCACTACCTCCACATTCTCGGGCCTTCTCAATGGTTCGCCCTTTCCAGATGGGGCTTGGAACGGGGCTGGCTCTGGCAGCCTCTCACCTACTTCTTCATCCACTCCGATGGCATCGGCATCTCCCTTTGGCTTTTGATCTCTCTTTTTTTTCACATGTTTCTCCTCTGGTTTACAGGTTCGGAAATTGAGCAGCGATTCGGCGCGCGCTCCTTTATACTCTTCTATTTGAGCGCCGGCCTTATAGCCGGCATCTTTTCAGCAGGCGCTCTTCTCCTCTTTTCCGGCCGGTCAATCGTCGTCGGGAGCGGCCCCGCCGTTTACGCGCTGGTGATGTTATGGGTAATGTTCTATCCCGACTTAGAGCTCTATTTCTTCTTTCTGATCCGCATCAAAGCGAAGTGGCTTGTCGGCTTATTTCTCAGCATTGCACTTCTAATCAGCCTTTCGTACGGAAGGTTCACACCCTTTTTCGCCGATCTCGTCGGCATTTGCTGGGGCTTTGCGATCGGACGGATTGTCTGGAAGCTTCCCAATCCCTATTCCTTGAACCTCGAGTTGCCGAAACGAAGAAAAAAGCGGAGTCGCTCAGAGAAGATTATCGATATCAGCGTGATGCAGGAGAGCGACGACGCGTTTATGGATAGAATGCTCGATAAGATCGCAAGCAAGGGGGAGGAGTCGCTTACGCGCCGCGAACGGGAGCGCATGAAAAAAATCTCCGAACGCAAAAACCAAAAATGATTTCCTCATTTTTTTAAGCCTCTTCGAAAAGGGCAAGCAGTGCAGCGCGCACTGTTTGAACTCCTTCGAGGACACCCTCCTCATAACGAAAATAGGGATTGCTCTCGAGCTCGGGGTAGTCGTTGGGCTGGAGGACATCTTCGGTAGTGAGCGTGGGGATGAAGTCACGGCCGCAACGCAACACCTTCTCTTGCTGCGCCTCCACGATCTCATCTAAAATTCGCATTATCTTATCTTGCATGACGCCTTTTCTTGAAAAAATCCTGCAAAATCGCCCCGCATTCGTCCGCCAAAACTCCTGACGTAATCACAAGCTTATGGGTGGGATGCGTGTGGGCAAATAAGTCGATCCAGCTCCCATTTGCCCCATGACGGAAATCGGGCGCGCCCCACACAAGGCGCTTCACCCGAGATAAAAGAAGCGCCCCCGCACACATAGCGCACGGTTCGATCGTGCAATAAAGGGTTGTATTCAACAGGCGCCAGTTATCCAACGCCTGTGCCCCTGAACCTATGCATAGCATCTCGGCATGGGCCGTTGCATCCTTGAGCATCTCGACCTGGTTATGACCCCTCGCAATGACCTTTCCCTCAAAGACCAAGACGGCCCCCACGGGAACCTCATCCTCCAGAAAAGCCTTGCGCGCGCTCTTAAGCGCTTCCTTCATGAAATGCTCGTCGGTCATGAGGATAACTTCTTTTGCAACCGGCTTACTTGCTTTTTGAGAATTTCCATATCCCGTAAATATTTACGCTGCAACCCGCTTAACTTTTTTTCATAGCGGTCACTCATGGCCGTAATCTCCCGAGAGTGGCGCTTTTGCATCGCTTCGATAGACTCCACAACCTGCTGAGCTTCTGCCTCCTCCCGCGCTTTTTCAGTCTCGTCCGCCGCTTCTCTCCTTAGCTTCTCGTATAAAGCTTTAGGAAATACAACAGAGTTAAGGACGGAAAAGAGATAGGTTGTCGTAGCCCCAAACTCATCGACCGCTCCTTTCAACAAAGGGAGAGCGATCTCTTCCGGAAGTTCTTCTAATTCATCGAAATCGTCAGAAAGGGTTTTAAGGATCTTTTCAAAATAACCATATATATCGGTATTTTTGAGAAGCCAACGTGTTGCAATGAACTCCCCTAACCCAACATTTCCGTCGTGAATGTCCCTATAGTAGGCGTCAGCCATCTCATGAAGCGGGACATGCATAAAACTTTTTCCCAAAAAATAGCGGCGGCAAAATTCCTTATCGATCTTGAGATGCTCGTTTTTCAAATCTTTTTTCACAGTTTCGACGATGTCGGCAAACCATGGCCTTAGAATCTCAAATTTTTCTTGGTATCCAGTTTCCTTAAGCATAATCTTTCCTTTAACAGCATGGTTTTTATATGATCGGCTCATCGTTATAGCAAAAAGGTTTTTTCTAATGGAACCCTTTTACGGACAAGAGATCGATCCTGAACTCCAGAAAAGAGAAATCAAAAAAATCCTATCCAAATATAACCGTGAGCCCGTTTCCGAAGAGCTTAAAAAACAGATTTATCACGATCTAGTCGTTGCAAAAGAGCAGGGAAAAATCCTAATCCCTTTCAAAGTTGTGATGCGAAAATCGCCCGATGCTTCACGGCGAGACTTTATTGAAGTTATCCTCGACACGAAAGTCTAAGTGGGGTATAATGAATGTTCACTTAATGATTAAATTGGGAGATTTTTTAAATGTCGCTAGATAAAGGCACAAAAGAAGAAATCACAAAAAAATTTCAACTTCACGACAAAGATACCGGGTCTGCTGACGTTCAAATCGCTATTCTTACCGAGAGAATTGCCGAACTAACAGACCATCTGAAACGATCCCCAAAGGATCACAACTCCCGTCTTGCCCTACTGAAGCTCGTAGGACAGAGACGCAAACTTCTGGAATACCTTAACTCAACGGATACAGAAAGATATAAAAACCTTATTAAACGTTTAAATCTTAGAAAGTAACTCCTATCGCAAGAGTGTGGCGTCACTCCAACACTGGATCCGCATTGTTCATTTTATCTCATAAGAACTCAAAACTGAGCTTTTGAGTTCTTTTTTTCATCTACGGAGAATCAATATGGAACGAAAAATCAAAACCGTCGAAATCGGCGAAAATAAACATCTCATATTCGAAACGGGAAAGATCGCAAAACAAGCAAATGGTGCGGTTATCGTACGTCTCGGAGAAACGATGGTTTTCAACACTGCATGCGCAGCCCCGGAGGCCGGCGAAGAGATGGACTTCCTCCCACTAAGGGTCGATTATCAAGAAAAATTTTCCTCTGCCGGAAAAACTCTTGGCGGATTTATCAAACGCGAAGGGCGTCCAAGCGAAAAAGAGATCCTGACCTCCCGCCTGATCGACCGTCCTTTGCGCCCGATGTTCGAAGAGGGATATTACAACGAAGTGCAGGTTCTCTCGTACGTCTGGTCTTATGATGGAGAACATCAACCCGATCCCCTCGCAATTTGCGGGGCTTCAGCCGCCCTGGTCATTTCCGATATTCCCCTTGTCAAACCGATCGCTGCTGTCAGAGTGGGCATGGTGAATGGACAGTACATTATCAATCCCACTACTGAAGAGATCGAATCCTCCGTTCTCGATCTAATGCTTGCAGGAACCGAAGATGCTATCTTGATGATCGAAGGGTACTGCGACTTTCTGACAGAGGAGCAGGTTCTCAATTCGATCGCTTTCGGACATAAAGCGATTCAAAAAATCTGCCATGCACTCAAAGAGTGGCAGGATGAGATTGGAAAACCAAAAAACCGTTCGAGTTTACGTCAAATCCCGCACGATCTGCTCGACTTGATCGAAAAGCAAACCGCCTCGACCTTGCAAGAGGCGATCCGCATAGGAGACAAGCTGCAGAGAGAAGAAAAGATAAGCGGAATTAAAGAGCAATTGATGGTCCATCTTTTCCCTGAAGAGGGGGAGCATCGCTTCTCGGCAGTCGATGCCAAATTGGCCTTCAAAAAAATCCAAGCAAAGTACATGCGCCGCATGATCCTAGAAGAAGGAGTGCGTGCCGATGGACGTGGTATTGCCGATATTCGCTTCATTGACATCGAACCGAATCTCCTGCCCCGTTCGCACGGAAGCTGCCTATTTACCCGCGGCGAAACTCAAAGCTTAGCGGTTTGCACACTCGGTGGTGAAAACATGGGACAACGCTTTGAAGATCTAAATGGCGAAGGCTTACGCCGTTTTTACCTTCAATACTTCTTTCCTCCCTTTTCTGTTGGAGAAGTTGGACGTGCAGGACCTGCCGGCAGGCGGGAAATCGGGCACGGCAAGCTGGCCGAACGCGCCCTTAATGCTATCCTCCCCTCTCAAGAGCAGTTTCCCTATACAATCCGACTCGAGTCGAACATTACAGAGTCGAACGGCTCTTCCTCGATGGCCTCTGTTTGTGGCGGCTGCTTAGCAATGATGGACGCCGGGGTCCCGATCAAGCGTCCCGTCTCGGGCATTGCAATGGGATTAATTCTTGAAGGGGAGCAGGTCGCTATCCTTTCCGATATTCTTGGGTTGGAGGATGCGCTTGGCGACATGGACTTTAAGATCACAGGTGATGCCGATGGGATCACTGCCTTCCAAATGGACATTAAAGTGGAAGGAATCACGATCCAAATCATGAAAGCCGCTTTAGAGCAGGCTAAATCGGGAAGGACTCATATTCTCAAAAAGATGCTTGAGGTCGTCCCGCAATCTCGGAAAGAGATGTCAATCTACGCCCCCCGTATTGAGACCATGCAGGTGAAGCCGAGCAAAATCGCGACGATTATCGGTCCCGGCGGGAAGCAGATCCGTGCGATCATCGAAGAGACGGGGGTACAAATCGATATCAATGATTCCGGTCTGGTCAGCATTGCTTCCTCAAACCCGGAAGCGATGGAGAAGGCGAAGCAGATTATCGAAGGGTTAATTGGCGATGTCGAGATCGGGAAAACCTACGCCGGCAAAGTCACTTCGGTCGTTCCCTTTGGCGTCTTTGTCGAGATTCTTCCCGGAAAGGAGGGACTCTGCCACATCTCCGAGCTCTCAGATGTCCGGGTTGAAGATATCAATGCCTACATCAAGCAGGGCGATCCGATTTCGGTGAAAGTACTCGACATCAACGAGCGCGGCCAGCTAAAGCTCAGCCGCAGAGCCTTAATCAAAAAGCCCCAAAAAGCTGAAGCATAAATAAAAAGCCCCGAAAGGGGCTTTTTTTATCTTGGCTCATTTCGCATAAGAGCCTTAAAAGTCAAAGATTTAACAATACTTAGCATCTGTGAGCCCTCCTCCATCGACTGTACCGATTCGTCGCTGATCGTGTTGATTTTTGACGATGTTACGGTCTCCAATTGTTGTAAGACACCGGCTTTCTGCATCATCTCCTGTCTCTCTGCTGCAATCTGTTGGTTTTGACTTTGAACTGCTTGCTGCTTACTATGTGTGTGGACGATACGTGTTGTGTAAGTAATGACTTTGTGGTCTCCCCAACCGGGTCCCGCCCCTCCAGCTGACCAGCGTGTATGTTTCTCCCTTTTCTTTACGGTCCCTTCCTTGGGCAGATCGTGAAAGTGCAATTGGTCTAATTCCTTATTCAATTGCTGCTGAGCATCTGCGTTCGCTTTTGTTCGTTTCGCCTGAACCAAGGCACCCTCCGCTGAAATCCCTGCCGCTTGGACCAAAAGATAGAAGCAGAGCAGCATGACGTCATGAGGAGAAGCGCCGCCCTTGGGATCGGTGCCTTTCGGCATTTTAAGCTTTTCTGCAGCTTCTTTATTTTTAATTGTATATAGAGTGTCTGAGATTATTATGTCTGACATTTATTACCTTATATTAAAATTATAAATTATACGTGAGAAATTTGCTGAGTCAAACTTCTAAGCATGTTCATCAAGCCGGAACCTTCAGAGACACATTGCTGATCTTCGCTGATCACGCTGTTCAACTTTGTATCGCAAAGTTGGTTATTCTGTTTCAACATCGTCAACTTATCTCCCAAAAAATCTCGCATAGCCGATATCCTCTGATTATACATTTGTTTGCACTCTAAGAACTGATTTTTTGCGTTTTGTATATAAGTTGAACTTTTATGAGATAAAGATAGTCGATCTTGCAGCCCGTTAAGGTCAGCTTCTGATACCGTTGTAAAATTCAAATACGCTTCCTGGTTAATTAAGTCCTGCTGAGCATTGACGTTAGCGTTAAGCTCTTTAGTCTTAGCTCTAGCAGCTTCTTGACCAACTTTTACCGAATTAACAATTTCTAAATATGCCAGAAGAAGTGGATCGATCGAACCAAGTTTCTGCTTTTTCTTCTCTTTGTTATTAACTGGTTGAATAGCAAGAATTTGATTATTTGCCATTTCAACAGCATTATTATTTTGAATTTCTTCCATTTAAATTACCTTCTATTATTAAAAATTATCTCTTAGTCATATCATTAATGACTTGGAAAATTGTATTCAGTGTTCCCACCCATTTGGAGTCTTCCGAAGCATCCTGTTCAAGAATCTGGACGTTAGTAGATGTCTGCGTCATTTCTACCTGTGCGGTTTGTCGACATGTAATTAACATGTTTTGAAGATTTTCCCGCATAGCTGCATATTCCTCGTTCTGCGCCTGAACACGGTTAATAGTCGCTGTACCGGCTTTGTACGGAATCATACTAAATTTAATCGCACCGTTTTCCTTGTTCAACCTATTCTGAGCTGAGGAGTTAGTCGAAAGAATCTTTGATTGTGATAGAACCGTGTTCTGCCGCGTCTCCATTGCACTCAAAAGGACCGCAAAAACAATCAAAAAATAGTCGCCCTTAGGAAGACCTTCCCCTGTCGGGATATCTGAACCATGGGATTTTACGCCCCCTTTATGTGGGGGTCTTCTTAACTCATCTGGTTGGATTGATTGATCCATAACAATTTGATCTGCCATAATAAATTAATACCTTTTATGATTTAATATGATGTTTCTAAATATTATAGTAGTATTATATCAAATAAAACATTCAATCACAAGCGTTTTATTAAAAATTATTAATATTCTTTATTTTTCCTTAATTAAAACAAATATATTCTGCGACTATTATAATAAAAACAGATTTAAATAAGAAAAGTATTAAGATTTGATTAGTTAATCATTAAGAAAACCCGAAGTGGGTAGGCGTGCAACCGGTCGACAAACGTCTAATTAAAAATAATTTTTCAACTGATTCTGCTATAAACGTTATGTCGGGTTGAGGCCAAGGTCCGGATCCTTTTTTTGAGGGTCGGCAATTTGAGGGGGTGGCGGTGGAGGCGTCTCGGGCTGACGTTTATAAAGATTTTCCTGTTCTTTTAGGCGCTTGACCTTCTTTTCTGCATCCCACTCTCCCTGGAGAATATCGCAAACATCCTGTGAATCGAGTGTTTCGTACTCAATAAGCATTTTTGTCATCAGTTCGACCTGTTCGCGGTGCTTAAGAATGATCTCAGTCGCCCGGGCATAGGCTTCATCGAGCAACTTGCGCACCTCTTCGTCAATAGCCCGGGCGGTCTCCTCGGAATAACTCTTTTCGTGGTGGGGAAGGCCGTAACCGCCTGGACCATCGTTACGTTCATCATAGGCGACTTTTCCGAGAGTATCGCTCATGCCCCACTCGCACACCATGCTGCGTGCTAAGCGGGTCGCCTGGGAAATATCCTGCTGAGCGCCACTCGAAATGTCTCCTAGGAATATCTCCTCAGCTACGCGCCCGCCCATCAGAACGGCTAGCTGGTCAAGGAGCTCCTTCCTCCAATAACTAAGTCGATTCTTCTCCGGAAGGAAATGAGTCGCCCCAAGCGAGAGACCACGTGGGATAATCGTCACTTTTTCGACAGGGTCGGAGTAGTCGACAACCAGTCCGACAACGGCGTGGCCCGATTCGTGGTAGGCTGTCGTCTTTTTTTCATTCTCGTCGAGCTCAAGACTGCGCCGTTCTTTTCCGTAGAGAACCTTATCTCGTGCCTCGGCGACGTCGGAACCTGTGACTGCTGTCCGTCCTCTTCTGGCTGCCAGGAGGGCGGCTTCGTTTAGCAGGTTCTCGAGATCAGCTCCGGCAGCCCCCGGGGTCGCCCTAGCAACACTAAGTAGGTCGACAGAGGGATCGATTTTGATCTTGCGAGCATGCACTTTCAAGATTTCATAACGCCCTTTAATATCGGGAAGCCCTATCATCACGCGTCTGTCAAAACGGCCGGGCCGCAAGAGAGCTTTATCGAGCACGTCAGGACGGTTGGTAGCCGCCATCAAAATCACACCTTCATTGGTGTCGAAGCCGTCCATCTCTACGAGAAGCTGGTTCAATGTCTGTTCACGCTCGTCATGGCCACCTCCAATGCCTGCGCCCCGATGGCGCCCTACGGCGTCGATCTCATCGATAAAGATGATGCAGGGAGCATTTTTCTTTGCCTGGTCAAACATGTCGCGGATCCGGCTGGCACCTACTCCAACAAACATCTCGACAAAGTCGGAACCGGCAATTGAAAAGAAGGGACGGTCGGCCTCTCCGGCAACTGCTTTGGCGACAAGTGTTTTACCTGTGCCTGGAGGGCCTATGAGTAAGACCCCTTTAGGAATCCGACCGCCTAGGGCGGTGAACTTTGAGGGGTTTTTTAGGAAATCAACGATTTCAACCAGCTCTTCTTTTGCTTCATCAATCCCGGCGACATCTTTGAAGGTTACTTTGTTCTGTCCTTTTTGTAGAAGGCGGGCAGGTGATTTCCCAAAGCTCATGGCTGAACCGCCGACTCCTTTCATCTGTCTGGAGAAGACGAAATAGAGCAATAGGATGACAAGGGCGATCGGAAGGATCGTTAGAACATAGCTGAAGTAGTTTGGCGCTTGTTCCTCGCTCTTGAATGTTTTTTCAAGGGCCAGGGTTCGGGGTTGGTCAGGAGCTTTGAAAGGAAGAGCGTGGTTGACTTTGAAGTTGTCCCACTCCTCTTTGGCGTTAGAGAACCAGTGGCTATAGGCTTCTGAATCTTGCCGCTCCAAAGCACGGCTTGAGAGCTCTTTATTGTTGAAAAACCAAATGACGTTCGCCACCGACTGACGCGCCTTCTCAAGCTGCGCCTCGTTCTGTTCTAAAGTCGTGTTGATCGAAGCGTATTCCTGCATCTGTTCTTTATATAAACGCACTGAACGGAGCTCGCTTAGGCGAATGTGCTCAACCGGCTGGTTTAATTGATCCACTATTTTTTGAAGCTCGATAAGGACTCGGTCATAGACTGCAAATTTAGAGGCGAAAGTACGAGAGGGATCTTGAACATCCTCAACATCTTTTGTAAGGGTCTTGAGCTTTTGTTTCATCGATTCCGACCCAATACCAAGAACCGGAGAGCGGAAATTCCCAATTAAAGCGGTCAGATCCGATTCAAAGGCAGTTAGATCGTCCTTCTGTCCAAGCTTGATGCGCTGTAATCGTTCCTGCATCATCCGTAGATTGATCATATCTTTTTCAGAGAGATGGTTGATCACAATTGCGTTTTCTCTCTCAGGAAGATCGTAGACTTCCTCAACAACCCGATATCCACCTTCGGGAATAGGGATTCCAGAAATGCCCAAGAACCATTTCGCGGCCTCACGAATATTAGTATCGAGACGGCTTAAACTCGCCTCGATTTCGCTTTGTTCACTTTTCAGTGCGTGATTTTTCTGGAGAAGCTCCAAATATTTAAAACGTTTTCGGCTCTCTTCCGTCTCACGCTCGCGAAATTTTCCGCTGAAGGTGACAAGATTATCATTAAGAGAGACCTTGCGGCTTTCTTCCGGTACGACCAATTGCAAATTCACAAGATGCTCGACTTGATGGCTAAATGCGACCTTTGCCGTTTTTGTCGACATAAAGTTCTGCAATGTAATCACAATTAAAATGATTGCTAAAAGGAAGAGAAAGAATGTCGTGGGAAAACTTTTTTTCGGTTCGTTCTTGTTCTTTTTATCTGGAGCCATAATGTCTAACTGTTTTTTTAAAAACCGCGTATATTTAATTATAAAAACAAAATATTTATTTAAATAATGAAATCTAAATTAAACTTCTAATTAACATACAAAAAACTTAAATCTCAGCGCCTTATCATACCCTATTCCACTATTCTAAAGCAACCTATAAACTTAATAATTTTAACTTTCTGATCGTTAAGTTTCCTCTATCCATTTCGACCTTTCTTTGGCCTACTTGAATCGTTTTACGCTTGCCCCGGTTCTGAATATGAAAAAAAATCGTTTCCAAAACCGGTTTGGAGAGTGCAAGGCGTTCTTTTTCAAAAAAATCCCGGAGCAAAACCTTATAAATGAAAGGCGCTTGCGGAGGGATCCGATTAAAATCCAAGGAAGTATCCCCTTCGTTAACAACAATATGATTCCTTAGAGGTTCTAGAATGGTTTCGAGAAACTCGGCGAGTTCGGCTGCTGACTCTCCCAACCGACAAAGACTAGTCTCGATCTGTTTACCAAATTGTTTTGATAGGGTTGGGAGCAAAGTCTCCCGCATCCGGCTTCTCAAATAGCGAGTATTGCGGTTAGTTGGATCAAGGAAATAGGGGATCCCTCTAACATCAAGCCAATCCAAAATCTCTTTTTTTCTAGTATTTAAAAGGGGACGGTAAAGGACCAATGCTCCGATTTGCGTCTTAGGGGCAAGACCCTTGAGTTTTGGAAGGGAGGCTCCTTCGAAGATCCGTTTGAGAACCGTTTCAGCCTGATCGTCGGCGTGGTGGCCTAAGACCACTCGATTCAGTCCTTCAGCTGCACAAATTTCGCGAAAAAAACCTAAACGCGCCACACGGGAACGCTCCTCAAGATTCTTACCTTGAAGGTTTAGGGCGCGTATATGACACTTCACCCCGTTTTTTGCACACATTCTAGCAATTTCCGCCGCCTCCACCGCACTTTCGGTGCGCCAGCCGTGGTCAACATGGGCCGTCTGGAAAGGATGTCCACTGTCTAAGAGAAGATGGAAGAGAGCCGTTGAATCGGGCCCTCCCGAAAGCGCCAGGAGAAGAGGAACCCCTTCGAGTTTTTGCGAATGAAGAAAAGCTTCGATCATCGAATTAGGAATAAGTTTAGAAGAAGTAGGTTAGAATATCTATGATTTAAACTGCAAGAAATGGAAGGAGGGTGATAGAATCCCGCCTATGCCGTTATTCTGGCGTTATTTACTCAGACACTATCTGAAAGTCTTGGCGCTTTCTGTCATCTCATTCATCGCGATCCTGCTGGTCAGCCGCATGGAGGAGATCGCCCATTTTGCTTCAATGGGAGCTCCCCTAAACTATTTGGCCCTCTTCACTCTCTACCAGATCCCCTATATTTTACCGATCGCCATCCCCATTTCCTGCTTGCTTTCGGCAATGATCCTCTTTCAACGCCTTTCCCATACACATGAATTGACTGCCCTTCGCGCGGGCGGCTTCTCACTCAAACAGGTCACCGGCCCGATTTTACTCGCCGGCGCCCTCTTTTCCCTTGCCAATTTTTATATCGCGTCAGAGCTAGCGACCTCCTCCCACCTGACAACCCGCAAAATGGCCTACGATTTAACCTCGGAAAATCCCCTTTTGCTCCTACAGAGCGCGAAAATCGCAAAGTTGAAGGGCTCTTACCTTCAGATGGGCCCGGTCCGAAGCGGGCGGTCTGTTAAGAATCTGCTCATCGCCCTGAAAAATGGCTCGAACGAAAGAGTGAGCCTCTGCTTAGTTAAGAAGATCGCGCTCGAAGAGGGAGATCTCAAGGGAGAGGGAGTGAGCATCATTTCTACGGCCCCTGCCCAAAAGGGTGAGCATCTCTTCATTGAAAACCAAACAGGCCTCACTTCAGAGGCTAAGGAGTGTGCCGGCCTCCTACAAAAAAAGGGATGGAAAATCGCAAACGACCATTTGAAAATCAGTCTTTTGCGTGTTCGCACGCAAAGTTTGCGCGAGGTAGGCGGAATGAAACTTGCAAAATGCTATTCGGAATTCGTTAGGCGTGTTTCGTTAGGAATCGCCGCCTTTACCTTTACCTTGATGGGACTCTCTTTTGGAATGGAGATTAGCCGCAGCCGGACCAAGCGGGGAATTCTCTCTGTCCTCCTTCTCACGGCAATGACCCTGATCACCTTTTTTGTCGGTAAACAACTCGATCACCTATTTTGGATTGCTTCAGCACTCTTCCTGCTTCCTCACGGCCTGATTACCGCAGCTTCGATTTTGACCCTATCCCGTATCAACAAGGGAATCGAATGATTTGGAAAAAATATATTTTCAAAGAGCTTGCAAAAGTCTTTTTTCTCTTTATCGGGGGATTCTATTTTCTTTATGTATTGATCGATTATTCGACCCATACGAAAGCCTTTCATAAGGAAGGGGTCGGTTTTCTCCATACCCTTATCTACTACCTTCTCCAGTTTTCCAACCGGGCAGAGATCCTGGTTCCAATCGCCCTTCTCATAGCGACAGTCAAGGTTTTGACAACCTTGAACATGCGCAACGAAGTCGTCGCCCTCCTCTCAGGCGGGATTGCGATGAAAAAACTGATGCGCCCATTCCTTTTTGCCGCAGCCCTAGCTGCAGCCCTCCTCTATTTAAATTTCCAATTCATACAGCCTCTCTCGTTTACCTCTTTGTCTGCATTTGAAGGGAGTTATTTCAAGCAGCGCTCAGAAGAGCAGTCGATTGGGGCCCTTACATTAACCGACAGCTCCGTTCTGATCTACCAGAAATACGATCCTGAGACTCAATCGTTCTTTGACGCCTACTGGTATAAAAACCATGACCTGATCTACCGCATTCAACAACTCTACCCATATGATAAAATCCCGCTCGGAAAAAAGATCGACCTCTTAAGGCGCGAAGATGGAAGGCTCAAACGAATGGAGACTTTCGAAACTCTTACGATTCCGGAAATACGTTTTAGTCAGAGGGCGCTCTACAGCGCCATTCATCCTCCTCGCTCTCAATCTCTGACGCAACTTTTCTCGAACCATTCATGGAGCCGTACTCTGACCGACAAAGAGGCGGAAACGGCATCCGTTTTTCTCTATAAGCTGACAATTCCGTTAGCCTCTCTTCTCGTTGTGATCGCCCCGGCCCCCTTCTGCTTGCGCTTTGGCCGCTCGCTTCCGGTCTATCTGATTTATGCTCTTTCACTCTTTGGCATCATTACCTTTTTTACCTTTGTCAACTCTTGTGTTATATTGGGCGAGAGCCAAGTTATCCCCCCTTTGTGGGCTCTACTTGCACCGCTTACACTCTTTTTTGGATTCTTTGGATGGAATTATCATGCCAAACTCTAGCGTTTTAAGAATCGATCTCGACGTCATTGAATCCAACATCCGCCGTATAAAACAGAAGGGACGCGTAATGGCGATGGTAAAAGCCGACGCCTATGGCATGGGGGCGATTCGTCTTATCCCCTATTTGAAAGAGTTCGGTGTTTCAATTCTTGGTGTCTCTCATGTGAACGAGGGAGTTGCACTTCGTGAGGCTGGGATCGAAATGCCGATTTTTGTTCTTTCGGCTCCCCCTTTTGAAGCGGCTAAAGTCGCCAAATACCGCTTGCAGCCCGCGGTCAGCTCGATCGAGGAGGTAGCAGCCCTCAACGAATGCGCCAATGAGAGAATCGCGGTCCACTTACATGTGGATACGGGAATGAACCGTTTTGGAATCGCTCCAGAAAATGCTCCTGGCCTGGTAAATGCCATCCGAGAGGCTCCTTGCCTTCACCTCGAAGGGATAATGACGCATTTTACCTCCGCAGATCTTCCCGAAATGGATGCCGAAACTCACCGGCAAATTTTACTCTTTAAAAAAGTTGTCGACTCTCTCAATCCGCTTCCCCCTTGGATCCATGCAGCAAATGGACCGGGTATCCGATTCTCGATTCCTTTTTGCAATCTCATACGGGTTGGACTTCCTCTCTTTGAATCGGCCCTTACGCTTGAATCCCCCCTCTCCTTTATTAAACAGGCGAAAAAAGGAGAAAAAGTCGGCTACCACTGCGCTTACACTCTTAAGCGCGATACCCCGATCGGCGTCATCCCGCTAGGCTACTATGATGGAGTGCACCGCCATTACAAAGAAAAAGGCTATGTTCTGATTCATGGAAAACGGGCTCCGATGATCGGCAATATTTGTATGGATTTTCTCATGCTTGATCTCAGCGCTGTACCCGAGGCAAAAATAGGCGATTCTGTTACCCTCTTTAACCAAACAACTTTACGACCGGAGAGTCTCGCCGCCTGGGGGAATACCGATGTCAGAGAACTTCTGGTCAGCATAGGTCCTAGAACCAAACGCATTTATATAAGGAAAAAGGATGAACAAAGATTACCAAGCCCTATTTGCACAATCGAAGAAAATGCGCCTTCTGGAGAGTATCTCTTACCTACTTGAATGGGATCAGGAGACCTATATGCCTCCGGCTGGATCATCGGTTAGGGCGGAACAAATCGAATTGATGGCGAGCCTCATACATAAGGAAAGGACAAGCAGCCGTTTCGAAAAAAATCTCTCCAAACTAATCGACCTCGATACAGGAAAAGTTGAAGCAAACGATCTCTCTGCCCAGCAGGAGGCCGCTATCAAGGAATGGCGCCGCGACTTTCTCATCGCAGCTTCCCTTCCCAATACATTCGTCAAACAATTCGCCCGCCTCACTGCAGAGGCTATGCCCATCTGGGCAAAAGCGCGGAAAAAAAACGCCTTCAAAGAGTTCGCTCCCTACCTCGAAAAAATCCTTGAGATGGCGCGTAAAAAATCGGAGTATATCGGATATAAAGACCATCCTTATGACGCTCTTCTCGATACCTTTGAACCGGACACAACCTCAAAACAAGTCGCACAGCTCTTCTCCACTGTGAAGAAAGAAATTCGCACGCTTTTGAATAAAATCCTCAATTCGAAGCAGATCGATGACAGCTGTCTGCATGGGAAATTTTCTGCGGATAAGCAGCTTGCGTTTGGGAAAGAACTTCTCGAGGCAATGGGATATGATCTGGAGAGGGGGCGGCTCGACCTTTCCACTCACCCCTTTTCTATGGCGATCCATCCATCTGACAGCCGCGTCACGACTCGGATTCACCATTCCTCTCTATTCGATTCCCTTTCTGCCGTCCTTCATGAAGGGGGGCACAGCCTCTACGAGATGGGATTGTTGCCAGAATATTATGGCTCCCCTCTCTGCGAATCCGTCTCTTTAGGAATACATGAGAGCCAATCGCGGCTCTGGGAGACCCGCATTGGCCAATCGAAGCCTTTCTGGAAGCACTTCCTCCCCCGTTTGGCCAAAACCTTTCCTAAATTAAAAGAAGTCTCGCTCGATACCTTCTACAAGGCGATCAACAGAGTCTCCCCCACTTTCATCCGCGTTGAATCTGACGAGGTCACCTATTCCCTCCATGTGATCCTCCGCTTCGAGCTGGAGAAAAGACTGATCGAAGGCTCGCTCAAAGTCGCCGACCTGCCCGAGGCTTGGAATGCAGAGATGAAGACCTCCTTAGGCATTACCCCACCGACTGATAGTGAGGGCTGTTTGCAAGACATCCACTGGTCGATGGGCGCTTTCGGGTATTTTCCCACATACGCACTCGGCAACCTTTACGCTTCTCAATTCTTCTCTGCCATGGAAAAAGAGTTCCCTGATTGGGAGAAACGCATCGCGACAGGGGATCTCCTTTTTGTCCGTGAGTGGCTCCGTGCAGAGATCCACCGTCACGGCAAGAGATACCGAGCAGCCGATCTCGTGAAAAGGGTGACGGGAAAGCCTCTTTCACCGACCCCCTATTTGACTTATTTAAACGCAAAATATTCGAAAATCTATTCGATAAAATGATATAGCAGAATCAGTCGAAAAATTTACATTTTCAACTGATTCTGCTATATAGTCAAATAGATTGAAAATTTTACATATTGAAAACATAATCTATCGCCTCTCCTAGAGTTTTAAAGTGATTGATCACAGATCTGACTTTCTTTTTGAACCATGCCCAAAACTTTTCGATCGGATTGAGATCAGGA
>JAFIGI010000065.1 GCA_020831465.1 Chlamydiales bacterium
GGGCTTTCATCTCGTCTTTAAGTGAATTATTCTTCTTTTTGGTCATGGCTCCTCCATTGGTTTTGAAGTTAATGGAGAATTTCATACGCCATGACCTTTTTTTGTCACCTCAGAATTTGCACACAATTTTTTACACTACCAAGAATAGACTTGTCGGGGGCTTTCGCCCCCCACCGGCCCCGATGCTGCTTCTGACTGTGGGAACAGACCCCACGCTCACCTGTCATGTCCTATAGCAGAATCAGCCGCCGAGCCGATTTACTCACGCAATTGGCATACTTAAAAAAGTGGTTCCATTTTTACGGATATTAAGGTCACCCCGAAGAATGCAAGAGATATTGCGGGAGAGGCTGAGTCTATATATTTCTAATTGATTGAAAACTCAGCCCCACGCTATAGTTGGGTTTTTTCGGAGTATAGCGCAGTTTGGCTAGCGCGACTGGTTTGGGACCAGTAGGTCGGGGGTTCGAATCCCTCTACTCCGATATCTTTTTTGGCTTGCTTTTTATTTTACTCTGACTAATAATGCCCCCTCAATAAGCGGAGATTCGTATAGTGGGTAAATTGATTTTTGATGATACCGGTGAAGAGTTCGAAGTCAAAGACGGCGATCCGATTGCCGAAGTGTGCGAAGAAGCCGGCGTCCCTTTCGCATGCACGGAAGGGGTCTGCGGAACATGCGTGATCGAGGTAAAAGAGGGCATGGAAAATCTTTCAGACTTCACTCAAGAAGAGGAAGACTTTTTGGGTGAGATGGAAAATGAGCGGCTTGCCTGCCAATGTAAATTAAAAAACGGAAATGTGAAAATTTCATTTTAGGTATATGGGAACAAAAGAACAAATCACTCCTGATATGACCATTGCGGATATTTTTTCTAAGCATCCGCACAAAAGTCAGCGCCTGGCTCAGGCGATGACGAACGCAGGTCTGCATTGCTCTAACTGTAGTGCGGCGACTTGGGAAACCCTCGAAGCCGGCATGCTAGGTCATGGCATGGGTAAAGCTTCGATCGACAAGCTCGTGGGTGAGCTCAACGCCATTCTAGAAGAGGAAATCGACCTTGATACGATTACTCTCACTACTAAAGCAGCCGAAAAATTCCGTGAATTTGCCAAAGAAGAAGGAATGCCTGATGCGGCACTCCGCTTTGGCGATACAGCGGGAGGCTGCGGCGGTTTTCAATACATTCTCGATTTTTCCGAAAAGGCCGATCAAGATGATGCGGTCTACAAATCAGAAGGAATTGAAATCCACATCAAAAAGGGCATGTTGGGACGCCTCCTCGGTTCGGTGATCGACTACGTCGATGGCCTTCAAGGAGCGGGATTCAAAGTCTCCAATCCTAATGTCAAATCTGCATGTGGCTGCGGCAGTTCCCAGGGCTATTAATATCAATAATCGAAAATATCGGCTAGATTTACGAGATCGTTTTGAAGCTCATATTTTTAAATATGCGCAAGAGCCGATATTTTCGATTATTGGTATAACCTGAGTTTTGGGTTTTTTTCCTTCCTCTTTAACGACTTTTCTTGAGTCTGTTTTGCTTTTCGTGTTCGCAAAGGGCCTTTAGCCATGTGCTTTACCCCAAAGTCCCCACTTTTGTATAGCAGAATCAGTTGAAAAATTTACATTTTGACCTGCGTGAAAGCCCTCTCTTTTAGTATTTCCAATCGATTTTTTGTTAAAAAAAAATAAAGATTATGCTTTGATTTTGATATGGTCGATTAGGCTTGAAATGATACAAATTTAATCGACTATACAGGGATGTACCGTAGATGTGGCCTCTCTTCCTAAACATGAAGAGGAATTGTACGCAAGGAGGCAAGGAGGCCTCCCTTTTTTACTTATAGCAGAATCAGTTATGCATGTATTGCTTGATTGTGGGCTGCCAAAGCTGCCTCTTTAATCGCTTCGGAGCATGTCGGATGAGCATGGGAAGCGTGTGCAATTTCAAGCAGAGTCACTCCTCGACCGATTGCGACCACTCCTTCATGAATCATCTCAGAAGCGTTTGGGCCGACAATGTGCATGCCAATGAGGCGGTCGCTCTCCTTCTCGCCAATGATTTTCACCATCCCCTCTATATCCCCGCTGCAGCGGGCCCGCGGAATGGCTTTGAAAGGGGTCTTGCCGATGCGGATTTCAAGCCCGGCTCCTTTTGCCTCCTCTTCAGTCATTCCGACACAAGCCACCTCGGGCCAGGTATACATGACGTTGGGGATAGCCAAATAATTTATCTCTACGACATCGCCGCATATTAAATCGACGGCTGCGATTCCCTCTTCGGAGGCCTTATGGGCGAGCATCGGGCCATCTATCAAGTCGCCTATAGCGTAGATGCTCGGGACCGAGCTGCGAAACGAGCCGTCAACTTTAACTCGTCCCTGGGGATCGGTTTGAACCCCGATTTTTTCCAATCCTAACCCTTTTGAATAGGAACGGCGGCCGATCGCAACGAGAACAACATCTCCCCTTAATCGCTTGCTTGATTCTAGAGTGAGCTCAACTCCCTCTTCCCCAACACTCGCTTCCACCACTTTTTCTTTGAGATGGAAAGCCATTCCTTGCTTGCTAAAGATCTTATAGAGGGTCTTGGAGACCTCGCGGTCAAAAGGGGGTGTGACCCGGTCCAGCAACTCTACAACTTCGACTTGGGCGCCTATCCGCTGATAGACCGACCCAAGCTCCAGACCGATCACGCCGGCTCCGACCATCAAGAGCTTCTTCGGAACGTTCGGTAAAGAGAGGGCGCCGGTCGATGAGAGGACACGCTTTTCGTCGAAAGGAAGAAAAGGAAGAGGGATCGGCTCTGAGCCGGTTGCCAAAAGGATGTGATCGGCTTCATAAAGGGAGTCTCCGACACGCACTCTTGTCGGCGAATCTAGGCTCGCCTCGCCTTGAATTCGGACTACTTTGTTCCTTTCAAAGAGAAGGTTGACTCCACCGACTAGGCCTGAGACGATTTTTTCTTTCCTCTCCATCATGCGGCCAAGATCGATCGTCAATTCTTTAGCATTAATTCCATGCTCGCTTCCCTCGCTTGCCACTTTATGATAGTACTCGGTCGAATGGAGAAGGGCTTTTGAGGGGATGCATCCGACATTCAGACAAGTCCCGCCAAGGGTTTTCTCCTTTTCTATGCAGGCAGTCT
The DNA here is from genome assembly GCA_020831465.1 of Chlamydiales bacterium. Taxonomy (GTDB): domain Bacteria; phylum Chlamydiota; class Chlamydiia; order Chlamydiales; family JAAKFR01; genus JAJACP01. The sequence continues at coordinate 3,153 of JAFIGI010000065.1, forward strand.
TTAGACCGCGCTGAGCCGCACGTATCGCCGCAACATAGCCTCCGGGCCCCGAACCGATCACAACTAAATCAAATTTTTCCATCTGTATCAATCAAAAGTAAACGTGAAGGATCTTCTAATATCTCTTTGATCCGGACTAAAAATGTCACCGCCTCTTTGCCATCTACGACTCGGTGATCATAACTTAAAGCTAAATACATCATTGGACGAACCACGATCTCCCCATCAACAACGACGGGGCGGTTTTGAATTTTATGCATCCCTAAAATTCCCACTTGGGGTGGATTGAGAATGGGAGTCGAGAGAAGCGAGCCATAAACCCCTCCATTCGTGATGGTAAATCCTCCCCCTCGCAAATCCTCTATCGAGAGCTTCCCCTCACGTGCTTTTTTGGCCAAGAGAACAATCTCGCTCTCGATCTCTGCAAAGCTAAGGGAATCGCAGGCGCGCACAACAGGGACGAAAAGTCCCCTCTCCGTTCCTACGGCAACCCCTACATCGAAATAGTGCCTTTCGACAATCTCATCCCCGTCGATGTAGGAATTAAAATCGGGGTAGGCTTTAAGCGCTTCGACAACCGCTTTGACGAAAAAGGACATAAACCCGAGCTTAACGCCATGTTTTTTGAGAAAAAGCTCTTTATACTTGGCGCGAAGCGCCATAATCGCACTCATATCGACTTCGTTGAAAGTGGTAAGCATGGCAGCCGTATGTAGGGCGTCGACCAAGCGTCCGGCGATCGTTTTACGGATTTTACTCATCCGCCTCCGGGTCTCGCCTTCAACAACAACTCTCTCTTCAGGCTTCTTGGGCTCGGGCTTTATGGGTTTAGGCTTTTGCTTCAAACTCGCCACAAATTCCTCTTCCATGACCCGCTTCCCCTTTCCTTCAGGAAGAGGCTTTTCCTCTTTTGGTGGCGGTTGAGGAGGTTTTTCCTCTTTTCGCGGTGCTGGTGGAGGCACCTCCTCTTTTTTCTCTTCTTCCTTTTCTTTCGGCCCACCGGCAGGCGCCCCTTCGCTATCGACAGTGCCCAGCACATCTCCGATCTTAACGGTATCGCCTTCGCTTACATTCCACGAGATCGTGCCGTCGAAAGGAGCGTAAAGGACCTGATTCACTTTTTCCGTCTCTAGCTCAATGATCTCCTCTTCTCCCAGAACTGCAGAGCCCGAAGGTTTTAGCAAACTTCCAACCTCTGCTTCGGTAATCGATTCCCCCATTGCCGGAACTTTTATTTCTTCTTTCATATGAGGCTATCTCGCTATTCAAATGCCATTTTCATGAGTTGATCATGTTCTTTCAGATGTTTCGTATGCGAACCGGTCGCCGTGACGGCGCTTCGATTCCTTCCCACATACTGCAACAAAGCGGTTTTTGGGAGAAGTTTTTGTAAAATTGGATAGATATATCCGAAAGCTCCCATATTCCGCGGCTCTTCCTGTACCCAGAAATACTCTTCTATACTTTTATATTTTTGTAAAAAATCTTCGAGCCTTTCAGTCTGCAAGGGATAGAGCTGCTCGATGCGTATAAGGGCGACCTCATCTTCCTTGCCCCGTTTTTTCCTCTCTTCCGATAGATCGTAGTAAATCCGCCCGCTGCACAAAATCAGCCGCTTCGCTTGCAGAGGTTCGGCAGGGTCATCTATAATCTCCTGAAAGGTATTGCTCGAAAGCTCCTTAAGCGAGCTTACACATTCAGGATGGCGCAGCAATCCTTTCGGGGTAAAGACGATCAATGGAATCCGGATGGTGCGCTTGACTTGCCGCCTCAGTAAGTGAAAATACTGAGCAGGTGTGGTTGGATAGACGACCTGGATATTCGAGACGGCGGAGAGTTGTAAAAAACGCTCCAGCCTGCCCGACGAATGTTCAGCCCCTTGCCCCTCGTATCCGTGCGGAAGAAGAATAACAAGTCCGGAGAACCGCAGCCATTTTTGTTCGGAGCTTGCGAGATATTGATCAAAAATCACCTGTCCCCCGTTCGCGAAATCCCCAAACTGCGCCTCCCACAAGACAAGAGCCGAAGGATAGGCTAGAGTGTAGCCGAACTCAAATCCCAAAACCCCGAACTCGGAGAGAGGGGAATTGTAGACGGTAAAAAGACCTTGCTCTTCTTTTAAGGAAGAGAGGGGGAAATAACGCTCTCCGGTTTTTTGGTCGGTCCAGACGGCATGGCGCTGGGTAAAGGTTCCCCGCTGACTATCCTGGCCTGAGAGTCGGAGATGCGTCCCCTCCCACAAGAGGGAGGCGAATGCCAGATGTTCCCCCATCGCCCAGTCTATCGGCGCCTCTCCGTCGGCCATCTGCCTACGGGTTTCGACAAGCTTCTTCAGTTTTTTATGGATCTCGAAGCCCTCGGGAATGGTCGTAAAGCGCGCGCCAATCTCCTTCAACAGCGCCGGATCGACCGCAGTTGCTACAGGCGCAAATAGCTCATCTTTGGTCGCTTTCCGAAAGTGTTGCCACACACCCCCAAATGCTTCGGGCGGCGAGGGAGTTTTCGAAATCTTCAGCTCTTCGAGCTCATAATGGAGGGATTCTTTGAATTTCTCTTCAAGCGCGAGCGCCATCTGCCGTTCGAGTACCCCTTGTCTGATCAACTCGTCGCGATAGGTCTCCCTTATCGATTTCTTATTTTTGATCAATTGATACTCAAGGGGCTGGGTAAACATCGGTTCATCGCTCTCATTGTGCCCATATTTTCGGTAGCAATTAAGTTCAATAAGCACGTCAACATGAAACTTCCTGCGGATCCGCAAAGCAAGTTCTGTCGCATAGACACATCCTTCAGGATCTTCGGCGTTGACATGGAATACAGGAAAGCCGAAAGCATTCGCGATGTCAGTACTGTAGCGGCTAGAACGGTACTCTCGAGGTAGGGTCGTAAACCCGATTTGGTTGTTGATCACGATATGAATCGTCCCGCCTGTCGAGTAGCCTTCTATCTGATGAAGCTGCATCGTTTCGTAGACGACACCTTGTCCGGCAAGCGAGGCGTCGCCATGAATTAAAATGGGAACAACCTTATTTTTTTCATCGTCTTTACGTTGGACTTGTTTCGCTCGTACTTTTCCTTCCACGACCGGATTGACAGACTCAAGGTGGCTTGGATTGGCAGTCAAACTGATGTGCACTTGCTTGCCGGCAGGTGTGGAGACGTTAGACGAATACCCCTTGTGGTACTTGACGTCTCCGGCAGATTCGATCTGGTTGGGATCGACGTAATCCTCGAATTCACTGAAGACCATAGAGTAGGATTTATTTAAAATATTGCACAACACATTCAGTCTTCCGCGGTGGGCCATTCCGATCACAAATTCGTCCATTCCATAATCGGGCCCCTTTTCAACGATTCTAGCCAGGATCGGAATAAGCGTTTCACCCCCCTCCAGGGAGAACCGTTTTTGTCCCACGTATTTCGTGTGCAGGAAAATCTCGAAGAGCTCCGCCTTGTTGAGATGATCAAGGATCGCCCGCTTCTCATCGATCGAAAAATCTGGGCGCATGCGCGTTTTTTCGACCTCTTCCTGTAACGAACGTTCCAACTCGGGGGAGCGGCGGTCCATATACTCAATCCCCATCCGCCCGCAGTAGATCTCCTTCAAAATAGAGATGATCTCCTTTAAAGGAGCTATCGGCTGATCGAGCAAACCGCATGTCGGAAATTCCTTCTCCAATTCACTCTCTTTAAATCCTAGAGTAGAAAGAAGAAGTTCACGAACCGGCTCAGGAGGATGCAAAGAGACGGGATTGCAAGCTGCTTGAAGATGTCCAAACGTGCGATAAGCATCGATCAGATTGAAAACCCGCAAATCAGCAATGGCTTCCTCAGGAACTTCGAGAAACTTCTGATAAGTTCCGAACTCCATCCCCTCGAAAAAATAGCGCCATGATGGTTCAAGGCTATCTGGGTCTGATAAAAACTCTTGATGAAGCTGCTCGATGTAATCGACATTTGCAAGCTGCATATAGGTAAAGGGACGCGATGTGGGCATAAAACCATTTATTTGCTACATTCATCTCCCCAATAGCATTTTGCATACCAAACTGACGCCATGATGAAAATCCATCTTCTTCTGATCCTCATTTTTCTATCGGGCTGCCACAAATCTCCTAAAAAAGTTTCCCCATTCACAGTAGAGGAATTTACCGGCAGGGAGGAGTCGGCTGGCGCAGCCTTGGTACGCCGTCCGGTCTACCGAGCCAAAGTTCCTGCCGGTTGGAAGCGCGTCGATCATGATGGGTCTATTCAAGATACAAGGGAGCCGAACGTCTCTTTCCTCATCGACGAAGAGCTTAAAGTCACGATCCATACATTCCCCTCAAACCGTCTGGAAGAACGGATTCCTCCAAAGGCGCAGGTCGCACGTTGGATGCGGCAACTGGGAGAGGTCGAGACCCGTTTAGAACCGGCCTGCCGCTGCGGTTTTTTCGGACTCTGTCTGGAGGGGCCGACAATTCTCGCATGGAGCATGCAGCTCGATTTCGAACACTACCAGACTCTTAGCTTTCTCGCCTCTTGCCCTATGGAGGAGGAACATTTCAAACAAATGCGTGCCGACTATACGATCAAGGCAGCAGGACCCTCCGAACTGATCGCCCGTCATAGGAAAGAACTGCAGTTTTTTGCGGAGAGTTTTGAATTGATCCAAGAAATCCCCGGGAGGCTGTGAGGCATTTTTTCGGCAGCGTCTACTTCGCACTTATATTGATCGCAGCGACACTTTTTTTCGTGGTCGCAGGCACCTTTCTCGAATCGTGGAGCGGTTCTCATCTCTATGCTGCCTATTTCACCTATCAAAGTCCGGTCTTTCAACTCCTGATCGGACTCTACTTCGTAAACATCCTAACGGCCACCTTAAATCGAATCCCCTTTAAGAAGCGCCATATCCCTTTTGTGATTACCCATATCGGACTTCTCATGATTTTGGCGGGCGTTTTTTGCAAAAGCTATTTCGGGGTTCAAGGGGCGATGGGAATCGCCGAAGGGAGTGGATCAGACAGGATTTTGCTTCCGAACTCCTATGCCCTTTTGGTGGAGAGTTCTGAGAAACGCCAGATGATTCCTTTAAAAAAGAAGATGCAAACAGAGGGGCTCTCTATCACTTTGCTCGAGTGGAATGAGCATTCTGAGGAGCATTTCGAAGGATTCATCAAAGGAGACTTTGGACATATTTACGGCCTTCCTCCCTTCGAAGTAGATGGGCCTGCTTTGCAAACCACAAATTATACCATCCAAGCTCTTCGCGCTTCTCCGCAATCAGCTACTTTTCGGGGAACGGCTGCGCTCTATTTCATCCAGGATCAAGAGAACAAAGAGCATCTTGTCGCTTTTAACCGGGAAGGCGATTCTTTTACCTACTCATTTGAAAACGAGGCTTTCCTGATCTTTGACAAGGGGTTCGGCGGCTATGGTGTTTTCGCCGAATTGCCCGACGATTTTCCCCCTATCGAGCTGGTCGCTCCTTTGACTCGTCTCTCACGCCCCATCCCCCCTCATCGGAAAAAGGAAGAACTAAAGCCGCGCATTCGCATGCTCATTTCCGATGGAGCTCAATCAGATACGCTCACACTTGTTTATGATAAATTCGCCGGCAGCTTCAAATGGCCCGCTCTGAAAGGAAAATTCCTCTTTCGCTTCCAATCTCTTGAGAAGCCGATCCCCTTTCACATTCGCTTGCGCGAAGCGCGGGAGATCGACTATCCCGGAACCACCCGCCCTTACAGTTATGAATCTGCTTTACTTGTAGATGGGGAAGAAACGACCCTTAGCATGAACCGGGTCTTTGAAAAAAAAGGGTATCGCTTCTATCTCTCTAATATGATTTCCCACCCAGGCAGAGCCAAACAGGTGCAGATTGTCGTCAATTACGACCCATTTAAGCGCTGGCTCACCTACCCTGGAGCCATTATCCTTGGGCTTGGCATTTTTTTGTTGTATCTGCGGAATTTGTTCAAAAAAACGTTTACAATAATTAGGTGATTGAAAAAAAAGGTCCAAGAAGGTAAACCCTTTCATTTTTACCGTGGGGAGCTATGAAAAGTGAAAGATTAAAAAAATTCGAATCCGAGTTGAACGATCTTGAACAATGGATGAAATTGGGACTCGTTCCCAAGAAGGAAATTGAGCGCCATAAGGAGGAGATCGAGAACTTAAAAACGCGGATCCTCGAAGAGAAAGAACGCCTCCAATTTCTAAAGGAGAGCGGTGAAGTCGAGGAATTTACTGCTCCCCGGCGCAGTCCGGCCAAAACAGTTTATCCCGAAACGCCCAGCATGTCGGATGTAGATTTCGGCGAAACGACCGAAGCCGGTTTGGAAATGGAAACCGAATCGCTTGACATTCAAACGAACGAAGAGGAAAGGGAAGAAACAACGGTCGCGACAGACGTGGAGCGTGTGGAAGAAGAAGAGGAAGAGGATCCCTTCAGCGACAGAAACAGATGGCGCCGCGGCGGGATTATCGATCCCGACGCGACGGAATGGTAGTTTCTTTACCCGTGGAGTACAGCCTCTATTTTCATGTTCCTTTTTGCACACGAAAATGCGGATATTGCCATTTCTACGTCATCCCCAATAAGGAGCCTTTCCGAAAACTCTACATGGATGCCCTGAGACGGGAGTGGGAATTGAGGCGTCCTTTTTTACCAAAAGAGGGGCGGCTCATATCGGTCTATTTTGGAGGCGGCACCCCTTCGTTGCTTGGACCTGAAGCGATTGAGAAGATTCTTTCCTGGATAGCTCCGGAAAAAGGGGTTGAAATCACAATCGAGACGAACCCTGAGACCTCCGTAGCCCTTTTTCCCGGAATCAACCGAGTGAGTCTCGGGATTCAATCGTTCGATGACAGCCTTCTCAGAACATTAACCAGAACCCACCGAGCTGGTAGGGCAGTGGATGCCGCCTTCGCCCTCGCCGATTCAGGGATTGAAAATATCTCAATCGACTTGATGTACGACCTTCCGGGACAAACCTTGGATAGTTGGGAAAGAACACTTGAAAGAGCTATTTCCCTCCCGATCGCACACCTTTCACTTTATAATCTTACATTCGAGCCTCACACCTCCTTTTATAAAAACCGCCACACCCTTTTCCCCCGTATTCCCGATGGAGAGACGAGTCTGAGAATGCTCAAAAGCGCAGTTGATAGACTCCAAGCCGCGGGGTTGAAACGGTACGAAATCTCCGCCTTCTCCAAACCGGGTTTTCACTCCCGCCACAATACCGGATACTGGAAGGGACGTCCCTTTTTAGGGTTCGGCCCTTCCGCTTTCAGCTATTGGGAAGGCGCTCGCTTCCGTAATTGTGCAAACCTCTCTCAATACGCGAAAATGTTGAACCAAAACCGTCTGCCTATCGACTTTCATGAGAAACTCCCTTTAACCGAGGCTTTAAAAGAAAAACTTGCCGTTGGGCTACGCTTGTTGGAAGGGGTTGAAGCGTGGCCTCGCGAGTTGAAGAATATATACATTAAATTATGTGATGAAGGCTTTCTCGAGGCAAACAGCCTCGGCCTCACCGAGCGGGGGATTTTATTTCATGACTCTGTTGCTGAAATCATTATGGCATAAACAAGAAAACGGCAGGTCTTTTTCCAATTTCAAACTCCTTCCACTCTCCAACAAGCGCAGTCTGCACGATCTGGTCAGGGAGCGTGAGATTAACTCCAACGCTCAGAAGTGTCTGAGGAGATAAGGTTTTCAGAGAGGCATCCAAAGTGTAATCATTCCGGTAGGGTGCTTCGATAAAAATGTGGGTCGTTCCTTTTATCTTTTCCCAACTCTTCAGAGCCCGCTCTCTCTCTTCGGGCTTCTTGGGTATATAACCGTGAAAGAAGAACTGCTGACCCGAGAGACCGGAGAGCATAAGCGCGAGAATGATTGAGGAAGGGCCGATTAATGCTTCCACCGGAATCTTGCGTTGCCGAGCTCTCCAGACCAAAGCAGCGCCGGGATCGGCCAAACAGGGAAGCCCTGCGTCTGAGACAACCCCCCAATCCTCTCCCTCAATAAGAGGTTCAAGAAGAAAATCAAGCTCGTCTTTTGCGGTCTGCTTGTTGAGAAGAGCGATCGGCATTTCATGAGGTTTTTTCTTGGTGGGAAAACGTTTAAGGTATCGCCGTCCCTCTCCTTCGCTCTCCGCAATCAGGCCATCGAGCCGACTCACGACCTCGCTTACGTTTTTTGGGAGAAAGTTTCGAATATCCTCAACAGGACCAAGCACGTTTGGGAGTAGAAATAGAGTCATGAGAGATCTTTACCAATAGAATTTCAAGAAGAAGCGCATGATCGATGGCGCTATTCTTCGCTTGTAATTCGGTTTCGAATAGATGGACAAGGCCTTGCCTAATCCGCTCTAGTCCATAACTGTTTGCTGTAATAATTTTTTTATCGAGAAGTCCCCCCTTCAAATAGGGAAATGCTTTCGAAACGGCCATTTTCCCCTCTTGGCGATAGAGGGTAAGCACCTTCAACGTCATGTGCAGCTGTGTGCGCAAATGGGCAAGCAGAGAAAAAAGAGCCATACCGTTATCCAAAAGGGCCGATCCAATTTGGAGAGCCAAAGAGGTTTGCCGCGCAAAAATAGCGTCGCCAAGCTGCCACAGCGTTTCGTGATGAATAGGCGTGCAGATCTCGTGAATAGCTGCAACAGTGATTTCACGCCTCTCCCCTACGTAACAGATTAATTTCTCAAGCTCCTGTTTAAGAAACTGTGAATCAACGGCTTTAACAAAAACACGCGCGGGCTCCGCCGACAACGCGACACCGGCAGCGGCTGCCTCTCCCACAACCCACTCGACGAGACGTTTATCCTTTTCCCAAGGCTTCTCATCTTTGATGCAGACCACGGAATCGCATTTTTTAACGAAGCTTTGCGCGGGAGGAGAAGCGGCTGTTAAATAGAGCGTAACCCACGGATTAGCCTTTTCGACATATGCCTCCAGTTTCTTGAGTTGCCTTTTATCTAGAAGATCTACCTCCTGGAGCACAACCGCTTTGCTCTTTGAGAGGAACGGGAGGGTTTCGACCTCTTGCAAAAAGGGCTCAAACTCCTCAGCTGGAAACGAAAAGATGGGAGCGCTCTCCTTATTTAAAGCGCTTTGAAGCACCCGGCGCCTCTCTTCCGGATCTTTCGCAATGATAAGTGTCATAATCAAGGTTAAGATACCATCAATCAGGCTATTTCGCGAACAAGTTTTACCGCTGCATTGGCAAAACGCTACTGCTATAGCAGAATAATTTAGAGAAGCAAGCAAAGTTCCTGAAGACGAGAGAGAAAAACCCAAAACTCAGTTTATAGCAGAATCAGTTGAAAATAAAGTAGCGGCCGTTAGGCCGCCACTATTTATTAGAAAGCCGTTTAAAACTTAGCGTGGCATTTCAGAGCCGTAAAGTTTCATGACGTTGCGGCGCCAGCCTTCCGCTGTTTGTGCTCGTGAACGAGAAGCGCGTTTTGTTGAACGCTTGCTCTTAGAACGAGCGGCAGGAGCGGCAGATAGAGAACCGCGGCGACGCGATGACGAAGCCGTTTTTCTTTTTGCCGACGATGCACTTTTAGAAGCGGTAGACTTGCGAGCTGTAGAAGCTTTACGCTTAGAAGCAGTTTTCTTCGCTGAAGCTTTTCTTTTCGGAGCGGCTTTCTGAGCTGTAGAAGCTTTACGCTTAGAAGCGGCTTTTCTTTTTGGAGCAGCTTTCTTTGACGCAGCCTTTCTTTTCGGAGCGGCTTTCTTCTTAGCAGCCTTTCTTTTCGGAGCAGCTTTCTTTGACGCAGCTTTTCTTTTTGGAGCAGCTTTGCGAGCTGTAGAAGCTTTCTTTGTGCTCTTTCTAGCAGCTTTACGTTTAGGCGCCGCTTTTTTCGCTGCAGACGATTTTCGAGCTGTACTCTTTTTTGCAGTTGATCGCTTTCCGGAGTTGCTTGAAGCGCGTTTCTTTGTGCGACGACTGCTCGTAGACGTAGATGCTCGACGTCTTTGGAGTCTCAACATGGCTTTGCCTCCTATCGTTTATTTTCAGCAATTGCCTACACGATAGATCGGAAAACCTTACGAGAGACTTTAGTAAAATTATAAAAAAAAAGCTCTCGGATACGAGGAAAAAAAGTTTAAACTACTAGAAACCTAACACTTGGAACTAGGATAGATTCTGAAAAAAATCGATCAAAAGCCGAACTCCAAAGCCGACTCCATTTTTTGGATTGTAACCCCGCTCCTTGCTTCCAAATGCCGTGCCGGCGATGTCGATGTGCGCCCAAGGAAGATCTTTGACAAACTCCTGAAGAAATAAAGAGGCTGTAATCGAGCCGGCAGGACGGCCGCCAATATTACGAATATCGGCTATATCCGATTTAAGTTGTTCTTTATAAGGAGTATACAAGGGCATACGCCATAGCATCTCAGAAGTATGCAAACTCGAATCTAGAAGTCTTGCCGAGAGCTTGTCATCATTGCAAAAAAGACCGGAAACTCCCTCGCCTAGAGCAACGACTATGGAGCCGGTTAAAGTTGCTAAGTCGATCAACCTGGTTGGTTTGAGCTTTTTAATGCTATAAGTCAAGGCATCTGCAAGAGTGAGGCGGCCTTCTGCGTCGGTATTGCCAATCTCGACCGTTATTCCCGACATGCTTGGATAGACATCGCCGGGTTTGTAGCTCTTAGAATCGATTGAGTTTTCAGTCGCGGCTACAACCGCCGTAATATTATGCTTAAGCTTTAAGGAGGCAGCTGTCGCGATTGTAGCAAGAACCGTTGCAGCCCCGGACATATCATCTCGCATGGTTTCCATTGAGCCGGTGGGCTTCAAATTTAAACCGCCTGTATCGTAAGTCACACCCTTACCGACAAGGACCGTATGATCTTTTGAGCGGGGATGTCCTTTATAACTAAGCACAATAAATGCAGGTTCCTGCGCGGAGCCGCGAGAGACAGCAAGGAAAAGTCCCATCTTTTCTTTTTCGATCCATTTCCTGTCATAGACATGTGCCGTTGTATTCGAAAATTTAGCAGCAATTTTTTTAGCCGCCTCCCCAAGATATTGCGGAGTGACGATGTCGGCGTTCCCGTTAATGAGATCGCGGGCGAAATAAACCCCTTCGGCAATCTCTTCGCAAGTGCGGACGGTTTCAAGCATATCCGGGCGAATTCCGATGAGAGAAACGCTCTTTAGTAAAACGGTCTCTTCAACAAGTGTAGCCAGTCTTTCCCAGGAATAATTGGTCAGCAGAATCCCATCTGCAATCCCCTTTAGGCACTCATGTACATCAACATGTCTAAGCTCAGCGATTGTAGGGACGACTACGTTGATTTTTGAAACTGCTCTCTTCTGACACTCTTTGGCGACCCCCGAATAGGTTTGACGCAAAACCTCTACTGAGAGCTGTTCTTCCCTACCAAGCCCAACGAGAAGAGTGCGCTTCTCTTTCGCACCCTTAGAATATAGGAGGATAGTTTCCCCTTGTTTACCGGTAAAATCTCCGGCCTCTATCGGCGCCTTTGCTAGGGCGGAAAAGGTCTGCAGCGGGGCCGCGGCAGTTGGCTTTTTTTGCCTCTGCCAAAATGGAAAAACAATGAGTTCAGCCTCTTTTCGCTGCGAGAGTTGGGCTGTAGCTGAAAATAACATAATTTAAAGAGGTTCTAAAATGGTAAATCGTCTCCTGCGAAGGCGTGTTCCTGTTCGGCGCCCGCTCCCGTAGCGGCATACTGTTCCTGGGCCGCTCCGTTTTGATAAGGGGGATTTCCATATCCCTGATTTTCGGATTTCCCTGAAGTACTCTCAGGTCGTCCGAAGGGACTGAATTCAACGATTTCGGCTGAGAGGGTTAGAGAAACTTGGGTTGTCCCGTCTTTGGCCACGTAGGTTTCGGGTTTCTTCCCCATTTTGCCAATAACGATGACGCCGGAGCCTTTTTTCAAGTAGGGAAGCATCTTATCAAAACGGTCTCCCCAAATATCGACGCGCCACCAAACCGTATCGTCCTGCCCTCGCTGGCGAACACGGGTGGCAACACGAAGGCTGACTACCCGTTTCCCGGTCGCTGTAAATCGCTCTTCCGGATCGGCTCCGAGAAAACCTGCTATTTCAACTATAATCATGATCGTTTACCTTGTGACTACTATACGATTTGAAATCAGGTTAGCTGAATGGTGAAGAAAATGCAACTTATAATGCGCCTCCAAGATTTGAAAAAAGATTATAATGCATGCCGCTCTTCAAAAAAGAACTGCGCTCAGCTTCTTCAAGAGAGAGAAGCAATCTATGACGAAATCATCCGCCTAAAAGAGACAGTAGATATGGAGGTCTTAAAACATAAGCGGCCGGATCGAAAATTCGAAAAACTTGCCAATTTAAAGCAAAAGCTACAAGTAATCGATCATGAAATCGACGAGATAGGAGAAGATCAAGACGAGAAGCTTGGTCAACTAAAGAAGGAGCTTGTAGAGGCAATCCTAAAAGCATTTCCCGAAGCGGAAGGCTCCTACCAACTGCTTTGCCAAAAACTCGATGCTTTTCGAACCGAGGAAAAGAGGTCTAATACTCTTCTTCAACGGCTTCAGCCTTTCTATGTCGCTCTACTCGAAGGTGCTGCTGTAAAACGATCCCGAGGACTTTTAGGAATTTTGTTTGGAAGAAACCCTAAGGTGCTCCTGGCGCGAGCGATTAGGAAAGCGTCAATCGAAGCTGAACGCGTTTACAAGCAAATCGAAGACCCCCGATTTCGGGATTTCCTCTCCTGCTTCCTGAAAGAAGCAAACAGGCCTTGGAACGGTTCTCTATACAAGGAGCGTTTTTACGAACTACACCGGGAATTCACCCAACTGGTCGATGAAGCGGAGTTGCAGAATAGGCAAGCGAAACAAGAAGCAATCAAGACGGAAGAGGCAATCGAGCTCTGGATTGAGGAGTACTGTAGATACTGACAACCCTGAATCTCGTTTCCTAAAAGAGGAATCATTGAAAAGATAAATAGCCTCAACCCAAACTCAAACATACTAGAGGATGAGTCCGGATTGAGAAAAAAGGGAGTGCTTAAGCGCGGATTCCAGTACCGGGCTTTGGAGGAGGTTGTGTTGGGGGAGGTTTAGGCATAGTATCTACCGAGGGCTCGCGTCCTTCGCAAATATCGCGGCAAACGGTTCTCCATTTCTCAACCGTTTCGACATAGAGAGGAGCAAAGGCTCGCAGCAATGAGGGTACGGCATATGCCATATCGATGACACAATGCATGAGAATCAATTCCTCTTTAACAGCTACGCCTACGCCGCCACCGGCCATTTGGCCTCCAAGCATAGAACCTTCCAAAAGCTTTTCATAAAGCTTCATGCGGATGTTGACATCTTTTGGTAGACCGTCAAGAAGCGGAGAATAGACATAGAGCCGGTCGGAATTCGGCTCGTATGTAAGGTGCATGGAGAACTCATCATCGATGCCAAGAATACACGTGTTATTCTCATCATATGCAAGCCCTTCCAAACCAAGCTCTTTTCCGAATTCTTTTAAATTTTCTTTAGCGTTTTCAAATGACATGGCTTATCCTTCCTTATAGGGTGTCATATAAAATATGGACCGTTATAACACATCATGAATTTCGTAACACGTTTTTAACGTCATGTGCGATTTTTTTGTTATTGACGTTTTTATTGCGTTTTGACGATAGGCATGCTACCTCTAAAGTATGGAAGAAAAATTTAAGATTAACCGCGGATTTTCCTATCCGTTGGGTGTTTCCAAACACCCGGGTGGGTATAATTTTGCCCTATTTTCACGAAATGCGCACGCTCTCTCTCTGTGTCTATTCGCTCCGGAAAACCACGACTCCGGATTGGAGATTCCCCTCCACCCAAAGGTCAATAAAACAGGCAATGTTTGGCATATATTCGTCGCCGATCTTCCGGGAAATTACGCTTACGGCTACAGAGTTGATGGCCCCTACGACCCCTTAAAGGGACACTATTTCGATAATCGATATATTATGCTCGATCCATATGCCAAACAAGTCGTAAGCCAGACTGAGTGGGGAGCCTCCTCCGCAAGCGACTATCCGCCATTTCACAAAGGAATCGTCGACCCCCTGCAAGAACCCTTCGACTGGGAGGATGACGAGCATCCGAATATCCCCATGAAAGAACTGATTATTTATGAAATGCATGTAAGGGGTTTGACACAGGACCCCTCCAGTGGGGTCGATAAACCAGGAGGGTTTGAAGGGGTAATTGAAAAGATCCCATACCTTAAATCTCTTGGAATCAATGCTGTCGAACTCATGCCTATACACGAGTTCAATGAATTGAGCAATATCAACCGCCATCCCTTTACGGGAGAGAATCTTTATAATTATTGGGGGTATTCAACGGTTAATTTTTTCTCGCCGATGATGCGTTATGGGCCGGTCAATTCATTTAAAAGACTTGTTAAAGAACTACATGCCAACGGAATCGAAGTCATTTTAGATGTCGTCTATAACCATACTGCTGAAGGGAATGGAGACGGTCCGATCTTCTCTTTTAAAGGAATCGAGAATTCTGTTTACTATATGCTGGGCCCAGGAGGCGAGTATTACAATTTTACTGGGTGTGGGAATACGGTAAATTGCAACCATCCGGTTGTGCGCGATATGATCAGGGAGAGTTTGCGTTACTGGGTAATGGAGATGCATGTAGACGGATTTCGGTTTGACCTTGCGTCAATCTTGACGCGCTCCCATGACGGGATTCCCCTTCAAAACCCGCCTCTTGTTGAAGCGATTTCCTACGATCCGATACTTGCCGATACCAAATTAATCGCTGAGCCTTGGGATGCCGGCGGACTCTATCAAGTCGGATCCTTTCCGGGCAAAGGAAGATGGGCGGAATGGGATGGAAAATACCGGGATTGTGTACGCAGGTTCATCAAAGGAACAGATGGGGTTACCGGGGAATTCGCAACGCGTATCAGCGGCTCCGAAGATCTTTACGGAAAAGAGGGGCAGCTTCTCAACAGCATCAATTTTATCACAGCCCACGACGGCTTTACGCTAGCAGATCTTGTCTCGTACAACGATAAGCACAATTGGGAAAATGGCGAGTCGAATCAAGACGGATCGAACAACAACGAGAGTTGGAACTGCGGGCTAGAAGGAACCACAAAAAACGAAGAGGTCTTAAAGCTCAGGCTGAAGCAAATGAAAAATCTTCATTTAGCACTTATGGTCTCCCAAGGTGTCCCGATGATTTTGATGGGCGACGAATATGGACATACCAAATACGGAAATAACAACACGTGGTGCCATGATTCGCGGCTCAACTGGTTTCAGTGGGATACCCTTGAAAAAAAACAGGATTTTTTTCGATTCTATCAAAAGACGATCTTCTTCCGTAAAAATCACCCGGTAGTGACCCGATCTCAGTTTTTACGCGAACACGATGTGACATGGCATGGTACCGAACCGGGAAAACCCGACTGGGGATCGAAAAGCCGTTTCATTGCCTGCGCCCTTCCCGACTTGCTTCACAACTACACTTTGTATATCGCATTCAATACGTATCATCATGAAGTGACAGTTCATCTTCCCAAGAGCGAAACACCTTGGCACCGGATTATTTATACGGACAATGACTCCCCCGTCGACATAATGGAGGAGAGCGAGGCGCCCGCTCTCTCCTCTGAGACGTTTACTCTCGCTCCCTATTCGTCGCTCGTTCTTAAAACAGACTCTAAGACGTCGTAAAGCTCTTATCAAAAAGTTTTAGCAGATCTTCTAATGGCGCGCAGCCACCTCGTCAGGATTGATTGTAATTCCAAGTTTATGCCCTGGGAATGAGGATTGCAGAATCTTTTTTGCGTCATATCCTCGGCCTGCCAACTCTTCAGCCTTGGAGCGGGCAAGAGGGACGCTTTGAGCGGGCCCGCCCGAATTTGAAGACTCCAATACCATAAACCGAGTCCAATCGACCGCGGCTTCAACTCCATTCTTCTGCTGCGTGACCCCCCAGCCGTAATAGCCCGCTTCTTGTGCGGTGACCTCCCACGGACGTTTGGACCTTTTGCCGTTCAATACTTTGGCGTAAGCTTCTGTCCTAGCGGCAATAGCAAGGGCGCACATCGCTTCCCTTTCAAAAGGTCGGTCGTAATGGAGGGCTAAGGTTGATTTCAAAAAATCTTCAATCGGCACTTCGTTCACAATCGTAATCCGGCTGTTGCGCACATGGTAGACAGAAACCGTCCCCTTGTACTGAATCCCGTCGACGTAGACCAGGCAGTCGGAATGAGTCGGAACAACGGAAATCTGATAGATATCCGGATATTCCTCACCCCAGCGCAAGCCATCAGCCAAGGCGTGTACAACAAAACGCTTGCCTATACTTCCGGAGCTTAACGCCTCACCCGTATCTTTACGCACGACGCGGTAGGGACCCCTTACTTCCAGAAAAGCCGAGTTGGCATCTTTTTCAAGAAGCACTTTAATTTTGGGGCCCGCAGGCAATGACTTGGCATATTCCTTCGAACCGCCAACAGGAGCGGCTCCAAGCGGCAGCATTAACAATAATCCACAAAATACGAATGCACGCATGTGTTACCTCGACTTTTTCCTCGTTTTTCCTAGGTGACGGTAAGCGCGTTCAGTCGCGACCCTCCCTCTAGGAGTTCGTTTTAGAAACCCTTGTAAAATCAGAAACGGCTCGTAGACTTCCTCTACTGTCTGTCCCTCCTCGCCGATCGCCAGAGCGAGCGTATTGAGTCCGACAGGACCCCCGTCATGATGGTCGATCAAGACGGCAAGAATCTTCTTGTCCGTTTCATCGAGCCCCTCTTCATCGATAGCTAACATCTCAAGGGCTTTATATACAACCTCTTTATTAACAAGATTTCCTGCGCGCATCTGAGCGTAATCCCTAACCCAGCGCAGCAGATTGTTAGCAATGCGGGGAGTTCCTCGCGCTCGGCGGCCGATTTCCGACAATCCCTCCTTGTCGATAGAGAGATGGAGCAGCCGTCCTGTGCGGGCAAGAATTTTCTCCAAAACGGGGGGAGGGTAGTAATCGAGACGGCAAGTAAAGGCAAATCGAGAGCGCATGGGAGCCGTCATCAGCCCGGAGCGAGTTGTCGCTCCTACCAGAGTAAATGTATTGAGCTTAACTTGGACAGAACGGGCGTTTGGGCCGCTGTCGATCATAAGATCGAGCGCGTAATCTTCCATAGCCGGATAGAGATACTCTTCAACCGATCGCTGCATCCGGTGAATTTCGTCGATGAAGAGGACATCGCCCTCTTGCAAATTGGTCAAAATACCTGCTAGGTCTGCCGGTTTTTCGAGCATCGGTCCTGAGGTCACGATGAGTGAACTTCCCATCGTTTTCGCAATGATATTTGCAAGCGTCGTTTTCCCCAGGCCCGGAGGACCCGACAAAAGACAGTGGCCAAGCGTCTCACCTCTCTTTTTTGCGGCTCCCATAAAAACGTCAAGGCGTTCTTTGATCTCTTCTTGTCCCAAAAATTCCGCAAGCGATTGGGGGCGCAAAGGGACTTCGAAGTTGTGGTCCTCTGCCGCTAAAGTCGATTCGATGAAGCTCTTCTCTTCCTGCATATGAGAAGATAATCTAGCAAAAAACTGAATCAAAGGCTATATATAATTATCAAAACGCGCACATGACGTCAAAAGGAGTTTCCAATGAGCGTTAGAGAAGACAAGTGGATCCGCAAGATGGCAGACGAACAGAAGATGATTGAGCCCTATGTAGGGCAGCTCGTCCGTACTAATGAGCGCGGAGAAAAAATTGTCAGCTATGGTCAGTCGAGCTACGGATATGATATCCGCCTTTCAGACGAATTTAAGGTTTTTACAAATGTGTATAATTCCATCGTGGATCCTAAGCAATTTACGGAAGATTCTTTCGTCGATATCCAGGCTACGGAGTGTGTCATCCCGCCTAATTCTTTTGCGCTTGCTCGAAGTATAGAATATTTCCGCATTCCAAGAAATATCTTAACAATCTGCCTGGGAAAATCTACTTACGCACGCTGTGGCATTATCGTCAATGTCACACCGTTTGAACCTGAGTGGGAAGGACATGTGACAATCGAAATCTCCAACACAACTCCCCTTCCCGCTAAAGTTTACGCAAATGAAGGAATTGCCCAAGTCATTTTCTTCGAAGCAAAGGAGTTGTGCGGGATTTCGTACGCGGAGCGTAATGGAAAGTATCAGAAACAAACGGGGATTACGATCCCCACGGTCTAGGTTGTTTGATGAGATCATTCTAAAATCGTGGTGGACGATCCTCTTTTTTCTCATCTGTTGTTTCGCTTACGATCAAGCCTTAGGGCACAAGAGACGGGAGGAGGAGAAGCTTCGCGACAAATTCCGCTCTTTGGAGATCGAGAAAGAAAGGGAGCTGGCGAAGCAGGAAGATCTGAAACTTCAAATTGCAAGCCAGGAGGATGAGAGTTTTATCGAGCTCACCTTGATGAGGCGCCTTGGCCTCGTTCCTGAAGGCCAAACAAAAGTACACTTTATTACCAAATGATATCTTTGCTTATCCTTCTTTTCGTGTTTACGCTTGGATCGGGATTTTTCTCGCTCTCTCAAATCGCCCTCTTCTCTCTCTCTTCGACGGAGTTGAAGATCTACAAGCAAAGCAGCGACCAGCGGAAGCAGTTGATCGCATCCGTTCTATCGCGGCCTCGCGACCTTCTCGTCACTCTACTTTTCTGCGATATCGGCGCGAATATTTTGATCCAGAATACCTCTGCAAATTTTTTCGGCGTCTCAACAACATGGTTCCTTAAAGTTGGCGTTCCGCTTGTGATCACCCTATTTATCGGAGAGATCATTCCTAAAACACTTGCCCTTTCCTACAACAAGCCAATCGCAATGCATGTCGTCAGAACGGTCGCGCTGTTGGAGAAGATCCTCGGCCCTCTTCTTCTCGCCATGACCTATATCACAACCCGTCTCTCTCACCTTCTTTTCTTTTTCCTGAAGAGGGAAAAAGAGATCTCCAAAGAGGAGCTCCACCATGTGCTTAAATCTTCTGAAAGCACGGGGATCTTAAGTCTCGAAGAGGCGAAATTAATTGAAGGCTATCTCTCTCTTACCGACTATACAGTGAAGGAGCGGATGCACCCGCGCCATGAAATCCTCTATTATGATACGAGCGATCCGATCTCGAAGCTGATCTACCTCTTTATTGAAAAAGAGTGCTCCAGGGTTCCCGTTTGTGACGGCGATCTCCAAAATATGCTGGGTATCATCAGGGCCAAAACCTTTTTTCTGCATCGCAGCGCGATTAAAACCGGGAAAGACTTGGCTCCGTTTCTGACGAAACCCTATTATGTTCCGGAAACGATTTTGGCGCGCACGCTCCTCCACCATTTTTTCTACCAAGAAATGCAGATGGGGATCGTAGTCGACGAATACGGTTCAATTTCGGGAATCATCACCCAAGAAGATTTATACGAGGTTGTGGTTGGGGAGATCGCCGACAGAAGGGATGAAAAGTCACGCTACACGCCTGCGGGAAGTGACGTCGTGATTACCAGCGGAAAATTCGAGTTGAGCGAGTTCGAGCATCTCTTCGGGGTTGAGCTGCCGAGCGAAAACAACATGGTCACATTGGGAGGTTGGTTGACAGAACAGTTAGGAGACATTCCGAAGAGTGGGACGAAGTACGAGTGGGATGGATTTATCTTCCAGATTCTCGCTGCCGATCCTAATCGGGTCCGGCGCGTCTATATTCGGCGGGTAAAAGATGAGTAACGTTTTTATTTGGTTCTGCATCACACTCTTCTGCATCGCTATTCAAGGATTTTATTCAATGCTCGAAATGGCGGCCGTTTCTTTCAATAGAGTTAGGCTCGAGTACTATGTCAGCAAAGGAATTAAGCGAGCAATTTGGCTGCAGTACATCTTGCAAAAACCCTCCAGGCTCTTTGGGACGATCATGCTCGGCGTGAATATCGCCTTGCAAATTGGTTCTCAGAGTTCGCGGGAATTTTACCGCGCGATCGGCCTTAGCCCCGATCTAGCTCCCGTTACACAGATCTTTTTTGTTGTCATTCTAGCTGAGCTTGCGCCCCTCTTTGCCGCGAGGCGCTTTTCAGAACATGTGATTATGCTGGGTATCCCGATTGTCTATGCGACCCACCGCGTTTTCGCCCCGATTATTTGGTTCATCGGGTTAATCACTCGATTCGTCCATCGCCTTTTTGGGAAAAAGGAAGAGGCATTCGATGTTTTTTTAAGCCGCGAAGAGCTGCAAAAAGTTCTCGAAAGCCATGATGAGGAGAGCGAATTCAACATCGTCGTCTCCAATATCTTTGCTCTACGCAATAAGACCGCTTCCCAGGTAATGACCCCTCTTTCGCAAATCGAGATGATCCCCTCCGGTACCACCATCGCTGACTTGCACAAAAAGCTCTCCGAATCGGCCCAAAGGTACGTCCCCCTTTTTCATAAAACCCGTTCGAACATCGTAGCAGTCGCTATTCCAAGAGACTTTGTCAGTCTACCAGACAACCGTTATGTCCGCGATAATGCAAGACCGCCTTGGTTCATTACCTCATCTACGAAGCTTTTGCCGATACTCGGACACTTTAGGCGTAATCGCCAGAGTGTCGCCGTCGTACTCGACTTAGAGGGCGCAGCGATCGGCATGTTGACACTTGATGCGATCCTGGAAGAAATTTTCGGAGAGCGCCCCCCGGTTGAAGAGGGATTGAAACGGGCAAAACTCCCCATGATCCACCGCACGTTTCGGGGAAATACGAAAATTTCAGACTTTAACAAAGAGTATGGCACTTATCTTCCGTCGCATGGCGTAGAGACGCTCGCGCAGTTAATGATCTCTCAGCTTGACCATACACCTACTGAGGGGGATACGCTAATTGTCGGTGCGTTCGAGTTGATCGCGGAGGAGACAACCCTTCTCGGCATCAAATCCATTACCGTCAAAACATTAGAAACTTAATTTTTTCATTTTTCTCAACTCTAAACTGATGTGGGCACCCCTGAGTGCTTCTTCCCGTTTTTTGATGTTCGCTTCTTCTTCATCTAAAATACCTTGTACCAACTCTTGGTCGATTACCCCTTTCATTCCTGCTTTCTCACATGTAGTTCTTAGATGCGATTCAAGTGTCTTTTCAAAGAAATACTTAAGCAGGGCAAAGAGTTTGGCCCTCTTCTCATCGTTCTGAGAGGTAAGCTCGAGAGCCGCTTGAAACTTAGCGACTCTTGTCTGTAGCAACCTCTGACGCAGACGTTTAACTTTAAGAAGGGCCTCTTGCTCGGATCTGACTTGTGTCTTCAACGTGGAAAGTTCTTTTTCAAGCTGCTCAATTTTTTTACGATTCTCAACTTCTTGCCCTAAGGAAGCGCTTCCAATAGCAGCAGCCGTATTATTGAGAGAGTCTAACTCTTCCTGCTTTTGAGAGAGGATCTTTGATGTTGGAGGAACATAATTTCTGAGTTTTGAAATACAGTCTCTTAGAATATTCAGGGCTGTCAAGGGCTGCACATTTTTTTCCGTTTTTGCGTAAAGGTATTCCAAGATTCCCTCTTCAAGAAGCGCATCAGGAGCTTCTTCCAAAATGAGGCGGCTTAATACCCCGATGGTTTCGTTCTTATCCGTATTGCCGATTTCGATTTTCTCAAAACGGCGGTCGCCCGCTGCATTATCTTTAAAAATATCACGGTAGTATTCTTCTTGCGTTGTGAGTCCGATAACGTAAGGAAAGTTACCCTCTTTTTCATCTAAAAAGGTTTTGAGCTGCTCTCCTAAAACGGCGTTTTTGCCGCTTTGATAAGCAATATGGATTTCATCAAATACTAAAATGCACTCCTCTCGATGACGATCGATTGTTCGACTGATCACATTTAAAATCTTGTTCCCCCCCCCAAACATCTCCCTGCTTTGAACAAGATTTGCCGTGTTGAAATAAAAAACAGTCTTTCCGGAGAGTTGAGGATAGCGCCCCTCTTCAATAGCTTTAGTAAAGGCTAATACGGTCTGTGTTTTTCCAACACCTGACGGTCCGATAATCAGAGGATGCCTTTTGCTTGATAGCGCATGCGCGATAGTGTCGAGCGCATCGGGCCTCCCTTTTACTTTTCCAAGTTTTCCTTCCCTAATTTGTTTGCTCCAGTTCTCCCCCTCTCGGATAGTAGAAGGAAGGGGGCGAATCCGAGGCCAAATGACACTAAAGACCATAATCAATAACAGGGTGCCACCCACAATAGAAGAACCTGTTGTCACTCCAAAGATGGGAAGGAGAGTGGCGGTTAAGAGCGTAAAAAGGCTGATGATCATCATGATCTTTTGGAATTTAAAATCACCTTCAAAGCGGTTTTCAGCGGGTTCAAAAAAGGTGCTGATTCCAAAAGCAGAGAAAATGCTGTCCAAAACAACAACCATCTTATCGAGAGCGCCCCTTAGGCGAGTTCGCCCGGAAGGAGAGAGCGCTTCTCTAGCTTCTAAATAATTGCGCGCTTGGCCGATCATCGCGCGCGCGGCTTCCATAAGCTCTAAACTCTCGGGGTAATCCTCTTTTATAAACGTTTGCAGCTGCTCAATCGTAAAGGATTTAGCCAACCGCTTCAGCTCCGCGATAGGATCGCATTCTTGGGTGAGAATACGTTCAATTCTTTGACGTAGGTCAACTGATGATAGCGTTTCCGCCTTTTTTCTAAATGAGAATCTCTTAACACAACAGCATGAAAAGGAAGCTAGAAGAGCTGTTGAACCGGTACCGAAAAGAGTCAATTGAGCGGTCGTATTAATCCCGGTAATCACGGAAAAATGAGAGAGAAGGCCTAAAGAGACTAACGAAATACCAATTAAAGCGACTGCCGTAATCGTAAGTATTTCGGCTTCTTTTTTATCGTACTGAAAACAACGGTTTTTTTCTTCAACCAAATTTAAAATGCAATCTGATCTACTAGTCATAATGGGGGATATAATATAGAGCTTTACATTTTCTTACAATATATAAAATATTTAATTAACAAGTGCGCGTAAGCGGGTGACGAGGTCGACCACGACCTCAATAGCGTTTTCAATCTCGTCTTGTGTCGTAAATCTGCTGAGGGAGAAGCGGATTGAACTGCGGGCCAACAAAGGGTCGACCCCCATGTTGAGGAGGACACGCGAGGGTTCCACAGCGCCTGAGGAGCAGGCAGATCCGTGGCTGACTGCGATGCCGGCTAAGTCGAGCTGCATGAGGAGAGTCTCCCCATCGACTCCGGGGAATGCGATGTTGGATGTATTGCAGAGGCGTGGTTGATCGACGCCGTGAATGACGATATCCAGATGCGCTGCCAATCCCTGTTCGAGAGAATCGCGAAGGGTAGCCATCTCTTCATCCGATTTGGGCAAAAGAGTTAATGCTTTCGCAAAACCGACAATCCCAGCCACATTTTCCGTCCCGCCACGCATCCTGTGCTGCTGTGGTCCGCCGACAATCAAGGGATGAGGCTTGAAAGATTTGCGGATGAGAGCGACGCCTACACCTGTTGGGGCATGAATCTTGTGACCGCTAAAAGAGGCGGCCGAAATTCCTTGGGGAAGCCTCCACTCCCCTTTCCCCAGACGCGCTACGCCATCGACAATAAGTGCAATTCCCCTTTTTTCCGCAAAAGCGGCAATCGGCTCAAGATCAGTCATTACTCCGGTTTCGTTGTTTGCCGCAGTCAGGACGATCGCTGCCGTATCAGGACGCACGGCTTCTCCGACCTGTCTGGGATGAATTGCCCCCATTCGCGGTTCGGGATCGAGGTAGTCGACTTCGCATCCCGTAAATTTCAACGCTTCCATCACCGCAATGTGCTCCAAAGAAGACGAGATGATATGGCTGCCCCGCGGAATGCTGCAGATCAACATATTCAAAGCCTCCGTCGCGCCGGAAGTGAAGAGAATCTCGGATGTCCGAACCCCGAAAAAGGCGGCTGTATCTTTGGTTGCTTTGGCTAAAAGAGCTTGCCCCGCCTGCCCGTAACGATGGATGCTCGAGGGATTTCCGATTTTACCCCTTAAAACAGCTTCCACGGCAGCTAAAACTGCGGGATCGAGAAAGGTTGTGGCGTTATTATCGAGATAAATCATGGATTTTGACAAGGATCAAGGTGATGTTATCCCCTCCTCCATTCTCGTTAGCTAAATCGACAAGAGCCTGCGCACGCTCCGCAAGAGTGGTCGTGTTGGATAAAAGAGTTTCGATTTCGGGGTCGCTCACATAATTTGTCAAGCCGTCGGAACAGAGAAGGTAACAGTCCTGTGGATTGATCTTTAAATAATTGACGGAAGGCTCGACTGTAGGATGCGTCCCGATCGCGCGTGTTAAAATATGTTTGTAAGCGAAAGTTTCCCCTTCCTCGGCTTTCATCGCCCCAAGAGAAACCAACTCGGAAACGAGAGAGTGATCTTCCGTTAGTTGCTCCAATATTCCATCGCGCAAACGGTAAATCCGGCTATCTCCGACATGCGCAAGGATAGCATGCATTTGATGGATATAGAGGGCGCAAATCGTCGTTCCCATCCCTGAAAGGGAAGGCTCTTGCTCCCCCTTTTGATAGATTGAAGTATTGACCTTAGCTAGGGCGTCGCGGAAAAAAGAGACCGCTTCGTCGGGGGATGTCTGTTTTGTTGGATGCCACTTCTTTACAAGCTCATGTAAATAGGAAACCGACTCGCTAGCCGCAACTTCCCCTGCCGCATGTCCGCCCATACCGTCCGCCAGGAGAAAAAGTCCGCGCTCAGGATAGGCCGCCCATACATCTTCATTGTGATCCCGAATCAGCCCGATATCGCTGATTCCGGCAAAGTCTAACAGAGAGGTTGGTTGAATCACTCGACTACCTTAAAAATCATAAAATTATACACAATATATGAGTTCGGTACTAATAAAAACAATTTTTTATGTTTGAGAGAAGAGTTGTAGGCCATCAGGCTGTGTTGAAAAACTTAGGATGTTTAGATTTAGTAAGATTTGGTTTCAATTTTTAAAGCTCAAGCGAAGGAGGTAGACCTGGCGCTCCCTCCGAACTTTCGAGCTTTTGCGTCTTTAAAAAATGAAGGCTAAAGATCGCTTAAGATGGGCGTCATAACTTTTTCAATAGAGCCAGTGAGCAGCCTCCGTTTTTATCGTTGAATTTCCTAGAAAAAAAAGCTATATAAAATCCATTACAATTCGGTAAAACAAATGAAGAAATGCATCTTTACCATTTTAGCTCTTCTGGCAAGCGGAACAGCTTATGCACTTCCCGTAGGCAATCCGGCTGATGCCAGCCTGGTGTGCGACGGGTTGTTTGTGGAGGGGCATTGCGGCGATCCTTGCGATCCCTGCTTAACCTGGCTCGACGCATTCAGCGTTCGTGTCGGCTTTTACGGGGATTACGTCTTCAACAGGCATATGGAAGTCGATGACAATGCGCGCGATTGCGGTGTTGAGCATATGAGGATCAATACGAACGCGGCCTTCTTGGCGGTTAATTTCTGGGACCGTTTCGATATTTTTTCAATTCTTGGGGTGACAAATATTTTTGTTGAAACGAACGAACGTGCATTCGGACTCGCCGATTCGGGCCGTTTCAAAATCAAAACCAATTCGAGCTTCTCTTGGAGCCTTGGAGTGCGTGGAACGATCTGGGAGTGTGGCTGCACCACTCTTGGCGCTGAAGCCCAATATTTTTATACCAGGCCGGATATTGTCCGATTGACCCAAGAGGATACGCTCAGCATTTATCCAAAAGGATTCAGTGCAAAATACCGCGAGTGGCAAATCGGTATCGGGATCGCCCACCGGATCAACATGCTCGTTCCTTATGCAGCGGTTAAATTAGGACATGCGCAATTCCGTCTGGATGATACTTTGGTAAGCGGATTTTTTAACGACGACGACCTGGCAACAGCGATTTTATTTGATCTTGAAAGCAAGAAGCTCTGGGGATACGCCATCGGGGTTTCATTTATCGATTGCGATAAGGCGAGTCTGACCGTGGAAGGGCGGTGGGGCAACGAAAAAGCCCTTTACGTGAATGGACAAATCCGTTTCTAACCTTGAGGCACTGACATGAGAAAATGCGTCTTCACTCTCTTGACAATTCTTACAGGCGGTGCGGCCTACGCCCTTCCTGTAGGAAACCCTGCTGAGGCAAGCCTGCTTTGCAACGGCTTATTTTGGGAGAAGTACCGCTGCACCCCCTCTTATTCATGGTATGATGCTTTCAGCTTCCGGATCGGTTTTTACGGAGATTATGTCTTTAATAAGCATTTAGAACGGGACAACGGAGTAGCGGGCGCTATAGAAAAAACCGAACTCTCTACAAATGCCGCCTATCTCGCGGTGAACTTCAAAAACCGCTTTGATCTCTTCGGAACTCTAGGAACTACACGACTCTTCTTAGAGACAGGAAGTATCACTACCAGCGGACGTCTCGAATTCGAAACGGAAAGCGATCTTTCCTGGAGCATAGGCATCCGCGGCACGCTTTGGAAGTGTGGATGCACTTATCTCGGAGCTGAAGCGCAATATTTTTATACTAAGCCCCATATTACCCGTTTGACTGAAGACGCAACGGCTAGCAGTTATCCGGCCAGAAACGTGAATCTAAAATACGAAGAGTGGCAGATCGGTTTAGGGCTAGCTCATCGCATCTACAACCTTGTCCCTTATATAGCTGTAAGATGGGGACCCACTCGTACAGATTCCGCTGATACAATGCTCCTCTTAACGAATGGGAATACTACGACCCTTCCGAGCACAAAAAGTAAAAACAACTGGGGATATGCCGTGGGGGGTACGCTGATCGGCTTTGAAAAAGCGGCTCTTACTCTCGAAGGACGTTTCGGCGGCGAAACGGCACTCTATACGAACGGACAGATACGATTCTAGAGGTAGATACAGATGAAAAGACTTGCTTGCCTAATGCTCATGATTCTCTCTTGCGAAGCCCAATACGCACTACCAATCGGAAATCCATCTGAAGCAAGTTTGCTTTGCGATGGGATCTTTTTTGAGGGACCATGCTATGACCTATGCCAAAAAGGGGTGAATTGGTGCGATGCCTATAGCATACGCTTTGGCTACTACGGCGACTTCGTTTTCAATCGTCATCTCGAAGTCGATGAACCGCACCAATCCGATAAAATCGAATATACCGAGATCTACACGAATGCAGGCTATCTCGCCCTCAACTTTTGGGACCGTTTCGATCTTTTCTCAACAATAGGCGTTACGAACTTCTACATTCGATCGAATGCCTTTACTTTTGTTGGTCCTAACGGCGAGCGTTTCAAACTAGAGTCGAAAACCGACTTTTCCTGGAGCATCGGCGCCCGTGCGACACTTTTTGAATGTGGATGCACCTCCATAGGCGCCGAAGGGCAAGTCTTTTTCACCAAGCCGCATATCACGCGAGTAACAGTTGCCGAAGCTGATTCAATTTACCCAGACAACAACATCCGTTTTAAATACTGCGAATGGCAATTCGGTTTTGGAATCTCTCATCGCATCTGGAACTTTGTCCCGTATGCGGGTACGAAATTTTCAGGGGTGAAAGTCGATTTCGGCGATGCGCGGTTTAATTTTGCCAACCTCGAGATTTTCCTTCCCGACTTGGATAACCGCTTTTTTTGGGGTTATGTGATCGGCCTTTCATTTGTCGACCAAGAAAGGGCTGCTTTGACCCTTGAAGGACGTTTTCGTGACGAAAAAGCGATCTACGTTAACGGCCAAATCCGCTTTTAATCTGAAAGAACAATAAGCAAGACTGTGAAGCCGTTAAAAACCGAATGGAGTGCTATTGGAGCCCAAAGCGTCCGCTCCCTTTCGTAGATAAACCCTAGGAAAATCGAGAGAACGAAGAGAGAGGCGATCAGCTGAAAATTTCCCGTGCCTTGACCGGGAGAAAAGTGAACAAGGGCGAAAATAGAAGCCGTGATAAAAAGGCTGGAAATACGCCCCATATAGCGTTTTAACATAGATTGCAAAAAACCACGAAAAAGCAGCTCCTCCATGAACGGAACTAGGACCACGACGAGGAAAACCATCAAACCGAACATAAGCGGCCGGCCCATGGTCATTTTCAACTGCTCGACCGCTACTTGTTCGACCTTCGCCTCGCCCCAGATCAATAAAGCGATCAAACTCGTGAATGTTCCCATCCAAAAAACAAAGGGATAGCTCACAACGAAGCTCACAATTCCCATCAATATCGACTTAAAAGTGCGAGGCGCTGTCGGCTTTTCTTCACCCCAAAAAATGTAAGAACGTGCTTCCGCTCGTATAAGAAAGCAGTAACCTGTAAGGCAGAAAAAGACGATGAATAGGGAGGCTATTTGCGCCCACCCTAACCATTCCTGCCGTGAGATAGCCGCATCTTGAGAGAAAAAATGGAAGAGGAGGGCATTTGTGAGAGGAAGGATTAGAAACCCAAGTGAAAGATAGGTAAAAAAAATACCGAAGGTTTGCCGGACTGTGACAGGTGGTTTCTTGCCTAAAGGCTGTAGGGCGAAATACCCCGCACGGAGGGCTATAAAAAAGACAATAAGAACAAGCAACGAGGCTAACAAAAGACTCCCCGTTGCTTGCCGGAGATCGACAACTTCCATGTTAGCGGGCAGCCTCTATATAGCTTTCCACTCGCCCAACCACCTCGCGAACAATCTTATTATGGACAAGACCTAAGGGTGTATGTTTAAAAGCCTCAGTCCCCCACGGTGTTTTGCTACAGTCTCCTGCCATCAACACACGTGGAACGAAATGGTTGTGATCGATCACCTCCTGAAGAATGACTTTTGGCTTGTCATGGCGCAGATCAAGCACCCGAACGCGCATGGCGGTGTTTAACATGCACCCCGTCTCTTCAAATCGCCCTATACAAGGACTTTCGCTTTGATCGATCAGTTCGGCTACCACGACAAACTCCGCCGCCCCAAGATCATTTACAAGCGATTGGGAGATCATCGAGGGATTAGGAGTATTAAGCCTTTCCGCTATCTCTCTTGTCCCATGCTCGCGCAGAAGATAGAGCTCAGGAGAGTCGTAAACATGTTTGCGGATTTCTTCAGTAAATTCCTTGGATAAATCCCAGGAAAGGTCGACTCCTTGCGAATTGTCGATTACAGGAAGTACAGCGACAATTGCTTTATGCCGGCCCGAACTCTGATAAAGTGTCGTGTCTCGGCAACGGGGAGCGCAGCTTGCACAAAGCGAGGCAAGCAGGCTGAAATAGACAATGAAGCGTCCCATCACATTTTTTCTCCGGTTGTTGTTGTTCTAGGAAAGTGTTAGTATAAAAAGGAGATTGATTCATAGCAAGAGAGCATGTCACGTATAGCCGGTATCATTTATCCTAATGCTTTCCAAGTGACTGAAGTGATTGGGGAGATGCACTCGACCTACTCTACGCGTGTTCCCTTTGAGTACTTTCATTATAAAAACCTGGAATTGGGCGGATGGGATACGATAATCGCAACAAACGAAGCGCGCAATGTGAGCGCCTTGCTTGAAGGCGACATTTATAATAGAAAAGAATTAACCGAAGAGTTGAAAAATCTCGGCTATAAGTTCGAATCAAAGAGTGACGCCGAACTCCTTGTGCATGCTTATGACGCATGGGGCGAAGCTTTTCTTCAACGTCTGAACGGTCCTTTTGCTTTGGCCGTTTTTGATGAAAAAAAAGAGATCCTCCTCCTTGCGCGTGACCGTGTGGGTCAAAAATCTCTTTTTTGGACTGCCCAAGGAGATTACTGGCTCTTCTCGACCGAGATAAAAGGCCTTATTTCGACAGGAATTGTGCCTCAAACCCCTTCCAATGAAGCTCTTGCCTCTTATCTTTACTTTGGGTTCATTCCGCAGGACCTTGCTGCTATCCAAGGCGTCAACAAGCTCCTTCCTTGCCACTTTTTGAAGGTCGATCTTAACCGACAATCGGTAATCGGACAGTACTGGTCATTAAGCAAACTTCTGCAAACAAAAAAAACTCTCTCTCGCGAAGAGACATATGAAAAGCTTGGGAAACAAATGGAAGAGGCCGTCCGCATCTCTCTTCCTCTAGAAGGGAAGGTCGGGACTTTTTTAGTAGGTAATCTCGGGTCGTCAGCGATGGCCTGGTTTTTAAGCCATATTCTCCCCCGAGAGCGAATCCATGCTTTTTCAGCCGTCTTCGACGAGCCCGAGCCTAAAGATCTCCGCCTTTCAACTGAAATCGCTGAAACTCTCTCCCTTGAGCATATAACAAAACGTATCGAACCCAATGAGGTTCTCGATGAGCTTCCTAAAGTGATCTGGCATCTTGACGAACCGATCGCCGATCCTTTTGCCATGCAGACGTGGCATTTAGGAAAAATCGCAGCAGAGCGATCCCCTCATGCCTATGCCGATTTAGGTTGGGAAGAGATGCTGGGAGGCAGTTCCCGCTATTTTGTCACTGAAGAGAAAAAAAACTATCCAAAGCCTTCTCTTGCATTTCTACTTGCTCGTCTTCCCGAAAGATTGCGCGACCACTTTCTGCTTCCTCTTTTAAAAACTTTGCGATGCGACTATCTCTACCGCGTATTGCGCAACATCGATATCAATCGCGAACAGGTCGCCTACTTGATGGAAACAGCTCTTTTTAAAGGAAAATCCAGGAAAAAAGTCTCCCCGATGCTCTATGAAATTTTTGATCCCGAAGTATTCACTCAGCGCTTCCATCGCTTAAGCTCCTTGCCCGGTAGTATCGATCCTTCCCTTTATTACGACGCAAAAACTGAGTTGCCCGACCGCCTGCTTGTTCAATTTGAGAGACTTTTAGATCCCCACCATGTACGTGTGATCAATCCCTTTTTGGATTACCGTCTCGTTGAATTTTTAGCGGAGATCCCGGAGGAAATTAAATTCGAATCGAAAAGGCCCGGCGCGATTCTCCATCATTTGATGGAACGGCTCTGCCATGCCTGTCCCCCTTTTCCTGAACGCAGAGATTCTTTTATGGATACATGGCGTAACAACCCGCGATTTCGGGAGGTTTTCAAGCTCTTGCTTAAAGGGCGCTTGGTCGATGAGGGTTTGATATCGGCACGCTGGATACGCCAGCAATTAGGATATCCTTATCTGATTCCCCTTACCTTCAAGCGCTTATGGGCCATATTGGTCTTAGAAATTTGGTTTCGGCTCTACATCGTGGGTCCCCTCGACACTACCGACATCTCCCTCACCACCGAAGAGCTCCTTTCTCGAAAGTAATATCAATAATCAATCTGTTTCTTTGAATGATTTCTTATGGTTCGTTGGGTTTTGACTTTTTGGTAAGCACCCGCCTGATTTTCTCAATATTTTCTTCAAGGGAGTGAGCATGACTATCAATCTCAAGGTCGTAGTCAACGTTTTCGTGCACCTTATAGTATTGGGCGCGTGCTGAGCCAACGCATCGGTCACCCCGCATGCGTTCTCTCTTTTCAAGAATCTCCAGAGGAGTGACAACACCGAAATAGAGCACATTGTAATCTCTTAAAACCTGCTTCCATTCTCCAACCTCAACGGCGCCAAAGGCCACGTCATCAATAATAAGATTATAATGTAGTGAAGCAAGAAGTAAGGCAATGTCTTTGAGGGTTTGCACAATGCGTTTTGCGAAAGATCCTGCTTTCACATGAAAAATACGATGTCCATCTGGGCCAGTATCCGCTTCCCAGGAAAATCCGAGGGGTGCGGGTCCACCTTCCCAATTGTTGATCTTGGCGGGCATAAAACCAATAATTTTATCGATTCCAATATCAAGAAAGGGCTCTTCAAACGAATCTTGCAGAGCTTTGGCTAAGGTGGTTTTGCCTGAACTTGATGGACCGTTTAAATAGATGATCGTTGCCATGGAGAGCTAGTATGAGAGGCTTTCGCTACCCAAGCGAAAAAAAGCCGGAGAGTATCTCTGAGGCAGACTTAGAAATCCTTAAGGCTGCTATCTTCCGATCCTGACCTAGTTCGGAACTTCGTCTTCCACGAGGTCCCCGGCAAAGAGCTATTATACACATTTATTGATGGAGATACAACGATTTCCTTTTGCAAAGGACAATCACATGCGAAAGTCCTCCCTCCCCCCACAGGATCTCGGAAATCTTTTCGCAAAAAAGAAGCAGGCTGCGGTTATGGAAACGTTTTTTCAGGTGAGTAAAGGGATGCCAAATATAAGAAACCCATTTGAGGGTGTTCACGTAAAACCAGAGGCGGGAAAATCCGCTTCGTTTTTCGAGTTGGCGGCAGCGATAGGATTGTTCGGCGGCTGCTTGAACAAACCGGGAAGGGGCATCAAGAATATCCCTCAGATAAATGTAAAGGCGATGATAGCTTTTCCGCAATTCGATGATGTCAAATTCAGTTCTGAGGAGGGATAAAAAATGGCTGAGGGGGTCTTCGGAAGCAAAATCGAGTTCGCTGGAGCAGATGCAAAAGGCCTCGCGTTTCATAAGTATGGAGGCTTCGGAGAGCAGAAGCCGCCGCAAATGGGGTTCGATCTCGGCAATGACATCTGTAAGCAATACGGTATCAAAACTCTCTTCTAAGAGGCGCACATAGGGCAGACACCCCTTAATTCTCTTCACATAGGGGGGAGAGCGGTTAAGGGCTGTTTGTGCGGCGTCCACCCCAGTCACAGAACTTTCTTTGAGAGAAAAGGGAGAATCCCCGCAGCCCAGGTCGGCGATCGCCTTCCCCTTCAACCCAAGCTTGGAAAGCAGCGCATCGGTGCGTGAAATCCGCTCGCGCTCAAGGATAGAAGAGCCTCCCTTCTCAGCCCACCCCCGTTCACAGCTTAGACGAATCCTCTCCTGATAGCGCTCCCGATTGGTCAAAACACGCTCTTCAACGACCGGTAGTCCTTTCCCAATCACGGAATGCTCTCTCCTGGTTAACCATCTCCTTGCGCAGCGCCAGCTCGGGGTTTATCTCCTGCCGGCGCGCCTGACGCACAACGATCCATAGTAGCTTACCTAATTCCTCCTCGGACTCAAAGAGCTCCTCTTCGGCCTGAAAATCGTAATCGGCCCGTTCCATCTTTTTCGCGATCTTGTAGGCGCGGGCCAACGCAGGAAGACCCTTGGGTATTCCGTCCATCAAACTCTCCCGATGGCTCTTCTCCTCTTTTTTAATCCGCTCCCACTGCTCGACAATGGCGTCCATATTCTCTAGCTTCTTTCCCCCAAAGACATGCGGATGGCGGGAGATCAACTTTTTGCAAATGCCTCGAACAACATCAACCGTGTGGAACCGCTTCTCCTTTTCGGCCAATTTACAAAAGAATAGGACGTTATAGAGCAAATCTCCCAACTCTTCAATTAAGGATGCGTCATCTCCTTCGTCGATCGCCTCGATCACTTCGCATGCCTCTTCCAAAACCGATTCGCGCATCGAGACGACAGTCTGCTCCTTATCCCAAGCACATCCTTCGGGTCCAAGGAGTTCATCTGTAACGGATATTAATTTTTTGAATTCATCTACTGCTTCTTGGTTTTTCATAACATCTTAAATTGATAATTTTAAGGGCTTTGTTATAGTATCTTAAGTAAATAAATAAAACAAAAGATATTTTATGGCTTCGAATGACCGGCCGCCTGTCGGCTGGACAACCGGTCCCTTCTATTACACGCCCTATTTTGGAGATTATTGGTACACCCCGGGTTTAACGGGAACGCTTCAACAAGCGGCTGCCAACCTTGCAAAGACGGCAGAGCAGACAAACAAGCTGCTTCAAAACCCTGCTTCATTCGCTGAACAAACAGTTCGCGGCGCGATTCAGGGCGTATCGCCACCCCAACAGCCTGTGCAACCTGAGGGGGAAGCTCCCCCTGATCTGATTAATGCCACCCCCCCTACCCTTGTCAAGTATGTTCAACACTTTATAACCGAAGGAATCCCAAAAGCGGCTGCTATTGGACTAGAACAGATTCTTCTCAATGCCCGCACTGAAGATCCAGCCTTGCGCGATCAGGCATTGGAATCTTTGAAGAAGGCTAAAGAAGAAAAAACTTCTCTAACCGATACCGCAGAAAGTGTGTGGAAAACTTTGAATTCCCAGCACATCGTCTGGGGAGGAGTGCATCTGAATGCGACGCGTTCCTCTAACAAGGAATTAAGCAAGATGCGAGAGGAGGCGGAATCATCCTCCGAAACAGATGGAACAAGCCCGATCAATTCTCTGATCAACTGTCAGGCTCTCTACGAGACCCTTAGAAGGCAACATAGTCTTCCCCGGGCAACTCTACCCCAGCTCTCAGAATCTCCTTCCCTGCCCGAGCAAATCTCTTCCATAGGCGATAAAGCATCTACCCTATCCGAAGAGGAAATCGCGCGATTGGAAAAAATGACCAGAGAAACCATCGAGAGATTTTGTGAAAAAACGATTCACTACAGCACGATGTATGCAATGCGTACTCTATTCAGCCAAGAGATTCCCCCTGAGGAATTCAACAGGATGATTCAGGAAGGAGGCGATCTTGAGAAACGGTACCTCCAACATATAGGAGGGGGGGCTTTCCGCCAATTCATCTATAAGCGCACCTACAGATTGATTCGGAAAATAATCGCTCCGATTATCCAAGAGACTATAGAGGGGGTTACAAACCACTTGCGGGCTTTTCTCAAAGACGATGTCCAAATGTTGAAGTTTGCCGAAGCTAAAATCAAGGACCTATCCAACTATTATGGGCGGATCGAAAACGGACGCAAGGACTATCTGCGTCAAAGAGGACCCGACCATCCAGGATATGAGGCAGGTTCATTCGATGCCTTTTTATCCATGACCCTTATAAACTATGGGGAAAATCGCCTGACGGAAGAGCAACTGATCAAACGGTTTGGAGATTTTATCGTCTTAAACTACACGCCACGGCCGCAAATCAAAATTTTCGGTTACCGGATACCACTCATCTCCAAATTCTTGGATTGGACCGTGCATTCGATTCGAAAAACCCTGATCCGCTTTTTTTTACGGCGCACTAGGCTGATCAACACAATCTTGACACAAGGAACCGGTTCGGCCCAATATGCTCAGCTCGGGTTAAAGAAGATGCTGCTGACAAAACTTGGGGAAATCGTCGAAATGATCCAGCGTTCACGCCCCCGTACGGTGACCGAACTTTCCAACGAGAGAAATCCGGTCCATCTGCACCTGGAAGCGAAAAAAGCCCGGCTCATTACCCACGACCTTCATTTGGCGATTCAACAGCATAGCGCTAACCTCCATCGTTTCATCGCGATTCAAGCATGCAATAACCGTGACGAAGCTCTAAGTAATCTCGATAATCGCATCGCTACCTTGACAAGCGAAGTCTTAAGTACCGTTCGCGACTTGTTTCAGTGGAAGACTGTCTCTTTTCAAGGGGTCTTGGAAGATGCAACAACAAATATGCTTGAGACTTCCCTTCTGTCGCTTTTCGAGGATAAGGAACGGCAAATCGAATCGCAGATGCAAGGGATCTTTGAAGTTTTGGAAAACGCGTATAAATACACCCCTCCGGAAAATCAAGTTGCTCAAGAAGTTCTTTATCGAAGAGAACTAAAAACAGTCGACGACCACCTGAAAGAGTTGCTCGTACAGCTTTCGAGTTTGGCCATCGAGGCGGCTGTTGAGGATCAACTCAAAAACGCCAGTGTGGAAAGGCACCGAAAAATTGAGGAATTCGTCGAAAAAGAAAAAGGGGAAATGGTTGTATTCGCTCAGTATCTTTATCGGTTGAACGCAACTTTGTCACAATCTCTTGATAAATGTGAAATTGGCCAAGTCAAAGAAGAGGTCAACGAGGCGATTGGACGCATTGAGGAATATCTAAGAGAGATAGCTGCAACTTTAAGAGGAAACGCATTAAAAGCCGATTGTTATACAGATGTAAGAGGCGATCTCTATAATGCTTATGCGATCAACATTAAAAACTTGGAAGCCTTTGTCCGCGAGACACTAGATCCCCTCTTAAGTAAAATTAAAGAAATCGAAGAGCAGAAAGACCTCGTTTCAGTTTATTCGGCTGCCTATGAAAAGCTTGAGTCCCTTTCATTTGATCTTCTTTCCGATGAGCTGGAAGATGAACTCGGCGCAGTCCTGAACCTCATACCTGAGAGGGATATCGAAGATCTCAAAGGTCCTTTAGACGAAATCCAGAGCAGTTGGGAAGAACTGAACAACATTAATGAACAGCTGCGATTATTTGAACGTGCACCGCAATTAGAGGATCAGATTAAGGGCTATTCACAACAGCTTGAACAGCTGGAGCTTGTCCGCCAAAGGTTAAATGAACTTAGGGATAAGCTAAAGCAGTTTCGAAACAGTCAGAACCCTGATGTTCCTGGGGTTCAAGGACTTTATAATACATTGATGCAAACCCAAGACAGCTCTTTGCGGGAACATGTCCTTAATTTGCTTCGCTCAGAAAATACTGATGAGCTTCATCGTAAACTGCATCCTCCAACATGGGGTTTCCGATCAGAAGTTCCCGTATTTACCGCTTTAAACCGCTATCAACTCATCCTCAAAGAACAGGTTAAAAAAAGTAAACAGCAACAAGATGAATTGAAAGAACAAACAAAAACCTTAAACAATGAAGAAATCAAGCAAAAAAAAGAAAAACGAATCGAGCAAATGAACTCCACAATCAATAGTGCAACTGTAGTCATTGGTCAAAAGAAAGCTATCCCTATAGAAGCCCTAAATAGCGTGCAGCAATGTCTACTTCAAGACTTAAAAAAATTCGAGGAAGCAGGCATGAATATCTTGAATATTTCGGAAGAGCTTAAGGTCAACGGATACATCGCTATCGGTGAGTTGAAACTTGCCCAAAATATCACGCCGATTGTCTCGACAATTGCCCCGCTTATTTCCGAGTCGATTACCCATCTTCTCAATTCGCTCGGGAATCCCTTCCATTATAAACAGCTTATGCTTAGACTCGTTCTTTTAGATGTCGTTGGAAGGAGTGAGAGATGAATCGCGAAATGACCGCGACAGTCTATATTCTTGAAAATGAACAAGTATTGCTGATCTATCACAAGAAGTTACAAAAATGGCTCCCTCCCGGCGGACACATCGAATCGAACGAACTCCCTTCCGAAGGAGCGATTCGGGAAGCAAAAGAAGAGACCGGACTGGATATCGCCCTCATTCCTCAGGAAAATATTTGGATCGAGCCGCGATGGAACGGTCGGAGTTTCGAGCGCCCTTATATGTGCCTTCTAGAGCACATTCCCGAACACAATGGCCATCCAGCCCATGAGCATATCGACCTGATCTACCTGGGACGCCCGATTGGGGGGCGACTGAAAGAGAACGGCGACGAGACAGACGGACTAAAATGGTTCTCGTTGGAAGAAATTGAATGGCTGGAGAGGGAGATCGAGATCTTTGATGAAACCTACAGGGTTATCTCACATCTCATAAAGAATAAATCCGTTCCATCTTGTCTAACGTATGAGAGAGTGTAAAATGCTCGAGGACAAGCTCTTTTGCCCGCTTTCCAAATTTCCCCCGTAAAGAAGGGTCCTCGTAGAGGCGCTTGACCGCAAGAGCGACCGCCGCGGGATCGCGCTTGGGAACCTGGATCCCCGTCTTCCCCTCCAAACAGACCTCTCCAAGTCCGCCGACGGTTGTCGTCACGAGCGGCTTTTCAAACCAGGCCGCTTGCAGACTTGCTTGGCTCACTCCCTCATTTGCCCAGCTGAGCAACAAAAAGATATCCATAGCCGCCAAGGCTGTGAATGGAGGAGAGAGATGTCCGGTAAAAATCACCCGCTCTTCCAATCCAAGCTCTTTGCGCTCACGCAAAAAATGATTTTCGCTTGCTCCCGATCCGACGACTACCCATTTTAAACCGGGTAGATCTTCTAAGATCTTTGCAGCCTGCAGCAGGTCGGAGACTCCTTTCCAGCCGCGCAGCACGCAGAGGGTCCCTGCCAAACAGTCGTCTCCGCCCACGCCGATGCTCTCTCTGAAAGCAGCGACTTCTTTGGGGTCGTAGGCGACTTTTTCCTGATTCACTCCCGTTGGCACGCTGCAGCAACGGTTTGAACCGATACGGGCCTGTCTCTGAATCACCTCTACAATCGCCTCACACGTCGTCACGACATGGTCGGCCAGCCAATTGTAGAGAAGGCGGCTATTCATTCCTTTTCGAATCGGCGTTGAGAGATGGCGGGTGCGGACAAC
This sequence comes from Chlamydiales bacterium, assembly GCA_020831465.1. Lineage (GTDB taxonomy): Bacteria > Chlamydiota > Chlamydiia > Chlamydiales > JAAKFR01 > JAJACP01. Next base: position 41,285 of record JAFIGI010000065.1, read on the forward strand.
CCTACAGCCGCTGATCTTGCCGGCAACGCCACCGGCCCAGGCATCTATCGAGGAATGGGTATTGACAATTTCAATGCCGTGCTTGCGAATTAAGCGGGTTAATTCAAAAATCAATTGTACGATCCGCGCTTTTTTGAAAGGAATCTCATAAACGAGAAAGCCGGCTTCTCGCGCGGGATGGACCAACCCCCCGCCTTCCTGAATGGCCAGAATCACTTGATGGCCGCGCGCACGCATTCCCTCGGCTTCTGTTAGAATGCGCAGCTCCTGGCCGCCCCATCCGGGCGACGCTTCAGTGTGTAAAATTTTCATCTCTTAAGCAAGGTCTTTAAAATTCTTCTATGCCCGGAAGAAAAAGGGAGCTCGGTTAGTTGCTCGCACTCTTTCCACTCAAAGCGTGGGTCTTCCTCGGCGGAGCGCATCAAATGGGGAAAAAGTTGGGCCCTATACCGGGTAAAGGTATGCCGCTCTTCCGGAAGCGGACGATCATACTCTAATGAAAGGTTCAATGCAGACTCGAATACTTCTTTTACTTCCCCCTCTTTATCTAAATAAGGGAATTCATATAAATCGGCCATTACCTTACCCCTCTCTCCCTTTCGAATCATGACCTTTTCCCCACAAAGAATGATTGCTACGTAGCGGCGGAGCAGGGTTGTCTCCTTTCGAGGAGAACGGACCGGGAAATCGTTGATCTTCCCATGTCGATAAGCCAAACACTCTTTGATTAACGGACACCGCCTGCAGAGGGGTCTTTTTTTACATACCGTCGCTCCAAGTTCAATCAGCGCCTCGCTTACAAGCCACGGCTCTTGATCGGGCAAGAGCTCCTCAGCGAGACGGGTGATTTTTTGCCTTGTTTTAGGACGGTCGACCGGCTCCTCAATCGCGAAATAGCGGCTGAGCACCCTTAAGACGTTGCCGTCAACAGCCGCTGACTTTTGCTTAAATGCGAAACTCCTGATCGCTCCTTGAGTATAGGGACCTAATCCTTTGATTTCGGCCAGCTTTTCAGGATCGGAAGGAAGTTCCCCCCCATAACGAGCTAGGACAAAACGGGCAGCCTCGTGCAGATGGCGCGCCCGCGCGTAATAACCCAATCCCTCCCACATTTTTAACACCCCTTCGAGAGAGGCAGAAGCAAGCGCCTCAACCGTCGGAAAAGCCTCCATCCAACGAAGAAAATAGGGAACTACCACAGCCGCTTGCGTCTGCTGCAACATCACCTCCGAGATCCAAACCCTATAGGGGGTCGGAAAATCGCGCCAAGGAAGTGAACGACGGTGCGACAAAAACCACTCTTTTATGTTATCACAATTCACAGAGCGTAGAAGATAGCGTTTTTTAGATGTCAAGAAAAGCAATTTTTGTAGCAGCCACAGGACAAAACGTGGGAAAAACCACGATTTGCCTCGGCATGATCGCGGTCCTGAAAAAAAAATTTCCTAAACTCGGCTTCATGAAGCCGGTCGGACAGCAGCATGAACGGGTCGGGAACTCCTTGCTCGTCGACAAGGATGTCGTCTTATTTAAAGAGCACTTTCATCTACCTGCCGAATATGAGGACATGAGCCCGGTGATCTTTCCGCGTGGCTTCACCCGCGATTATCTCGATGGTAAAGTCGATTCGGATGCCCTAAAAGAAAAGATCATTAACTCGTTTAACCTGATAGCCTCAGAAAACGACTTTACGATTGTCGAAGGAACCGGCCATGTCGGCGTCGGTTCGATCGTGACGCTCAACAACGCGACTGTCGCAGCGACACTCGGGCTTGACATCGTCATTATCGCAAAAGGAGGCCTTGGAAGCACTTTTGACGAACTTGCCCTCAATAAAGCCCTCTGCGACAAACTAGGGGTCAAGATCACGGGCGTCATCCTTAACCGCGTCATTCCCGAAAAAGAGGAGATGATCCTAAATTACATCACTAAGGCTCTCAACAGATGGGAGATCCCCCTCATCGGGGCAATTCCTTATAACAGATTTTTGAATACGCCCACGATGGAGGATTTCGAAACCCTCTTCAATACCAAACTTCTTTCAGGAGAAGCCTACCACTATCGCCACTTTGAATCGATTCGCCTCGTTGCCACCTCCGTAGACACCTTCAAAGAGAGGCTCTTTTCCAACCAGCTGATCGTCACTCCGGCAACTCGAGAAGATATCATCTTGTGCATGATTGACAGGCGCACCCATCCAAGCGAAGAACCCGAACACGGCTTGATCTTGACGGGCCGCCACCCCCCACCTCCTGCATTGATCGAAGCGCTGAAAAAGGCCGACATTCCCAGCCTTTATGCCGACTACTCGAGCTTTGATGCGATGCGGATGATCACTTCTTTTACCGCGAAAATTCGTAAAGAAGATATTTCAAAAGTCCAAAAGGCGATTGAGCTTGTAGAAGCGCATATGGACTTTTCAAAACTTTTGTAGTCTTCTTATTTATTTATATTTATGTTATAATTACTATCTTAATAGAGGTGATTAAATGCGCGATAATTCAAGTGCGGTAAAAAAAGGAGAATTATCTTATTGGGAGATAAGGGCTCCAAAAGCCCGTCGCGATTTTATCATCAAAAAAATCGCGATCGCCATCATCGCAACGCTTAACTTTTCGGTTTTGGCCGCCGCTCTTTACCTCATTCTCACCTACTGCCCTATCTCGACACAAGCAATGATCGCCTCCCCCTTTATTGTCGGGGTTGTAGCAGCGCTCACCTATCTAAAGTTTCCGACTTGCGGAGTCAGCACCTTGAATTATACCCAATATTCAAACCCTGCAACGATCTTGGGTAAAATTGTCACTTATATCTTCTTCGGTCCCTATATGTACGCGGTAAAGAGGTGTGACTGGACTCTCTATCATGATCTGGAGACCGCGCATCTGATAGCGGATTATTTGAAAAATAAGTCATTCGAGGTTCTTGCCGACAAATATGGGAAGCATTTCCGCAATTTTGCAAAGTACGGGATGATTCCCCCGGAAAATGAAAAGGAGCTAATCAACCTTTACAATAGCTATGCACCGGTTAAAAAAGAGCTCGAGCGCTTCAAACAAAAAGGATTGGAGTCGAACAGTCGGTTTCAAGCAGTGACAAAAGAGAAAAATTCAATTGAGAAGCGATGGTTGGATTTGCAGAAAACAATAGAGAAGCAAATCTTTTTGCCCGAAATCCCTAAACGGGATTTCAGCAGCCCAATCACAATTTTGTCGCTCAATGTGGTAGATTATCTTTCAGCCCCTCCATTTGAAACTGTTTAAGGCATGCCCCTGTTTTGCACGTTCTGAGTTTGGGACATCTCTTTTCAAATACAACCCCATAGGGACACTCGCCTTGAATTGTCAGATGGGCTGCGCCAATCGGCCCATATTTTTTTGCCGATGAGGGTCCAAAAAAGCCGATTGTGGGAGTAGATGTGGTCGCACACAAGTGGAGAGGGAGGGAGTCCATGGCAACCACGAGCGCGCATTTCGCCATCGCATGTTGCAAAACCGGCAGCGGGTAACGCTCCAGGACGGAGCTGCCGGAAAAATGGGCAGCCAGCCTAGCGCCGATCTCCCTCTCTTGCTCCGTCCCCCATCCAAATAGATAAGCTCCTAGGCCAAGTTCTTTCAAAAAGGCGAGAAGCTGCTCGAATCCAAGTTGCTTGTTTGGCCACGCCGCGCCCGGGCATACCAGCGTTTTACCTGAAGGGAGAGCGTTGACTTGAGAGAGCTGCCTCTCGGTTATGCGCAGCTCGACCGGTTCGTCGGCAAAGGGAGTGAGATCGTTGAAATACCCTTGCACCACGGCAAGATAATCTTCTCGAATATTTTTTCCCCGCGGAGGGGTGATCTTCGCGGAAGTGAAGAGCGCATTAGGCCATTCCGGTAGAGCGCGCCAGCCGAAGCCGACTTTTTGCTTTGCCCGCGTTTGCGCGAGGATGGCTGCCGATTTGATGTTCCCTTGCAGGTCGAATACGAGATCGTAAAACGACTCGCGCAGGATCGACCAAAATGCCTTTAACTCGCTGCGGCAGCGAAAGGGGGCCTTCCGCCATTTTTTGCTCTCGATGGATAGGACGCGTGTTAAACCGGGGTGCGCCTCTAAAAGTTCTGCAAAGGAGGCTTCGACCACCCAATCGATCTCTGCAAAGGGGAACCTTTTCCGCAGATAGCTCAAGACGGGAAAGGTGTGGATCAAATCGCCTAAGGCCGATGTTTTTATAATTAAGATTTTCATTTTTAAAAATCTTGAGAGTGATCTTCAAAAGGGATAGAATAATTGCTTATGATTAAATTTACAGCGCTTTCGTCATGCAGGCTCCTTACATGCGCACGGGAAAAATTCGACCTTCCGGCTAAAGACCTCCGCTGGTCGATCGAACACGGCAGGTGTTTTGTCAATGGAAGAGTTGAGCGCTTCGGCTCGACCCGTCTTCATAAGGGAGATAAGGTAGCGATTTGGCCCGCTAAAAGACCTCGCTTTGAGAGAGAGGAGAGCCGAGTCCTGTATGAGGATGAGGACCTTCTTTTCTATGACAAGCCCCCTTTCATCTCTTCTCCCGACCTTGCCTTGCTGCTTGGCCTTAACCTCGTCCACCGTCTCGACCGCGATACCACGGGGGTTATTCTTTTCGCCAAAAAAGAGCCGGCCCCTTATGAGAAGCTCTTTCATGAAAGAAAAATTGAAAAGACCTACGATCTCTTAGTGGAGGGGATTCCCTCCAAAGCGCGCGGCCTCTTTTCGGGAAAAATGCGCAAAATCGGTTCGCGCGAAGGGGCGGTCATCTGGGGGATCTCCAATAGCGGTTACTGGTCCCAAACTGAGTGGGAGTGCATCGAGCAAGGTAAAAAGTATGCCTATATCCGCTGCCGCCCTCTAACCGGGCGAACCCATCAGATCCGCGTCCACATGAGAGCACTTGGCCATCCCGTTCTCGGGGATTGCGAATATGGAAGCCGGAGCGCGATGCCCGGACTCTTCCGCCCTCTTCTACACGCCGCCGGCCTCTCTTTCGGGCCTTACCGGGTTTTCTCGCAGCTGCCGGAGGACTTTATTCATTGGAAACGGAAGCTGATTTAGAGGATAGAACCCTGTAGAGTTGAGTATTCCCAATTCCCCTAATCGGGAATTTTCCGACGGCTACAGTTTCATATTTCCCCTCAATCCATTCCATCGCTTTCTCTGAGAGAGTTACGCTCCCGATACTCCCATGTTCCGCAAGCCTTGCAGCGATGTTTACGGTATCCCCCCATACGTCGAAGAGATATTGCCGATGGCCGACCACTCCGGCCATCGCAGGCCCGACATGGATCCCTACCCTAACTTCCCATTTTGCTCCGATTTTCGGCGCGTTTTCCACCATTTCGAGACCGCATTGAACGCAATCCAGTACCGGATTATCCGTAGGGAATATAATGCCTGCTGCGCACATAAAAGAGTCGCCGCTGGTCTTGATCTTCTGGGTATTGTGTTTAATAGCTAAATTCTCGAATAGGTCGATAAGGAGTTGGAGATTTTCCAAGACCTCCTGAGGGGTGTGCGTGTTGCAGTATTCGGTAAATTCGACAACGTCGCAAAAAAGAATCGCAGCCTGATCATAGAGTTTCGGCGCAACTCTCTCAGTGTTTTTCAACTCCTCGATAATCGGCGCCGGCAAGATCACGCTTAACAGCTCATCCGCTCTCTTCTTTTCCTTTATCTCTCTGTCGCGCAAGGCTTTTTTCTCGAGACATGCGTTTACACGCGCCTTTAAGATCACCGGGTTGAAGGGTTTGGTCAGATAGTCGTACGCCCCCATTTCGATGCACTTGACAATACTGTCAATATTCTCAACAGCTGTAATCACGATAACGGGAAGAGCGTGCAGCTCGGCGTCTTTTTGTATCGCTTCAAGAACCTCATATCCGTTCATTTTCGGCATCAGGATATCGAGCAGCACCAAATCGTAAGATTCCTTCTTCAAAAGCTCTAATGCTTCCGCCCCATCGGCGGCCTCCCCCACAACATGCCCTTCGCGCTCTAGCCTTTTTTTTAGCAATTCACGGTTTGCCGGGTAATCGTCTACTACTAAAACTCTCCCCATTCGCTAGCTTTCCTTGATGAATTTGTGTATTTTTTCAAGCAGAAGTTTAAAGTCGATCGGTTTGCTGTGGTAGTCGTTGCAACCGCCTTCGAGCGTAGAGTTTAAATCCTCAATCATTGCATGTGCCGTAAGAGCAATCACAGGGATTGCGCGGGTCTTTTCGCTCCCCTTCAAACGTCTCGTCGCCTCCCAGCCGTCCATCACCGGAAGGCTCATATCCATCAAAATAAGGTGGGGAGTTTCTGCGTGAGCTTTTTGAAGCGCTTCTTCTCCATTCAAAGCCGAAATCACTTCAAATCCCGCTTTTTTAAGGCGCCTGCAGAGCATGTCCCTATTCATCTCATTGTCTTCAACAACTAAAATCTTCGGCATTCTACTCTCCATGATTGATTTCGCTGATGATCTCTTGCAACGCCTCATATCCTCCCGCTTCTTTCTCGAGCAGCGATTCGGCATACATCCCCAAATACTCTCGATCGTCTTTGCTCAATTCCTTTGAGGTCAATACTATGAGAGGAATACCCCTCCATTTTTCCTCTCTTTGAAAGTGATGAACGAACTCGAAGCCGTTCATTCCAGGCATGACAAGGTCGAGAAGAATTAAATCGGGTCGACATGCATAGAGTTTTGAAAGAGCCTCGTTTCCATTCCGCGCTTCCCACACCTCGCACCCCTCTTTTTCAGCCAGGCGCATGATGATTTGACGCGCATCGGCATCATCGTCGACCACCATCAACGAGAATTTTTTCTCCCCTTCTGGACGATAGCGATTCAAAATCGTTTCCAAAAGCTTTGCATTGATTGGTTTGAGCAAATAATCATCTACTTTCATTGCAAGCCGCGTCTTTGGGGTTGAATCATCGACAGTAGAAATCACGACGGGAGTATCTTTCAAATCTGGGTCGAACTTAAGCTGTCGCAGTACCTCCCATCCATCCATCTCCGGCATGATCAAGTCAAGTATGATGGCAAGAGGGCGGGACTCTTTGGCAAGGCGCAATCCCTGTATTCCATTCATTGCAGAAATCATTTTTAGCCCTTGTTTTTTCAACATATGCCCGATAATCTCATGTGCTGCAGGATCGTCGTCGATAACCAGGACGAGATCGCTATAGTTCTCACTACGTTTTCTTTGAGCATGGTAGACAAGAGGCAGTTTGACGGTTATGACTGTTCCCTTATTCTCTTCGCTGCGAACGGAAATTTCACCCCCCATCAACTTTGTAAGCTGACGGCTAAGCATAAGTCCCAAACCGGTTCCAAGCCTATCTTTCTGTCTAAATTGAGTGTATGGCTTAAAAAGAGCCTCTTGCTCTTCTGTCGACATTCCACAACCGGTATCGGACACTTCGAAAATGACCCTTTGGTCTGCAATATAGCAGCTGAGGCAGATTTGCCCTTGTTGTGTAAACTTCGAAGCATTGCTGATCAAATTAAACAAGATTTCGCGCAGCTTTGTCCGATCGGCATACATCGCACCCAATCCCTTCGCGATCTTGAGCTCGACCCGATTTTTATTTTTCTTGATCAAAGTTTCACAAGTGGAGGCGATCTCGACCACGAGCTCCTCGATACCAAACTGTTCATTATAGAGCTCAATCTTTCCCGCTTCAATTTTGCTCAAGTCCAATACGCTATTGATCAAGGAAAGAAGATGCTTTGCAGCCGAATTGATTTTCTCGAGGTCGTGTTTCAAATGTTCCGGCTCGCATTCATAGATCTCATCCAAGAGCATTTCGCTATATCCGATCACCGCGTTCAGTGGGGTTCTAAGCTCATGGCTTGTATGGGCGATGAAATCCGTCTTAGCCTGACTGGCCGCATCTGCTTCGGCCATCGCAGCAATTAAGTAGTCGCTTTTTAATTTACTTTGAGTCATCTCAAATCCAAATGCGATCTTGCTGCTCCCCTCTGATGCGTAAACGTGCCAGCAGAAATATTTCTCTCCCTCGTGAGTCTGTAGAGGATGCTCGAAAAGAAGAGGCCTCTTCGAAGCAGCCTGTTTTAATGACTCGGAGCTTTCTACGACCCGAAAAAATTTAAAGAAATTTTTTCCAACAACAGATTCGGGCGCAATTCCCATTAATCGCTCAATTTGGGGGCCTGCATATTCAATACCCCCGTTTTCATCAAGCTTGAGTACAACTACCGGAAAATCTTCAGCTGTAATTGGAAAAGCCGTCATTCTTCAAACCTTATTAGATGTTGAGTTTTTTGCATTTTCGGGGGCTTGAAATTCCGCGGCAGCCAAAAGAGAAATAAAGAGCCTTTTCCGGGTGTGCTTTCGACGCGGATCTCTCCCCCCAAAACATCGCAGTATTTTTTAGTAAGAGCTAATCCGATCCCCGCTCCTCCTCTATCGCTCGTCGAGATGCCATCGATCCGGGTAAAATATTGGAAGATCTGGTCGATTTTATCATCCGGTATCCCAATCCCCTTATCTCTGACCGAAAAGAAGACCCTCTCATCCTCGGCATGAACCGATAGAACGATCTCACCAGAGGGGGAGAATTTGGAAGCGTTGCTCAGCAGATTAAACAAAATTTGCCGCAGGCGCATCTCATCGGTCTCAATCTCACCAAGATTTGGGGAAATCTGCACTCTTAGAGTGTTGTTCTTTTGTTGAATCCCTTCCTCAACAACCCGCGCGACATCATCGACGAGAACTTCCAAGTCGATTTTTTTCACAATGATATCGAGTTCCCCCGATTCGATTTTCGTGATATCCAAGATCTCATCGATGAGAGAGAGAAGATGCTGCCCGGCAGCGTAAATCTTCTCGACATCGACTGAAAGGGTCATTCCCTCTTGGAGCTCTTCTAACTCCTCCTCTAAAAGTTCGCTATATCCGATGATCGCATTGAGAGGAGTGCGCAGCTCGTGGCTCATATTTGCAAGAAATTCGCTTTTTGCCCGGTTTGCGTTCTCAGCGATTGTTTTCGCTTGAATCAGCTCAGCTTCGTTTAATTTTTTTTCCGTAACATCTCGACAATAAACCGTGACACCGAAAACTCCATCCTTAGTCTGCATGGGGCTAAACAAGGCGTCATAATAATACCGCTTTCCAGCCTCTTCGTATTCGATCTCCTTGTGGACACTTTTCCCCGTCAATGCCTCGAAATATAACTTCTCAAACGTGGGCCAGCTCGCAGAATTCCAGAAGCTTCTCAACTCAACATTCGATTTCACACCCTCTCTATTGACCAAAAAAGGAAAACCAAGAAAACTTGAATTGAAACCAATGATTTTCAAATCTTTATCGACAGCCCAGACTTCATCCTCAGTGCTTTCGAGAATAGCACGAAGGCTCGCCTCGTTTCTCTCCAACCGCTCAGCGAAGAGCTTCCGTTCGTAAATCTGCTTTCCCAAATGATTGGCGATCTCAATCAAATCTCCGGTTTGGAGCTCCGGGGCATCGACTCCTTTTAGAGCCACCACAAAGCTGATGAGTTTCTGTAATACCTTACGATGTTTTTCGCTCGATTCGCGAAAATTCTCATTCAATTCGAGCATTTCCTCCGAACTCAGTTCAATCGAGCGCAAAAGAAGCTTTCGATCCTCCTCATAATGAGAGTAGGCGTCGTCGACAGCCTGTAAAAACTGCTTCATACGTTCGTCAAACTCGAACCCCTCTCCAAAATAGCGTCGGATTTGATTCTTTAAAAGGGAACTCATACTTCCCGCAATGTCGTGATCGTCATTGTTTGGTTTTGCAACTCACAATTCGCATGGGGAGCGGAGGGAGCAATCTCTCCATAAGAGTAGAAACCGGCCATCGCCGTATTCTTGCCAAGTACATGCCGCACATTTTCCAATTCCTCCACGCTCTTTTGTCCCAATACCATCCGCCTTCCCACACAGCTAATTAAAATCGCGATCTCAGCGTTACCCTCCCCGATCATCTCATGACTAAAAGAAGCCGCCTTTCCCGCCCCTTCCACCAGCCTTTCGAAGTTCGCTTTCATCAATTGCGCCGTGCATCCTTCAGGGATGGTGCCGGCGAAAAACATACTCCCTTCCTCTTCATTCACATTTAAAACCGTTCTAACAAGCGGTTCTTTGGCATTGGGCATGTAAAGTGCGAGAGGAAAAAGGAGGGCGGAACTGGGCAGCTCACCCGCTTTCTCCCCTAGGTATTTTTTATATAAACCTAAAGCGGGCTGTCCGTCTAATTCATAAAGAACATTCTCTTTCGAGCGGGTGACTCTTCTTAAGGGACCAAAAGGATCCCAACCTCCCACTGAACCATACCCCACTCTCAAATTCTTTCCGTAAAATCCGATAGCTGCAATGCGTTTCGAAACAGGAGCAGAATCAAGACCAACGACCGTTTTTTCAAAACGCACCCCGTCTCCGGCAAGCCCGCCTGTAATTTGGCACTCTTTAGGAAGCACAGATGCAATCCCCCTTACAAGAATGCTTCCGTCGACTTTCTGTCCATCTGAAACGACAAAAATATGGACGAGATCGGGCGAATAGAGATGCAGTCCGATTTTTTCTCCGCACGCAAAATAGGAATAAAAATCTTCTACATCAACCGAGTAGGCTTTTAGTTGGGTTTTTTCAAAATAAATGGCGGACAAGCCGATTTGTCCATCGAAAACTTCCGCCCCCAGAATATCCCCCGATGAACTCGCCGAAAGAATGTGGGCGTTTGGATACATCTCGCGCATCTCCTCATACCGCTTTGCATCTTCCAGTACATCCCTCTCTCCAAATGCCAAAACGAGCTGCGCCGTTTGAGCCTCGTCAAATGCTTTAAGAGTTTCCCAACCGCTAGATGCGGCCCATCGCTTCTGTTCGATTTTCATATCCACCCCTCTTTTAATTATTTTACTTGAGTATCCAGCTCCCATCAAGTATATTCACCCAACTTAAAAAGCATCCGGGTAAAAAGATGTTAAAGATAGATCTAAGCGGAAAAAGAGCTTTTATCGCAGGAATCGGTGACGATCAAGGATTTGGGTGGGCTATCGCGAAGGCTCTTGCCGAAGCGGGAGCCGAAATCCTTGTCGGAACATGGACCCCAATTTTAAAAATTTTCACCACCGCCCTTGAATCCGGAAAGTTTGATGAATCGCGCCGCTTAAGCGACGGATCGTTGATGGAGTTTGCGAAGATCTATCCACTTGACGCAAGTTTTGATACTCAAGACGATGTTCCTAAAGATATTAGGGAAAACAAGCGGTATAAGAACGCCGAAGGGTTTACGATTTCCGAGGTTGCAGAAGCGGTGAAAAAGGATTTCGGCGAGATCGACTTTTTGATCCATTCGCTGGCGAACGCTCCCGAGGTTAAAAAGCCCTTGCTCGAAACGAGCCGAAAAGGTTATCTCGCCGCGATAAGTTCTTCTGCCTATTCCTTTGTCAGCCTGCTCGCCCATTTCGGACCTCTCATGCGTCAGGGCGGGGCGACTCTTTCGCTCACCTACCTTGCTTCGGAGCGGGCCGTTCCCGGCTACGGCGGGGGGATGAGCTCGGCGAAGGCCGCCCTTGAGAGCGACACCCGCACGCTTGCTTGGGAGGCGGGGCGCAAATGGAATCTACGTGTCAACGCAATTTCTGCCGGAGCTCTTGGAAGCCGAGCCGCCAAAGCGATCGGCTTTATCGAGCGGATGATCGACTATGCCGAAAAAGGGGCGCCGCTACCGAAACCGCTTGATGCGGCTGAAGTTGGCAATACCGCTGCCTTTCTCCTATCCGATTTGGCATCGGCGATCACTGGCGTAACCCTTTACGTCGACAACGGCATGCACGCCATGGGGGTCGGCCCCGAAATCTTGCACTAGTCAATTTCGTGCCCGTGCCCGAAAAAACATATTTCATGAGGGCCTTGTTGCATAAATTTGTCCTGCACAAAACTCAATCTGATGCTAAAGGCCTATTCCGCCCGCTACTTCAATATTCTGGCCTGTTATGTAGCAGTTTTCGGGTTCGAAAAAGAAGGCGACGACCGAAGCCGCTTCTTTCAGGCTTGCAGGACGGCCCATAGGAAAGTCGGGAGCCCGGTCCAAATCGATCGACGTTTCTAAGAAGCCGGGCGACACCATATTCACCGTTATTTGATCGGCCGCTACCTCTTTGGCAAGAGTGCGGGTGGTAAACCAAAGCGCAGATTTTGTCGCGGCATAGGCCGGCGCATTTAAGAGAGCCTTTATTGTTGAAAGACCGCTTGTCCCGATGTTGACAATCGCTCCCTTTTCCATTTTCAATTGAGGCAAAAGGGCGTAAATCAAACGAATTGGCGTGAAAAAATTCGTCTGAAAAAGAGAGTGCCAATCCTCTCCTTGCGTTTGGGAAAAAGGTGCGATCAAATAATTGCCAACATTGTTGACAATTCCTTTTGTGCGGGGAAACCTGGCGAGATAGCGTTCAAGAAAAATTTCGACTGAACCGTCTGTTGAAAAATCCCCTTGGATTTTCTCAGCAAGGACGCCTAGTTTTTTGCAGGCCTCGACAACGTCAGATGCCTCCTCTTCGCTATCGCGGTAGTGGACCACAATCTCATGCCCTTTTCCAGCCAGTTGTATGCAGATTTCAGCTCCAAGCCCTCTTGCCCCCCCCGTTACAAGGATCGGTCTCATTCGTTGACCTTATCAAATTCAACAACGGCATATCGCGCGAGAGGAAGCGCTCCCGGTTTTCGGACGCGAACCTTGGCCCATGTCAAAGGAAAAGCCTCCAGAATAGCATGCAAAGCCTCATAAGCAAACGTTTCGATCAAGTGGTAGCGCCGCGTTTGAGCCAACTCTTTACAAAGAGCGCATACCGCTTCGTAATCGACGGTATCGACAATCGAATCGGTTCGAACCGGTTCGGCTAGATTAAGCCGCATTTCCAAGTCGAGAGAGAGTTCTTGCTCGACTTTACGTTCGTAGGCATGCGCGCCTAAAGTGCAATGAATCCGAAAATCCTCGATTTTAATCGTTCCTTCCATAAAACTGAGTCGCCTCTTTTAACCCATGAATGATGCCGTGCTCCTGCGCTGAAGGGGCGACTAGATCGGCCAGCCTGTGCATCTCTTCGGGAGCGTTCCGCATCACAATTTTGAATGTGCTCTTTTCTAGCATTTCTACGTCATTTAAGTCATCTCCTGCGGCGATGGCCGGCAGCCCGGGAGGATGGAGCCGGCGAAATTCTTCGAGAATCTCTCCTTTCGATGCCCCCGCATCATTGAGGAAGGCGAGATAGTTGCCCGGATTAAAAGGATCGCGGATGACCGTCACGTTCAATCGGCCAAGCCGGCGCATCCTTTCTGCAAATGCGTAAGACTTTTCCCGCTGCGCGAAATATTTAGCGGCCGCGAATTCGGTTATATCCAAATCGGCAAAGGTATCGACCGAAACCCATTTTTCCGGCGAAAAGCTAATCCGTAAACGAATATATTCCAAATCATTATGTTTAAACGCGGCAGGACGATAATAACAGATGTCCTCGTTCTCTTTTCCCGATTCGATCAGAATATTATCGGGCATTTGGGCAAGCAGGCTGACGGGGAGATAGTCTTTCTTGACAAGGCGCGCAAGGGGCATCTCGTAAAGGGCCGCTCCATTCTGAACGGCAAAGTGATATTCGCCCTTCAAGCCGGAGAGGATCGGATAGGCAAACGAAAATGTCCGGCCGGTCAGGAAAATCAGCCGCCATCCATCGGCTATTAAAAAGTTGAGAAAGTCTTCGACTTTTTTCTCAATCCGGTCCTTTTCCACAGTGATCGTCCCGTCGATGTCGAGGGCGATAATTCCTTTAAATCTTCTCATTACCTATGATGATCACTATCCAAAATGGAGAGATTAATATGTTTTTTTTGGCTGAAGCAGGTGCAATGGCCGATCTGGCGACGGAAGAGGTCATAGGGCAAAGTTATAATTACTGGGGGCAGTTTGTCAATATGCTCCTCACGCTTGGCATCATTCTCGTGCTGATCTTTGTCAGCGTCTATTTTTTGAAAAGGCTGATGCGCTCGCGTATCGAGCATTTGAACCGCTCAACAGGAATTAAAATCCTCGAAAGACGGGCGCTCAATTCGAAATCCTCTCTTTATTTGATCGACGTTCTGGGCAAAGGAATCGTGATTGCAGAATCGCAGGCAGGAATTCAAGTGGTGACAGAATTGCCCGCCGATGTCAAAGTAGAGGAAAAGCTTGACGAATTGCATGAAGAACCGGCGGCGATTCAAGAATCATTCATACAAAGACTAAAGAAATTAGCAGCGAAAAATGGTTGAGCTGCCCTCGGTAATCATTCTCGCCCTCATCCCTTTCGTCTTTATTTTGATGACATCTTTCACAAGGATTTCGATCGTGCTCACCTTTTTACGCCAAGCGCTGAGCACGTCGGTCCCCTCTACGCAAATCATCGTCGGCCTATCGCTGATCTTAACGGGATACATAATGCACCCTGTTATTACCGAAATCTATGAGCAGGCAATCCTCCCCTACACGAAAGAGGAAGAGAAGAAACCGGAAGAGATTTTGACCAAAGCGTGGCCCCCGCTGCGCACGTTCATGCTCAACCACACAAGGGAAAAGGACCTGGAGCTATTTTTGGATATGGCACGCGTCGAGCTGAAGGGCAATAATCTGGAGGCCGTTCCCTGGTACTGCGTCGTGCCCAGCTTCGTTCTTTCCGAGCTACGGACAGCCTTTATGCTCGGCTTTCTTCTCTTTTTACCCTTCCTCATAATCGACATGGTGGTCACCTCGCTGCTCATGTCAATGGGGATGGTTCTACTCCCCCCCGTCATGATTTCGTTCCCCTTTAAAATCCTCCTCTTTGTCGTCGTAGACGGGTGGAGGCTTGTCGTCCAACAGATCGTAGGAGGGTATCAATGACTCCCGAACAGATCACCCATATCGTCCGCCATACGCTTTATACCGCATTGGAGATCGGCGCCCCCTTCCTTTTGCTCGCCCTGATTGTCGGACTCTGCATTTCCTTGATCCAGTCGATTACCCAAGTCCAGGAAATGACTCTCTCTTTCGTTCCAAAGATGCTCGCACTCGCACTCGCACTCGCTATTTTTTTCCCGTGGATGCTTAAGATTCTGACGAAATTTACAAACAATATCCTGATTCACCAATGGGATAAAGTAACTTCGCTTGTGAACTATGTCCAATGAACTCATCCTCTTTTTCGCCCTCTTCGCACGCAACGCCGGTTTTTTTCTCCTCTCCCCTCTTTTCACTAAACGAAATATCCCGGTATGGGTCCGCCTTGGAGTCGCTTTCTCTTGCTCGCTCATTCTCCTTCCGCCTCTCACCTCCGAATTAATCTTGAAGTCCGAAGATCCCCTCCTATTTGCGACACGCATGATTCAGGAAATCGCAGTCGGCTATCTGCTCGGCTTTCTCTTCTCCCTCCTTTTCGAGGCCGCCGCCTTCGCAGGGCAAGTCGTCGGGACATTGACCGGCTTCTCCGCTACTGAACTGCTCGACCCCTTTTATAATAGCGAGCATCCACTCATCTCGCGTCTTTTTACCCTAATCCTCTTTGCTCTCTTTTTCGCTCTCGACCTTCACCACATCTGCTTGCGCCTATTGTATGAAAGCTACAAAGCCTTTCCTCCAAATGCTGCCCTCGAAAATATCTTTGGAATCATCGAAGCCTTCGGCAGGCTCTTCACATACGCCCTCTCCTACGCCTTCTTCCCAATGGTTATGCTCCTGCCCTTAATTCTCTGTTTTGCCATTCTCGCCCGCTTCTTGCCCTTTCTGCAAATGTTTTGGACCGGTTTTCCCCTCCAATTACTGATTGGTTTCGGCGCAATCGCTCTGGCCGCAGGTTTTTTTGGCCAAATCCTTCAAGGAGCTTTTAACGAATTCCTTTCGATCGCTAGGAAAGTGCTTTTTCCATTGTGATAATCTATGCGATCCGTTATCTTTTTCGCTCTTACAAACGAGGTTTTGCGTGAGATTGGGACTATTTGCGATTGCGATTCTTTTAACGCTGACCGGCTGTCTTTATAAAATGCCCACCGACGACTGCATTTCAACCCTTCCAAATACAAATAATCCACATATTACACGCGAAAAAACCCCCTCTTTTCCGGGCAAAGGATAGAATCATATGTTAGTCTTAACGCGAAAAGCAGAACAAAAAATTCGAATCGGGAATAATATTGTCATTACTGTGCTTAAGGTACAGGGAGATCAGGTCTCCATTGGAATTGAAGCTCCAAAGGATCTTCAAATCGTCCGCGAAGAATTACTGAATGAAGATTTAATCAAATCGACGGCTCGTGCAAATCGAAAAAGCGCATTATATGAGAATAGGAGCGAAACAATCGCAGAAGATTTCTCATGAGTTTTGAGCTGAATCATGACAACCTTCAGAACTTTCTAAAAAAAATCGGCTTTGAGCCGATATTTCAAGAAGCGACCAATCAAGTCTACATCCTTATGAAGATCAAGGAGGTAGACCTTCCTCTCTTTTTTGGTATAAGCCTTGAATCTTCACTTTTGCAGATTGTCGGCTATCTACCCTACCAGCTCCACGCCCCTGCATTCGGCGAGACTGCCCGCATGCTCCATCTCCTCAACAAGCAGCTTGATATGCCGGGATTTGGTATGGACGAGAATGAAAAGCTCATGTTTTATCGCTCCGTAATCCCCTGCCCGGAAGATAAGGTGGACGAAAACCTTCTTGGAATGTATATCGGAACTCTGCGCTTTGCTTGCGATACATTTATGTACGCAATCGGATCGATTGCGGCAGGTAAGATCAAGGTCGATGATTTTTTAAAAGAAAATGGCTAAACGCTTCATTTACTACGACACCGAGACTACCGGGACGCGGGCTGAGAAAGACCGGATCGTCGAGATTGCGGCTTACGACCCCGAAAAAAACCGTGAATTTACCATGCTGGTCAATCCCGGAATTTCGATTCCTCAAGAGGCTTCAAAAATTCACGGGATTACCGATGATATGGTTGCAAGTGCTCCCTCTTTCGCAGAGGCCGGTACGGCCTTCTTTGCCTTTTGCGATGCAGATGCCGTTCTTGTTGCCCACAACAACGACAACTTCGACAAACATTTTTTAGTCCATGAATGCAAGCGCCACCATCTCGAACTCCCTCCTTATGATATGGTCGACTCCCTTAAGTGGGCGCGTAAATACCGTCCCGACCTGCCGCGCCACAGCCTTCAGTTTTTACGCCAAATCTACGGATTCGAAGAGAACAATGCGCACCGCGCTCTTGACGATGTGATCATCCTCCACCAAGTTTTCAGCGCGATGATCGATGATCTCTCGGTTGAAACCGTCCTCGCACTTCTCAGCAAAGAGGAAGAGAGCGATGTGATGCCCTTTGGAAAACACCAAGGGAAACCGTTGAGCGAAGTTCCTTCCTCCTACTTAAAATGGTTGAAAAAGGAGGGAGCGTTTGACAAACCGGAAAATGCAGGACTCAAATCTGCCCTCGAAAAAATCGGCGCCCTGTAAATAATGAAGATCGCCATTTCTCCCTGTCCTAACGATACCTATTTATTCCATGCCTGGATTACGGGCCTGGTCGGAGAGCCGCCAGAAACGACCTTTGCCGACATCCAATACCTCAACGAACTCGCTCACAAGGGACGCTATCCCCTTATTAAAATCTCCTTCAACTGCTTGCGAGAGGTCTCTGAAACCTACCAACTCTTGCCTGTCGGATCGGCGCTCGGATTTCATTGCGGCCCCAAGATCATTGCGAAAAGATCCTTTTCACTTGAAAAGCTCCCTGAAAAACGGATTGCCGTCCCAGGAAAGGAGACAACGGCTCATCTCCTATTGGAAAAACTACTCCCCGAGCCAATGGAAAAGCAATTTTGCCTCTACAATGAAATCCCTCGCTTGATCGACGATGACATTGTCGATTGCGGCCTAATCATCCACGAAACCCGCTTCACCTATCTCTCGCTGGGTTTTTTCGAAATTGCAGATCTTGGAGAGCTATGGCATGAGCGATTCCAACTCCCCCTGCCGCTCGGGTGCCTCGCCATCCACCGTGATTATCCTGACAAGGAGGGTGTTGTGCGCCTCCTTCAGGATTCTCTTGCCTACGCCCGCGCCCACCCACTTGCATCGCGCTCCTTTATTCTCGAACACAGCCAGGAAAGAGAGTACGCGGCCGTCGAGCGCCACATCGATACCTACGTCAACGAAGAGACCGAAAACCTCTCCGAGAGAGGCCTTGAAGCGATTCAAACCCTATTAGAGATATGTCCAAAAAACTTATTGTATTCGCCCAAAGAGGTGAAGCAGAAGCAACCTTGCACGCCTTAAATGCCCAATCGGTAGAATCGGAGACACGGTTTGTCTGGTCGGAAGGAGAAATCCCCTCTCTCTATGAATTTGAGCAAGGGAGGATTGTCATTAGCAGCGTCGGAATCCATGCAGCACAAATGGCCGTTGCCAAATACGCTCCGGATGTTGACGAAGTCTGGAACATCGGATTGTCGGGGGCTTTACAGAGCGGCCTTCCTATCGGCGAAATCCTTGAAATCGAAAAAGTAGGCAAATATATCCCCTTTGGTAGCCTTGATTCCTATTCGCTTGAATGCCTCCGCACGACCGTTCCCCACCTCACTCTTTCTAATGGCGGCGGCAAACTCATTTCATCCGATTTCCCCATCCACGACCGTACCCATCGCTTCCATCTTGGCAAAACATGGGACCTTGTCGACATGGAAGGATATGGCGTCGCTTATGCCTCCCGCCAACTTGGCAAAAAATGCAAAATGTGGAAAATTGTTTCAGACTTCGCCTCCCCGGGCGGAAGAGAGCTGATCCGAAAAAATAGAACCCGTTTGTCGGAACAAATTGCCGAGACATTATATGCAGCAATCCATGAAAGCCGCCCTCATTCATCATTTCCGCGGAATCGAAAAAGTTGAAATCGAAGAAGTCTCTATCCCCTCCCCTAAACCGTTTGAACTTCAAATCGCCGTAAAATATGCTGGGGTCAATCCCGTCGATTGGAAAATTGCCGAAGGGATGCTGAAAACCCGCATGGACTACCAATTCCCGATCATCCTCGGTTGGGATCTCTCGGGCATCGTTTCAGCCGTCGGAAAAGATGTCAGCGGATTCTCGGAGGGCGACCCTGTTTTTGCTTATTGCCGAAAAAAGATCATCCATGACGGCTCCTATGCAGAATATATCTGCCTCGATGCAAAAAACGTCGTCTTGAAACCCAAATCCCTAAGCTTCGCCCAAGCGGCGGTTATCCCTTTAAGCAGCCTGACGGCTTGGCAAACACTCTTCGAGGCAGCGCATCTGAAGGCAAAAGAGAAGATCCTGATCCATGCCGGCGCCGGAGGTGTCGGTGGCTTTGCCATCCAATTTGCTAAACTCGCTCAAGCTTATGTGATCACAACAGCCGGTGCATCAAATTTCGACTATGTAGCCATGCTCGGCGCTGATGAAGCAATTGACTACAAAAAAGCCCCCTTTATCGATCTTTTCCGGAAAAAACATCCTAAAGGCGCCGATGTCGTCTTTGATACCGTAGGGGGAAGCACTCTTCTCGCCAGTTACGCAGCAGCCAAAATCGGAGGGAGGCTGATCACAATCGCAGGCACCATCGACCAAGAGCTCGCTTCCCAAAGAGAGTTAGAAACAGAATTTGTCTTTGTCCGTCCCGATGGAAAGCAGCTGAAAAAAATCGCAAGCCTTTTTGATGAAGGCAAGCTCTCCCCACCCCCCATTCAAGAGTATTCTTTTGACGAGGTTGAAACTGCCTTGCGCGCAAGCAGAGGCGGCCACACCCGGGGAAAACTTGTCCTAAATATCGCTAATTAAAAAAACTTATTTCATATTATTTTTTATTTTAATTGAATTTCTTCATGATTTTTTAACAAAAACTATGCTAATATTTCAATCTTTACAGACAATTTAAACCGAGAGGTACATATTTATGGCCCAGCCTGCTCATGCCCAATTTAATCCAGGTTGTTGCTTTTCGATCAAACATTCAGAAGCGTACCACAATCTTAAAGAGGGAACGCTCCTTATTACGACTGCTATCGCGACAATTGCCGTTGTGGGCGGTGTTCTTGCCGTTTTGTCGATGAACGGCGTGAATTTGGGTCCCCTAAACTCGATCACGAGCTCTCTTACCTCATTGGTTGGAGAGAAGTACATCCATATCGGGCTAGCAGCCGGAACCGGATTGCTTCTGATCGATACAGTCCTGATCTCCTCACTGACCCGCAGCTATTACAACAAGCAGTTTACACAAAAAGAGATCAACCAAGAGGATCTTAGTAAATGGGTAAATAGTGAGGACGTCTTGTCGAAACTCGAACCGCGCTCTTATTGGAAATTTCCTGCGATAGCTGAGAAACCGCAACTAGCAACTCCGGATAATCCGGAAGTGCCGGCCGTTTGGGGTTGCGTCGTGAAAAATGAGGATGGAAGCATTGGATTTTACGCTTATAAAACTCAGGAAGACCTCCACGCTCAACTCAAGAAACTTGGTTATGAGGACGGAGAGGCACGCTTTAATCAATCGAATCAGTACACTCTTAGCTATCTTCGTACAAAGGTTGATCGGATAAAATTGAATGAGATAGAAAATACCTCCCCCATTGCAAGCGGTCACTATCGCCTCTTTGACCCACTAAAAATCACTGAAGGCACATCCGCATATCCTTGCAAAATAAATCGAGGGGTAGAGAAAGGCGGCTCTCAGATCTTTTACTCGAAAACCCCAGAATTCAGAGAGAGAATAACAACTGGACTCATCGATCACAATGAAGTTCGAAGGAAATTCGAAGAATTAGAAGAGAAGCCTGAATACTTGCCTAAAGGCTCTTCATGGGCTCTCGACAATGCAATCACTGTAACGAAAAATGGCGCAGAAGTTAAACTTTTTATCCTCTACATTCATCCCCTTGGCGAATTACCAAGACCTATTTGTTTCGATACCCTTGATGAGGCGCAGAAATTCGCAAGAGACCAGGGACTCAAAGACGCGAAAGCTGAATTGAAAGAAGAAAAAACATGGCCTGATGAATATGTCGAAGATCAATTCGACCTTACAGAGCTGAAAGAAAAGCCGTTAGAAGACAAACAGCTAACAACTCTTGATTTTACAAATCCGAGTGTATACGCGCTTAAATACCGAGATTCACAAACACATTACCGATATTTCAAAACAGAAGATGCGCGCAACGAATACATTCAAAATTGGCTCGCCGAATATTGGGATCCGAAAGTTGTAGAAGATTTCTTTAGAGCTACAATTCGGCTTAATCAGCTTGAAAAGATCCTTACAGAGCTTTACTCATGCTATACCGCTCAATTAAAAATGAGGGTCGTTACATGGCATATCCTGATTGGACGTAGTCCAAGAGGCTTGCAATGTAGGCCATTTAAGTCCCTACTAGAACTTTCTGCATACAAGGGCTCGACTTGGAATGATGTCGGGAAACCTGTATCTAGTGGACAATTCAACTCCGAATGGATTAATGCTAATCAAAACAAAATGCTTCTACTGCCAGCTCAGCAAGCCGCAAGCGAGCTGAAAGCCAATGAACACAACTACGGCGTCATCGAAACTGAAAATGGCCTCCAACTTTTCTGGCTCGCTTTTAAGAAGGATAATGAGGAGCCACAACTCCTTTATTTTGCTTCTGGAGAGGCTAGAGAAAGTGCGATCGATAAACTCCGAGACTCAAACAACTATACTGCCACCAATTGATCGAGACACGGGTTTGCGCTAAACTAATCGCCGTGAACAAGGAGATTGTATGGCACCGAATACGAAATCAGAAGAAATCAGAAGAGTCCCTAAACGCTGGACAGCGAGTCGTAAAAAAGAAGC
>JAFIGI010000006.1 GCA_020831465.1 Chlamydiales bacterium
TGAAGATAAGCGTTATGTGAATATGGATTTTTACAAAGAAGAGAAAAAACTCAAACTTGAGGCGATAGAAAACGCCGCTTAAAACAATAGGAGATTTTCATACGCCTAAAGTTTTTGCACAATTTTCTGGACACAACCAAAATGAAGGATTAGAGAGTGGCTGCGACTTTGCCAGATCAATCCTCTCTCGTCGTACATAGCGCAAGGCTATGCCCTCCTCGTTCGGACCACTTTGTTTTGATCTGGCTTTGCCTCGCTCACTCTCTAATCCTTCATTTTTGCGTAAGGTGAGTTAAAAAGCTAAAAGAGATGTATGCTGCAGAATTAATACAAATCGCCTCTTTTTATCAGGAGGGGTCTTTTGCAAAGAGAGCCATTCAAGCCCTGTGTAATAACCGTCCGGTGAGTTAAGTAACGAGCGCTTTTAGGGCGTATTTGGCGAGATTCATGTATGAGAGCAACGAGGCACGGCCTTTCATATGGTCGCCGATGACGCGGCTGATCGGCTTCTTGCCCTTTCCCCACCCCCGGTTTAGTGAAGAGCCGATCCTAAAGGCGTAAGGGTAGTGCTGAGAGACGTACTCGTGCAAGCTGAGGTTCATCTTGCCGAAAGGATAAATAAATGAGCTGACAGGCTGCAAGAGGTTGCTCTCAATGATTTGCTTAGAGACGACGACTTCGCGGTTGAGATCGACAAAATCAAAAGTAAGATTGCAGTGCATGAAAGAGTGGGAAGCAGCCTCGACAAGACCCGATTGAACCATTTCATTGAGCTCTTCCCATGTGCAAAAGGGAGCCTTTTGGTCAAAAAAGCCATCCTGCATCGCCAAAGTATAGGGAACGCTAAGCCGTTCCTCCGCGGATAGCGTCGTCGAATCGAGGATATAGCGGGCAGGAATTCCAAGCAATGCTCTTATATTTAACTCTTTAAGTAGAGGAAAGACAAAATGGTAAAAGTCAAAGGAGGCGTCGTCGAAAGTTAGGCAAACGGAGAGTTTCCTCTTTTGAAGAGGATCTCCCGGAAGTACGATCGGAAAGTGCTCTTTGAGAAAGATGAAATGGGAGCGGAGCATCTCTTCCGTGTTTGCGTGCTTCCCAAAACCAACTCGATGGTACATGAAGGCTAGTAGCATGGGCGCCTGTTTTCCTGATAGAGCTTGAGATATTTGTAAAATGCGGTGTGCCCATTATAGGCGGAGATCAAAAAGCCTTCAAATCCTCCTAAAAATCCTCTTTTTAAAATGAAGCTTTTTAAAAAAGCGGCGGCTCCATGATTGAAAGCAATGAGAGGAGAGGATTTCCTTTTGTTTCGGTACTGCTGAGCGAAAAGGCTCGAATAGCGCTCCATTTTAGTCAGGAAGTCGGTAATTGAATCATACGAATAGTGCAGGATGGGATTTTGGAAAGCAACTTCTCGAAAACCATTTTTGATCACCCCCTCATGGACCATTGCATCGGAAAAGGCCGTTTCGGTTTTGTTGTAGAGGCGTACATGCGACTCGGGATACCATCCACAACATTTGATCAGCTTTCCGTTGAAATAATTGTGGAAGGGGAGCGCGTAGACTGTTCCTGGACGTAGAGATGTTTCTAGTATTTCTTTTACAAGCTCGGCAGAAAGCACTTCATCGGCATCTATCGATAAAATCCAGGGATTCTTCGCCCTTGCTGCCGCTGCGTTATGGGCTGGTCCGAACCCATTGAATGCTTCGCAATAAATCGTGACATTCGGGAACTTTTCGGCGATAGCGAGCGTACGATCGGTCGAACCCGTATCATAGAGTATGACCTCATTGAATCTCCGTAGAGCCTCCAACACCTCTTCTAAACGGCGTTCTCCATTTTTTATTAAGATCGTGACACTTATCATCTATAGCGCTAAAATGTTAAGAATTTTAATCATACACAATAAGGAAGTTTATGTCCTTGTCGTCATTGCAGTCAATAGACCATGTCTGTCCTGTTTGCATAGACACCCAAAAAAAACCTGCATCTTGCGGAAGGTGCTTTTCGATTTTTTATTGTTCGCGTGAATGCCAGCTGCTCGATTGGGAGCAACACAAGACTTTTTGCCTCAAGGATAAAGAAGAAATCGCAACAGCTCGGCGTAAGAAATGTCTTGATATCATCAAAGAACAACCTGAATCAATCTTCCGATATCTATTTGCTACACATTTCGCAAAAGCCCCAACTTTTCTCTGTGTTTCTGAAGAATATCTTACAGCAAATTTCGCCCCATTTGATCCCCAGGATATTTTGAATAACGTCCTAGGCTTTAACTTCTCCGATACGAGCTATTCAGCATTATCACATGCGGTGAAACTGACTCAAAGCGTGAGTGATAAATCCATCTCTATCCCTGCCAAGGATGGAGGTGTTGAGCAAACGGTAATCATCGAGGTTGTAAACAAGGCCATTCCGGTCTTGTACAGAGAAAGCAACGGAAACTATGCTATCTATGCTATCGGATCGGAAGATGTCCCTCAGCTGGATGAGTCTATTCGGAAGATGCCCATTTTTTTGGTGAAATCGATCATGAATGATTTTTTAACGATGAATATGGCGAGATCGAGCAGGCTTTCGGATAAGCAAAAAAAATTTTTAAAAGAATTAGATGAAGAAACTCGTGGCAGCAGGGTTATAGCAGAATCAGCTGAAAAATTTACATTTTGACCTGCTATAAAGAGTCTCAATAACAAAAAGCCCTCGTCCAAGGACGAGGGCTTTTTTTGGTTAGGGCGATACCGTAAGAGTCCCACGGATCACAACGACTTCCTCCGATGCATCTTTTTCATGCCCTAAAGGCACTGCTTCATGATTATCTTCGGATGTTGCAGATTCAAAGACCTCATACCCACCGCCTACCTCTAAAGTGAGTAGGTTTGTTGGTGTACTCAAGGTTTTATTTAACTCCTAATTTCACGCCATGCGCGCGTTTTTTGCCATGCAGAAGCGACTGTGAATTAGTTATATCAATCCTCATTCGTCGAAAATAGAGGAGGCTATTCGTTGCTTCTTCAGGGCAAAAAACACGCACATGGCGTTCATTTCCCAAATCCCATCAAAGCCGGATTCCGCTTTAACAGGCTCCTATTTCTTACTCATTCCAGACCCGATCTTTGTGGCTTTGAGCATTAGCCGATGCTTCACCTCCTTTTTTGCTCTTTCCATCCACCTTGATCAGGTGTTGCAACCCGCTTAACAACAGGTCAAACTTTACGGATTCAAATTATCGTAAATAACGGTTTATTCCTAGGGCGTATCCCTAAACTTTAAATGGTGGCTTCTTAAATCTTTTTTCGCATCATTTTTTAGGGGCACCCCCTAATTCTTCAAGCGAAGTGCATACCAATCCTCTAAAGAAAGGGCTCCTTCCCGAAAAAGAGAGCTGATCGTAGGGTATGTAGGATGAGCTTTGAGTTCTTCCCACGCTTCCGAACGGACCCCGATTTCTTTCTCGAGGCTTATGAGGCGGAGCAAATTCAATGCGCTCAGGGTAGAATAGGCTTGATTATTCTTGAGTTCCCTATGGAGGTCTTGCGCCGTGTTATAGGCCTCCTGATACTTTTTTTCGGCAATCAAAAGAGAGGTCTTTGCGTAAGACTTGTGAAAGGGGGAAATTTGCTGCGCAGAATGCTCGAGGGGCGCCTTGGCATAAAAAAGTCCTTTGGGATTGCGCTGCGCCAGATAGGTCATTGCGAGCATGGTATCGTACTTAGGATGGAGTTCGGGATGGCGCTTTAAAATCATTTCGGTAGCTTCAATCGATTCGACAGGCAGCGTTTCCCCGCTTCTGAACCTCTCAAAGATCTGGTTGGCAAGAATGAAATCTTGATTTGATTGCGATTTGTTTGAAGAGAGAAATCTCTCTCCCCAAGCCGCAATAGATGCAATTGCTAAAAAACCTAGCAACAGCTTAGACCAATGTTTACTGAGAAAATTAAGAAATGTGTGCTCTTCCATAATTACTGGGTTTTATTATACAACCTATGAAAAAAATCGCAATCATAAGAAGAAATGGGCTCGGCGATCTTTTGTGCGCTTTCCCCCTCGTTCGCTATTTTCAGATTTGCGAACCCGGCTCGCACATTACCCTCTTCGTAGATCGTCGAAATGCTCCCTTAATTCCCTATCTTCCTCCTGTCGAAGAGGTTGTCGTCTTTCCTTCAAAAGGGAACAAATATCTTGGCGCTTGGCGTACTGCTAGCCCTTTTCGTGGAAGGTTCGACTTGGCTTTATCCGCGAAGACTTCTCCGATGAAACTGATGAATCTCTTTCTACATTGGTTAAAAGCGAAGGAGCGGGTAGCTTATGTTGATTCAAGCTGGCACAGCCGGTTAGTAAACCGGCCGCTCCCTTACGACCCCACTGTGATGAAAGTGAAGCATCAGGCTCTAAAGGCACTCAAGATGGCGGCTCCCCAAATCGACGAGATTCCCCAAGAATTCTTTCCGACTTTACAACTCCCTCAGTTTGAAAAGAGGTTAAAGCTTCCCTATCCTGTTGTCCTGGCAAGTGCGACGACGACCCGAACGACTAACCGTTTCAATTCCATTAGGTATTCCCGTCTTCTCAACCGTTTGCATGAAGAGAACCCGATCGGTGTCGTAATTATCGGAGAGGCTCAGGATCGTGTGCGCGCCTGGCAGATAGCCGCACGCTTAAAGACGCCGTATGTTGTGCATTTTCCTCGAAATTTTGAAGAGTTTATGCTATTTCTTGAGGCAGCTGATATGTACTTTGTGGGAGACGGAGGGATTGCCCATCTGGGTGCGGCCCTCGGTAAGCCGGCTGTTGTGCTTTATGGGGAGACAAATCCAATCGAATGGCGACCTTTAAGCCTCAAAGCGGAGACGTTTTACCATCCAACCCACGTTGATTGCATAAACGATGAAGAGATCTTTCAAGGCTTAAAAAGGATAAGAACTCGTGAAAGAGATAATTGAGATAGTTGAGTGGGAATCTGTCAGGGTCAGCCCCTTCCAGCCAAGGCGCCATTTTTCAGCTGAAGAGCTTGAGGAACTCGCCGCCTCCATTCGCGCCGTTGGATTGATCCATCCTCCTGTCGTCAGAAAAATTACGAGCGGCGGCAAAGTGCTCTATTACGAGTTGATCGCAGGAGAGCGGCGATGGCGCGCTGCGAAGAAAGCGGGTTTTGAGAAACTTTCGGTCCTTGTGCGCGATTCTGACGATGAACATGCAGCGAAGTCGACATTGATTGAAAACGTCCAAAGGGTCAACCTCGATCCTATCGAGATGGCCGAAGCTTTCCAGAAATTGATTTCCGTCTTCAGGATGACACAGGAAGAGGTCGCTGAAAAAGTGGGCAAGAAACGCTCCACGGTTGCCAATTATTTGCGCCTGCTAGGCCTTCCCCAATCGATCCAGGAGGCGTTATCCAAGGGAGAGATCTCCACGGGACATGCCAAAGCAATCCTTGCCCTAGATAGCGCGGAACTTCAGGGCAAGTTGACGAAAATGATTCGGCAGAATCAGCTCACGGTGCGGGATGCCGAAAAAGAGAGCCGCCGCCTCATCCCTAAAAAGAAGAAGAAGGAATCCGCTTCAGCGCGCGATTCTTTTATTGAAGAGATCGAAGAGCGGCTCAAGGAGCATTTTGGCACCAAAGTCGAAATCGCTCCCTCACGGCGCGGCGGCAAGATCACGCTCCACTATTACAGTCTTGACGATTTCGACCGCCTCTCTACCCTACTATCCGTTAAAACAGAGATGTAGCCAAAAAGCGAACAAAGGGTTGTCGAAAAGCACCGAACCTTTTTTTGTCCCTTCTTCGTCTAAAATCCCCTTGTTTTCAACTGATTCTGCTATAGTCTCCTTCTACCGGGTCTCCAAATTTGAAGGGATTGGCAGTAAGCTTCTTTTTGATTCTATAATTTTTAAGAAATTGATTAAAAATTGAGGGGCTGCTTGCTTTCCCGCGGGTGCTTTTTGGGAGCGGATGCGAGGAGCAGTTTGGTATAGGGCTCTTTCGGTTGCTCGAAAATCTCCTCAGTAGACCCCTCTTCGATAACCTTTCCCCGGTACATCACAAGAATGCGGTCGCAAAAATGACGGACGACCGAAAGGTCGTGCGAGATAAAAAGATAACTCAAGTTTAGCTTCTCTTTGAGATCTTGCAGCAGATTGAGAATCTGTGCTTGCACCGAAAGGTCGAGGGCGGAGACCGCCTCATCGCAGATGACTAATTTGGGATGAAGCCCGATCGCTCTTCCTATCGAGAGGCGTTGCTGCTGCCCCCCCGAAAACTGATGGGGATAGTGGTCAAGAGTCGAAGGGGAGATGCCGATCTTCCCAAGGATCTTTTTCACTTCCTCAA
The DNA here is from genome assembly GCA_020831465.1 of Chlamydiales bacterium. GTDB lineage: Bacteria > Chlamydiota > Chlamydiia > Chlamydiales > JAAKFR01 > JAJACP01. The sequence goes on from JAFIGI010000006.1 coordinate 6,338, forward strand.
CCTGCTCCTGACGGGAAGCGACTCTTTTGTGAAAAAGAAGCGGCTCCCCAACATTATCAAGAACGGTCTTACGGGGATTGAGCGAGGCGAGAGGATCCTGGAAGACCATTTGTACTTTTGAACGCAAGCGGCGCAGCTCTAGGGGGGAAGCAGCTCTAAAATCCTCGCCTAAAAACTCGATCTCTCCATAGGTAGGCTCAATCAGGCGGATCACTGCCCGCCCGAGGGTGCTCTTTCCTGATCCGGACTCGCCGACCAATCCGACAACTTCTCCTTCATCAATCGAAAAAGAAACACCGTCTACCGCCTTCACTTCGCCGATGCGACGGCGAAATATTCCGCGCCTGACCGGAAAATACTTTTTTAAATCACTAACTTTCAAAAGCTTCTTCATCAGCAAGCTTCCACTTTAATTCTTTGTCGTACAACCAACACCATGTCCTATGCCCTTTTTCACGAAGAGAAAAGGATTCCGCCTTATGTGCGCGGCAGACATCCATCGCATATTGGCAGCGAGGGTGGAAGGGGCACCCTTTCGGCAGGTCTTCAACGCGTGGAACCGATCCTTCGATTGTCGGTAAGGTTCGTGCGCGTATTCCCTGATCTGGACGGGCAGCGAAAAGTCCCTGGGTATAGGGGTGCGCCGGGTTGTCAAAAAGATCAAGGGCAGATCCTTCTTCGATCTGTTTCCCCGCGTACATGACAATCACTTCGTCCGCCAATTCGGCAACCACGCCCATGTCATGGGTGATGATCAGGGTTGCCATTCCCTTTTTTTCTTGCAGTTCCTTGAGCAGGGCGAGGATTTGCGCTTGGATCGTCACATCGAGTGCTGTTGTCGGCTCGTCGGCGATCAGCAGGTCGGGAGAGCAGAGGAGGGCCATCGCGATCATCGCCCGCTGAAGCATCCCCCCGGAGAGTTGGTGGGGATAGGCCTCCATCAATTCACGCGGGTTCGGAAGGTGAACATCCTCTAGCGCATTCAGAACAATTTTTTCGGCTGCTTCTTTCTCTACATTTAGATGGGCGGAGGCGGTCTCAAGTAGTTGGTCGCCAATCGTGTAAACCGGATTTAAAGCTGTCATAGGGTCTTGGAAGACCATCGCGATTTGCCTTCCGCGGATTCGGCGCATCCGCGATTCCGGAAGAGTGAGTAAATCGATACCCTTGAAAAGCGCTTCCCCTTCGGGAGGTAGGGCGGGTGGCTCAGGGAGGATGCGGAGCAGAGAGTAAGCGGTCAGCGATTTTCCACATCCCGATTCGCCTACGAGCGCGAGCGTTTCTCCCTCCTTGAGATCGAACGATAATCGATCTACCACAGTATGGCATTTCCCATTAAGCTTGAGCTTTGTTGTCAAATTTCGTACTTGTAAAAGCATAGAGCTATACATTATGGGCCGCATGGATTATTATCACAGGAAAAATGGTAAAAAAGCGTTTATGTTATGCAAACTCTAGCAAGACTTTTCGGCCGCTCGCCCTTTGCCCCTTTGCAAACCCACATGGAAAAGGTGGCTATCTGTGTGAAGAAAATGCTTCCTCTTTTCGACGCGCTTGGAAAAAAAGATTATGAACTCGTCGCCTCTATCTCCAAGGAAATTTGCAGGCTCGAGCACGAAGCCGATCTGACTAAAAACGAAATCCGAAACAACCTGCCTACCGCTCTCTTTCTCCCAATTGCCCGTGCAAGCTTGTTGGAAATCCTAGCCCTGCAAGACAATATAGCCGACCGGATGGAGGACACTGCCGTTTTGCTGACATTCAAAAACCTTGAAATTTTACCTAGCTTTGAGGTAGAATTTCGTTCCTTTTTGATGCAAAACCTCGAAACGTTTGAAGGGGTCTACAAAATCATTAAAGAGATGGGGCAGCTCCTTGAGAGCTCTTTCGGAGGCAAAGAGGCGGAAAAAGTGCGCAAGATGGTCGATGAAGTCGCCTTCAAAGAACGTGAATGTGATATCGTGCAGCGTGCGTTATTGAAAAAGATGTTCCAAGACTGCGACACATTATCGGGCCCGGCTTTTTTCTTGTGGATGAAAGTCATTCAGGAGCTCGCTTCTCTATCCGACGAGTCGGAAAAACTCGCTAATCGAGTCCGAATGACACTCGAGGTTAAATAGCTCAATGTCCTCCGCATTAATCCTTCTGATTCTCGCCTTGTTATGCGGATTTTATGTAGCGTGGAATATTGGCGCTAACGATGTGGCCAACGCGGTCGGGACCTCCGTTGGTTCGGGGGCGCTCACCCTTAAGCAGGCAGTACTGATAGCTGCGATCTTCGAGTTTGCCGGCGCCTTTTTCCTGGGAGGGAGGGTCTCGGAAACACTCGAATCGGGAATCGTCAATCCTCAAATTTTCTCCCATGACATGGCTGATTATGTCTACGGAATGCTCGCCTCACTCTTGGCTGCAGGGGTTTGGCTGCAAACCGCTTCCTATTTCGGATGGCCAGTCTCAACAACCCATTCGATCGTAGGTGCGGTTCTCGGGTTTGGTATTGTGCTGGGAGGAGTTGAATCGATTTTCTGGGGGAAAATTGGTTCGATTGCGGCAAGCTGGGTCATTTCACCGCTGCTTGGCGGGGGGCTTTCCTATTTGATTTTCTCAGTGATCCGGAGGAAGATTCTCTACAATCAATATCCAATTTCCGCCGCAAAGCGACTCAGCCCCTATCTCGTCTTCGTCATTTTCTTCGTCCTTACGATTATTATCCTCTTTGGCGGGCTCACAAATCTCAAACTCCATTTGAACATCTTCGAGGTGATTCTGATTGCAGCCACCGTCGGTATTGTGTGCGGGGGGATCTCCTTTTTTCTTGTGAGGAGAATTAAAGAGTCTAGCAGACCGGCGCGCCAGCATAATCTTGATGTCGAGATTGGACTTAAAAAAGCGCAGAAAAATCTGCTCCGCGTCGAAGCGGCGTCACTTGGCGTCATGCAAGACAAGATCCATGATATCCTTCAAGAAGTGGAGGCTCTTTCGGAAAAAATAGAAGTTCCAGAAGTCGATAATGATTACCTCCTTGTCGAGCGGGTTTTTATCTACCTGCAAATTATTATTGCATGCTTCATGGCTTTTGCGCATGGCTCTAACGACGTTGCCAATGCGATCGGGCCCCTTTCGGCGGTGATCAACGTTCTGCGTGGGGTCTCGATTGTCGGCAAGAGCGTTCCCGTCTGGCTTCTTCTTATCGGCGGTGTCGGCATCGTCATTGGGCTGGCCACATGGGGATGGAGAGTGATTGAAACGGTCGGGAGGAAAATCACTGAACTTACCCCCTCTCGCGGCTTCGCTGCAGGGTTCGGTGCGACGATCACGATCATCCTCGCCTCCAAGCTCGGCCTGCCCATCTCGACCACCCACGTCCTTGTCGGGGCCGTTCTAGGGGTGGGCTTCGCCCGCGGAATCGGCGCGATCAACCTAAACACCATCCGTGACATCGTCATTTCATGGGTGGTAACCGTTCCTGCCGGCGCCGTTTTGTCGGTTTTCTTCTTTTGGATCATTCGGCTCATCTTTTCCTGAATCCTCCCTCGTTATTTGGACCACTTTCTTTTGATCCCGCTTTGCCTCGCTCACTCTCTAATCCTTCATTTTTGCGCAAGGTCAGCTGAAAATCCAGTTGCATATTTTAAAAAAAATGTGACACGTTGAGTTCAACTGCAGTTTTTTGGCTAAATATGATTTTGCTTGCAATCGAACCGCCTGTTTTAACCCCCTATTACGCCATCATCAAATGGGTTTTGATCATTGAAATGGCTCTTGTTGCCATCGTGGGAATTACGGCTATCTTGTTCCAGTGGCTACTTGTGCGCAGAAGAAAGAGAAGCATGATGTTGGTTCACGAAACCAAGACCTATTTTTTAGGCCTGGTAAATAAAAAACATCCCTTTGCTTTTTCACAATTTCCATCACGGTTAAGAGATATATCTGCGGTTTTGGCCGCGATCGTCGAACTGGATAAGGAAGAAAAGGATCCGCAGTGGGGGTTGCTCAAAAGAGAAATCTGTCGAGAATATTTGCTCCCCCAAGCCCGCAACCTGATTAAACGTCCCCACTGGACGAGCAAATTGAAAGCCTTGCGCTGTTTTATTCATTACTCAGAGCATAAAGATGAGAATGCCATCTTACGTCAGCTCAATCATAAGATTCCCGTCGTCCGCTTTACAGCGGCACATGCTGCAATCAAAATTGGTACGGATAATGCACTTTTTGAGTTAATCAACGTGATGAACAGTTCTTCGCGCTTTTTACGCCAACCTGTGCGCGAGGCCCTATTGAAAGGGGGGGAGAAGACATTTCTTTATGTCGAAAAACGATTGGAAAGCGAAACCGATCCCTACGCTCGGCTCAGTTGTATTGAAATAGCAAAGGAAAGGATGAACGATCACATCGTTTCCTTAATCGAAAAGGATCTGCATGCTGAGCATAAAAATTTACGGATCGGTGCGATAAAGGCTTTAGGCCACTATAAAAATCCTAGATCCGCCCGACTTTTAATCCCTTTGCTCCAAGACCCTGAATGGGAGGTGCGCGCCCTTGCGGCACGCTCCCTTGGCTATCAGGAAGCAAAAGAGTCGGCCAGTGCACTTGAAACGCTTCTAAAAGATCAAACCTGGTGGGTGAGAATGAACTCTGCGTTAGCCTTAAAAAGGCTTGGAAGCGAAGGGATTGAAATTTTAAAAGGATTGCAGCCTGATACCGACTTATATGCTTATGAAGCAGCACATTATGTATTAAGCGTCGAGGGAGAATAGAAATTCATGATCACAACACATACGCCCTACTTATGGATAGATGCATCCCTCTTGACTTACTTTTTACTTTTAAACGGCTTTTACGCTTTTATTTTACTGTTAGGTTTTCCGGTTATTTTTAGGCGGTTAAAAGAGATCGGTTCGCCCGATGTCGATCAGCTTATGACGCAAGATGATCTTCCACCGATTTCGATTATCATCCCCGCCTTCAACGAACACAAGATCATTCACGAAGCGATCGCCTCGATATTTAATCTCGACTATCCGCACTACACATTGATTGTTGTGAATGACGGCTCGGAAGATGAGACGATGGAGGTGCTAAAAGAGCGGTACGGCCTAATGCGCATTCCTCCGGCAATCCCTGCAAGGATTAAGACCGAGCCGGTTCGTGCCGTTTATCGCTCTAAAGCACATCCTAATTTTATCGTCGTCGATAAAGAGCGGGGAAATCAGGAGGATGCGGTTAACGCCGGCTTGAATGTCTGCTCAGATCCCTATTACTTGGCTACTGATGCCGATGCTCTTGTTGAACCCGATACCCTTCGTAAATTGGCTCGAGTCTTTTTGACACGCCATCATACGATTGGAGTAGGGGGGGCGCTTAGAGTCGGTAATGGATGCAGAGTCGAAAATGGGCTGATCAAAGAAATTCGCCTCCCCTCGACTTATCTCACAAAAATGCAGCTTCTTGAATATTTGCGGGGCTTTTTCTTTGGAAGGCTTGGATGGAATGCTCTTGGCGGTCCGTTCGTATTGTGCGGCGCCTTCGGTTTACATGAGAAACGGGCCGTTCTAGATACGGGAGGCTATCGCTACAATGTTCCCGCTGCAGATATCGATCTTACTATCCGCCTTCACGGAAAGATGCACGAGCTAAAAAGCAAATACAATATGGAGTATGTACCCGATGCGGTAATCTGGACTGAGGTTCCCAGGGGCTATAAAGATCTCTCCTTGCAGCGGAAACGTTGGTACTGTTCGGTTATCGATGTCTTTTGGAAGTACAAGTATATGACATTTTACCCGAAATACGCCCGTGTTGGTTTTTTGTACATCCCTTATTTGCTTCTTGGTGAGGCTGTAGGTCCCCTAATAGAGGCCTTTGCTTACCTCTATATCATTTTTACCGCCTTGATGGGGGTTTTGAATTACCATTTCCTCTGGATGTGGATTTTAATCGCATGGGGATTCAGCACTTTGTTGACCTTTCTCTCTCTGGGAATGGAACAAGTCGTTTTTAGAAAGTATGTACGAGTGAGAGATGTCCTTCAGCTGGTTGGTTTAACCCTTTTAGAAAATTTTGGCTACCGGCAACTGAGTGTTTGGTGGAGAGTCGTTGGTTTTTTTAGGTTTTTTACTAAGCATCGCCATTATCGCGAGCATTCGGAAAGGCATGTATTCTCAGAAGGAAAAAAATGAATTTTCGAGAGGCTTTTTACAGACTTATTCAAATCCTAACAATTTTATCGTTTGTTGCAGTGGTAGTCTTGGTCTTTCTTTTTTTAAGGCAGCTTCCCCCCCCGCCAACTAATCCTGAGAATATTGCGACACTATTTTACTTAGACGAGAATTTCGAACAAGCTGCTGAAATTCTCCGTCCGATTGCAAGGGAAAATCCTGATAGATTAGAAGCGAATTATATATTTGCTATGTCCCTGCTGAGGACACAGAGAAGACTCGAAGCGGAAAAAGTTTTCAGAAGGCTTTATGAACTATACCCTAGAAATGTTGATGTTCAATTAGGATTAGCAGATACCTTACTTGCCCTAAGACGCTACGATCAAGCCATCCCGATATACGAAAACCTAGTGGAGCAAAACCCCAGAAGGGGGGCTTATCGCTTGCTTCTGGGTGAAGCTTACTATGAAGCGGGCGAAAACATGAAGGCTGCCGAAACATTTCGCTACATGATCGAGCGTAACATGGATAGAAATAGAGCCATCGAAAGATTTAAAGCTCTTTATGGATTGCCTGAATATGATCCCGAGATGCCTCTTGGATTTGGGGTTTACGAAAAGCCTGACCAAACTCTTATGAATTTCCGCACTCAGAAAGATTTTATCGAAGTCAAGGAAGGAGAGACTTGGAAGCCGGTATTTCTCAAAGGCCTTAACTTAACAGCGACTCCTCCCGGCTACTATGTATCGGATCCCCCAAGAGAGTACCACTTTTACGAGGAATGGCTCACGAAAATCGCTGATATGAACTGCAATGTCGTGCGGCTATATACTCTTGCTGCACCAGCTTTTTATCATGCGTTGAAAGCGCATAATGAACGATCAGAAAAAAAACTATGGCTTCTTCAGGAAGTCTGGCTTCATGTTCGCGATCATCGTTTTCAAGCGATCGAGGAAGCCTTTGACTTGTATGATCCTGAATGGGAAAAAGAATTCATGCAGGAGATCATGGATGCCGTAGATGCAATCCACGGGCAGGGCAATGTCGTTAAAAGACGAAGAGGGAGTACAGGAGGAATCTTCACCGCAGACGTCTCGCCCTATGTTGTCGGAATTGCTCTCGGAAAAGAACTTGAGACATATATCGCGTTGGAAACGAATGAAGCAAATCCGGAAGAAACCTCTTTTGCCGGTCAGTATATAGGTATGGAAAAAGGTAATCCGACTGAAGCTTGGTTTGCAAGAATGTGCGATTTTACAGCTTATTACCAAATGACCCATTACAATTCTCAATGCCCGCTGAGCGTTGTTAATGCTCCCCAACTCGACCCGATGGAACACCCCTCAGCAGCAAGTTTTGAAGAGCAACATGCTTGGGAGGAGCTCTATGGTATACCGAAGTTTCCTTTTCAAAGGTTTAGTTTTGAAAATGATGTCGTAGAACTAGATATTCAGCGCTTTTGTACAACCTCTTTATTTCCTGCAGGATTATTTGCCTGTTACCATAGCTATCCGCATTGGCCCGATTTCATGTGGGCGGATTGGAAATATCAAATTGCTGAAGACGAAGAAGGGCCGAATCCATTTTACGGACACGTTGTTGAATTAAAAGATTACCATAAAAATTTTCCCTTGGTAATGGGAGAGTATGGGGTATCGACAAGCTGGTATTCGGTCTACAGTACAATTAATTCCATTAATCAAGGCGGTTACACGGAAGAGGAGCAAGCGGAGATTCTTGAGAGGTGGACAAATAATCTGTTCGACACAAAATATGCGGGGGCAATTGTCTTCGAATTTCAAGATGAGTGGTGGCATCCTTCGGTCGTTATCTTCGACTTTCAAGAACCCGTTACCAGGCGTTTGTGGTTCAATGTTATTGATGCAGCATCAAATTATGGCGTTGAAACCTATATTCCCCTGCAACCAACTCCTTTGCTTAGCGGAGAGAAAAGGCAGTGGAGGAGAGCGAAAAGGATGGCTTCTTCTCGATTCTTTACCCGTCGCAAACCAGGAGATTTAAAACGGATTTATACAACATCTGATTTTGCCTTTCTTTATGTGCGTTTAGATGTTGAACCTTTCGAAGAAGCAGGATGGGATGGACATCATTACTCTATCGCACTCTCTACCTATCCCGGTAAATTTGGCTCTCATCTCCTTCCAGAGAGCGGTTTAAATTTAGAGGCCGGTGCGAATTTTCTTGTTGAACTAGAAGAGAATCAGCCAGCCCGTCTATTGATTGCAAAAAACTACAATCCGCATGAATGGCAAAGCGCTCACCCACTTTTAGGGGGAAGAACGTTGACAAGGAAATACGAAGAGCTCTCGGGCATAGATTTTCAAGCTCCTTTTGAAGAGATTCTGATTCCTACGCAACCCTACCATATTGGCCGAGACGGAACGATTTACCAAGAAATGTATACCAATATGAGCGAACTTAGGTATGGTACGGCCGATTATACAAAATCCGATTTTAACCATTTAGCTGCCTGGCATTACGATAAAGAGAATGGAATGATTGAGATCAGGATACCTTGGATGTTGCTATTTGTCACAGATCCTCCGCGAAGGGAGGTATTGTTAAAATTGGTTCCGGGTTGGGATCCCTTTAGATCATTAAGCATTCGAACTCCGGGAATTGGAATAGTAGCCGTTTCGATCGATAGTGAAGGGGAGATCGAGTCTCTACCGAAAAATGACCAAGGCTTTATTTCGATCGAGAGCATGCCGCTTTACACTTGGGAAAAATGGAATAGCATCCCGCCTTACGAGAGTCGGTTTAAAAAAAGTTATTTTACACTTGAGAGGTTATTCAAAAACCTCAATTTACCAGCAAATGTTCACGGAGTCTTCTCTCAATGAATAAACTTAGAATAGCTTGTTCGATTATCACGACTTTTTTTACGTTTGGTCTTCTAGGTTCAAACTCAAATTGCACCAACATAGAAGAACACATCGAAAAGGTTGTCGAGAGAGGCGAGCGCCGTACATTAGGTCGCCAATATAAACTTTTGGGAGATTGCTACACGAGTCACAATAATAAAGAAATGGCTCAGAGAGCTTATATTAAGGCTCTATCTTTCCCATACGAGGCGCTCACCGCTCAAGAACGGATGGAAATTGCCGAATCACTGATGGATCTCGGTGCGGTTAAATTTGCAAAAGCTGAACTAAGAAAAATTCTTCAAAATGAACCCGACAATCAGAGTGCAAGCCTTCTTTTGAGGCAATACGAGGATCAGGTTGAGGAACTCCATAAGAAAAGGAAGGAGCCTAGTTTTCCGGATCATAAATTGATTGAGACGGAATGTGATCCGTTGCTTACCGAAATTCAGGAGGCTAAAGAGAAAGGCCACAAAGGACGGTTGGGGTACCTCTATAAGCAATTGGGCGATTGTTATGCCATTTCTGAACATCAGGAAGAAGCTGTGAAAGCTTATGAAAAGGCTAGATCGTACCCTTACGATGCCCTTTACAGCCATGCCCGTTTAGAAATAGCGGAATACTTGGGCAAGACCGAGCACTATAAAGAGGCATTAGCCGAGCTCAACAAGATCCTCCGCCGTGAACCCGAAAATCTCCGTGCCCTTACACTCAAGGCGCAATTTCAATCCTGGTCGACCAGTCTGGATGAAGCCGAAAGAAATATCGATTTAGTCTTGGAAAGGGAGCCACAAAACGTCAATGCTCGTTTGATAAAAGCCTACATTATGCTCGATTCAGAACGCGAAAAAGAATCGATCATGCTTTTTCATGAAATTTTAAATGAAAAAGATTTAACGGTTGAACAGCAATTCGATGCGCGCTATGGACTCTCTGCAGCCTACATTGCGAACGGTCAAATCTCTAGGGCCGAGAGTGCTATGCAAAATCTACAGCCACGAACCTCTTCTCAAATCAGAAGAGTAGAAATGCTTGAGGAAAAGCTATTTGCTCTTAAGACAACCCCCGCCCCGGATCCTAAAGAGGTCAGAGAAGAAGAAATCTTATGTTCACATTATTTAAGGGAGATCCAAAAAGCTAAAAGGGAAAGAAGGCTCGATGAGCTGGCATCTTTTTACAAAGAGTTGGGCGATTGCTATGCGATTCATCAAAAGAGAGATTTAGCAGCTGATGCTTATGAAACAGCCTTTTCTCATCCCTCAAGAGATCTGACGATCAAGCAGCGCATCGAAATGGCCGCTTTTCTAGGAAACCAGGATCGATATGACTCTGCCATTACACAATTGGATAAGATTCTGGGGATCAGTCCGAAGAACAAACAGGCGCTTATTCTCATTGCTAGATTCCATTCTTGGAGAGGAGAGAGGGGTGATCAAGAACGCGCCGAAATTTACATTGATCGGGTCTTAGCTGTAGAACCAACAAATATTGAGGCCCGCATCATTAAAGCTAATGTGTTGACCTATACCGATCGATCTAAAGAGGCGATCGAGATTTATCACGATCTTTTAGAAAAAAAATACATCCTTACGCCTGAGGAAATCTTTTGGGTCCGGTACGGCCTTGCTCTTGCTTATACAAATGAGCAGGAATATGTTATGGCTGAAATGTTATTGATGCTAACCGACGCTGAATTCCCCTACCAGGAGACGAAAATTGTCCAACTAAGAAAAGGGATTAGAGAGGCGAAAGAAAAAATTCCCGAAGAGAGACGCGCTGAACAAGAGAAATTTTTAGGTGAGAAAGTCAAATGGGCAAACGCCTTGCTGAATCAAAGAAGTTTCCATTGGGCAATGTTGGAACTCTATGAAGTCCTACGTTGTGATCCATCTGATGCATATGCTCGTTTGATCCTGGCTAGAGGACTTGGGTTAATGGGATACTATAGCGAAGCGTTATGGGTACTGAATTCAATTCTTTGCAAGGATCCCTCCAATGTCGATGCATGGGTTGTAAAAGGCATGATTCTAAGATGGAAACGGAACATTCCTGCCAGCACATGCGCATTTTGTACAGCGCTGGCTATTGATGAAGAAAATTTTGATGCCAGGACCGGACTTGCTTGGACAAACCTTGCAAGAGGTGATCAAGTAGCTGCTTATCAGATGGTTGCCACAACTCCGGTAACTAACTCTAGCCAAATTCAAGAGGTGAATGATTTGTGCTGGGAAATAGCGCTCGGACCGAATTTTGGATTTGATTATGCCCTCTATAGGGATTCTGACCACATAATTACAGAAGATTATTACGCAGACCTTTATGGATATTTTAAAGATTACAGGATCGGTTTATCGTATCGTCATGCCTACGCTGAGCAGCCTGTAGCTGTAGATCTCGATGTAGATCTGGTCCAGCGTGCCGATGCAGGATATTTGGAGGTTACAAAATTCTGGACTCCTCACTTCGATTTTGGTGCCGGTGTTGGATATGCTTATGCAAACCAAGACGAATATCTTCTTGGGCGAGCATTTGCAAACTACCGTACAGACACTGGGAGCTTCTATCTATCTTCAACTTATGATATTTTCTTTCCAACAGCAGCTGCTATTTTCTTCGAGATTAGAACATGGGAAAACCTGATCAGCTATGTAAATGTCCTTTCAGGTTGGTGGACAGTCGGAGGCGAATACGCCTATACTTACTATACGGACAGCAACCATTCTAACCGTTTTGACGCTTGGGTTGATTATACGCTATTTCGCTGTCCGAATTGGTACTTGCTTGTCAATTACCGCTTCCGCTTTTGGGATTTTGCCGATCAAATCGTCGGTCCTTTTGTCGTTCCGGGGATCTTCGGTGGGACCGGGTACTTTGATCCTTTCAACTTTTTCGAAAACCGCCTAGGAGTCGCATTTATCTATGATACCAAATATCTCGACATTCGGGTTTTTCCTTATACTGCCTATGTGACCTATAGACAAGAGGGGCGCCGTAATGGATTTATCTACGCGGGGGAATGCGATCTTGAGTACCGCTTTTCGAGAAAACTTTCGGCAAATCTTGGAGTGAGATTGGGAACTTGGCCCTTGAGAAATCTAAACTATCGCTATTTTGCAATGACTAGCGGGGTGGACTGGTATTTTTAGCCGTAGTTGTATAGCAGAATCAGTTTAAAAAGGAGGCAGTCTCCTCGATCGTCTTTTCGATCGGTTGGAAAGAGGGGAGTTGGATGAACCCTTTCAATTTGTTCAAGTCGGGAGAGCGGCGCATCGTATCCTCGAAAGGCATCCCATAGGCCTCTTCATAACTGAGGAACTGAATCTCAGAGCGGCTTCCTGTCACAGCGATCACGCGCTTTGCAAGTTCGAGAATTGAAATTTCTTCGGTATCATTACCTACATTGAAAATTTCTCCCTTCGTCTTAGGGTGGACCAAGAGCTGGTGTAGGATCGAAACCGTATCCCCGACATAGCAAAAAGCGCGGCTCTGTGACCCCTCTCCGAAGATCGTAATCGGTTCATTTTTTATGGCCTGGGCGACAAATCGAGGGAAGACCATGCCGTAACGCCCCGTTTGGCCCGGCCCAATCGTATTAAAAAGTCGCGCGACCACGACATGGAGGCCCTTTTCCTTCACATAGGAAAGCGCTGAGGCCTCATTTACATATTTGCTGAGCGGATAATTAAGCTGGAGAATCTCCCCTGAAGGGAAAGCCAAAGAGCTCTTCTCCTTAAAAGGAGGAGGCGATTCTAGATAGCGATACACCTCAGAGGAGGAGGCAACTAAGATGCGGCAAGAGGGGTTGACTGCAGCGGCTGTTTCCAATATTCGGTCGCAAGTGTAGATATTATCTTTCAAAACCTCAATCGGATGGGCGAGAACCTTCTTTTGCCCAACAACAGCAGCCATATGGTAGACCCCCTCGGCCCATTTGATTGCGTCGGGCAGCCCCTCCCAAGAGAGGAGTTCCTGCCTCGTTGCAAGATCGGCTTCCCGCACCTCATCGCCTCTTTCACGATGGTAGCGGACTAAATGAGAACCGATAAAACCGGATGCTCCCGTAACGAAAATGCGCATTTTAGAGAAGAACCTTTCCTTTCTTGAGGTCGGCCGGAACCTTTTTGGTCGCGTTTCGCGTGTCGACGATCAAACGTGCTTGCTCACAAATCCACTCCCAGTCATAGCGAGAATGGTCGCTGATTACCAAGAGACAATCATAGCTCGATAAATCGCCCTCTTCAAGGGGAGTCGAACGCAGATTGAATTTCTTTAGTTCAGGAACATAAGGGTCGTTGTAGAAAACCTGCGCACCTTTCTCCTGCAAGGCCGGGATGATCCTCAAGGCAGGCGATTCGCGAATGTCGCCGACATCTTTTTTAAACGCTACCCCCAAAATCAAGATTTTCGCTTCCTTCAAACTTTTTGCCTGTTGATTCAGAGCATCGCCCACCCTAAAAACGACATAGTCAGATGTTTTTACATTTACCTCGATCGCACTTTCGATCATTGACGAGGGCGCTGCGTATTGTTTGGCACGCCAGGCGAGATAGACCGGGTCGACAGGGATGCATTCGCCGCCGATTCCAGGCCCAGGATAGAAAGGCGTATATCCGAATGGCTTTGTGGAAGAGGCTTCGATCACTTCCCAGATATTGATTCCCATTTTATCAAAGGCAACCTTCATTTCATCGACAAAGGCAATGTTAATTAGGCGGTAGGCGTTCTCAAAAGCTTTTGCCGCTTCGGCTACCCTAGTTGAAGAGCAAGCGTGCACCCGCACGGTGATCTGCTCATAGAGACGTCTTACTAGCTTCCTACATGCTGAAGTGATTCCTCCGCAAATCCGCGGAATTTGAGAGAGGACCGCGTTGGGGTTCCCCGCGTCCTCTCTTTCTGGAACATAGGCAAGAAAAAAATCCCTGCCCACTTTTTTCCCGGAGACTTTTTCGAGCAGAGGGAGAGCCTCCTCTTCGGTTGTCCCGGGGAAAGATGTGCTTTGGATCACGATGAGTTGTCCCTCATCCAAATAGCTTCCAGCCGTCTCGACAGCTTTTAATAAAAAGGAGATATCCGGAAGACGCTCAGTGTTTAAAGGAGTCGGTACACTGATGATTTTCACATCCGCCTTAAGCAGGTCCGCCGGATTGGATGTAGGTATAAAGTGTTTTTCCTCAAGAAGATGAAATAAATGTCCGAGGGGAAGAAATGGGAGATAGCTCTTCTTGTTTTTCAAGGTCTCGATTTTCGAAGCATCGATGTCAAATCCTATAATTTTAAAACCCTCACTTCCAAAATCATGAGCAAGACTCAACCCCGTATAGCCAAGCCCGATAATCCCGATCGTCGCGCTCTTTTCCGCAATTTTATTTAATAAATTCTCCATACAGTTAATTATAATAATTATTTAATTTTATTAAATAATTATCCTAATTCATTTGAAGCCAAACCGCTCAGAATGATTTTGAGGTCTCGTGTCATGGTCCATTCTGCTATAACTTGAAGTTGGCTTCGCTCTCCGCACTTCCTCCTCGATCAAAATCTTGCGTCCAATTTGTATCATTTCAAACTTAATCGACTATATATAATGACTGAAGATCACCTTTGTTAATAAACCTTGGCGCCCTATTTTTTCCATCTTTAATAATATAAATAATTAATTAATCGCGCATTTTCGGGTCGAGAGCGTCGCGCAACGCGTCGCCGACGACCGCGATGCTGACCAGAAGGAGAGTAAGAAGAATGGCAGGGGGCCAAAGAAGATAGCTTTCACCGGGAAAAACCGAGCGCCCCTCGTCCATGAGAATGCCCCAAGAGGTCGAACCCTCTTCTCCGAGGCCGAGGAAGGAGATTCCCGCCTCGCTTGTGATGGCGGCCATCATGGAAAAGGGAAGAAGGGTGAGAATAGGGGGAATGGCGTTTGGAAGAATATGGGAGAAGATGATCCTCCTGTTCGGGTACCCGACGCTTTTGCAAGCCATCACGTAAGGAAGGTTTCGTTGTTTAAGGGTCTCGGCGCGGATAAAGCGCCCAAAAGCGGTCCAACCGAAAATGCCGAGGACGCCGATGACCAGAAAAATAGACTTGCTCTGGCTAATGGCAACGATGAGGAGGAGCATAAAAAAGGTCGGCATCGCTTCCCAAACCTCGATAAAGCGGCAGATAGCAAGGTCGAGTTTGCCTGCAAAGTAGCCGGCAACCATTCCCATGGGAATGCCGATGAGCAGTGAAAGCCCGACAGCGGTAGCGCCGACTACGAGCGAGAGACGGATGCCGAACAAAAGACTGGAAGCCAAATCTTTGCGATTTACCCGTGTGAGTTCCCACCAAGGCAGATAGCCGTTTAAAAGTTGCGATCCGCCCGCATCCTCTTCCCAGTGAAAATTTCGGATAAGCGGGGGGATTAGAAGATGCACTTGGGCGCTTTCAACTTCAAGCCACCGCTCTTTTTCTTGAAGATAGGATAAAGAGGCAGAGGCTTTTCTATGGGTTTCGATCGAGCTGCGCGCCTTTGCGAGGGGGGTTCGAACTTCACTTGAATCGTGTAGAACCCTCTGGTAAGCAGCTAATGCTTGGTCGCGGTTTTCGGGGAGTGCATGCTCCAATTCATATTTCGCCATAATATAGGCGTGTGAATAAGGGCGGTAGGCATCCATCAGTTCCGGCAGGTGATCGAGACTTGTTTGATAGCCTTGAAGGGTCTCCTCAACCTTTTTTTTCAGCTCTTCCTTTGCTTCCAGATGGTGGCGCTGCTCGACTGCCCACAGTGTGGGCGCTTCGCGACCGGTTGCTTCGCGGTAGCGCGCCGTGTAAGGTGCAAGCCTTTTGTTCTGCGTGCCCTTCTGTCGGTAGCTCAGTAGCGCGTTTAACTTGTTATAGGGTGTCATGTGTCTCAGCTCAAATTCCCAAGAGAGATTTGTGTCGAGGGAAGAGAGAAGAGGGTCTTCCCTGTAAGTTTTCGAGCCCGCAACCGCCTCCTGCTTCGCCTTTTTCAATTCGAGATCACTTCCGGGGTCCTTTACTGCGCCGGAGAGAATGAAGCCGAATGCAGCCCATTGGACGGTGGCCATTGCGAGTAAGAATGATTTTCTCCAAGCTCTTCTTAAAACCAAAGCTCCTACAAGGGCGATAGGAAAGGTGAACATCAGTAAGTTGTAGAAGAGATCGATCGGTTTTGTATAAAACCCGGGATAAAAGAGGTAGCGGAGAAGAGGGAAGTAGAGCTCTCCGTCCCAGAGGACGAGAAGGGGCTTACTCGACGCAAAGAGAGGAGCATAGAGGCCGATAAGAAAAAATAGCGAGAGAATGCAAAGAGCTGCCAGGCCCTTTTTACTCTTGCGATATTGCTTCCAAAACAGGTTCCAATTGTCGTATCGGCTCATTCGAAGCTAATCCTCGGGTCAAGCAGTGTATAGGCAATATCGGCCAGCAGGTATCCGATCAGGGTGAGGAAGGATCCGGCAAAAGCCGAGAAGAGGACAACATTGTAGTCCCTGTTTAAAATCGCGTCATAGAAAAAGCGTCCAAATCCGTTGATCTCAAAAATTGTTTCTACGATTAAGGATCCTCCTAGGATGACTCCGAGTGAAGCGGCAAGCGAGGTGACGATCGTGATCGCTCCGTTGCGTCCGACATGCTTGACGAGGATGTTAAATTTTGAGAGTCCCTTAGCTCTTGCTGTCCGGACGTGGTCTTGGCGGAGAACCTCTAAAAATGCCGTTCTGGAAAGGCGTGCTTGCACCGCCAAAGTCCCGTACATAATCGCGATCAACGGTAAAAAGAGATGGAAGGCCGTATCAGCAAGTCGCTGTGGGGAGGTATAGGCGTCGTATACTTCGGAGGTGCTGTGAAAGCCGCTATAAGGGATCGAGATATTTGTGAAGGGGAATGTGTGGTTTAGGGCGATCTTTTCGATTAAAAAGGGAGCGACAACGAATATCGGGACAGCAAAGAGGATCAAAAAGGAGATATTTAACGTGTAGTCGGGCCATTGATTTTGTCTCAAGGCCATGAACATGCCGAAAATCTGGCATAGGGCGAATGTGGCTAACATCGGGATTAACGCAAGGGTCAGTGAGTATTTGATCCGCTTTGCGACTTCACTGATGACGGTTTTATTGCTGTCATTGCGAAGGGTTCCGAAATTGAGCGTGAAAACGCGGCTTAAATAGCGTGAAAAGCGTGTCTCAAAGAAGAAGGCATAGCTCTTAGCCCATCCCTTTTTGGTAAATGCCGCCTCTCCTCCGCTCTCTTCAAACCACTCAGCCAGGCCATTGACTTTCAGGTCTAGCAGATCCGGGGTGTCGTTCTCCATCACCAGAAATCCGCTTAGCAAAAGGTTTGTATTCGAAATCTCCCTATTTTCAGCTCGTTTTTCCGCTGAGATGACCGCTCCTACATGACCCTGGCGCAGGCCGCCGCGGATAAAGATGTTTGCTGCCATTCGACGGCGGGCGAAGGAGTTTTCGGGAGCGGCCGCCTCGCGCAAAAGGTGCGGCATGATGAATTTCGCCCTATCACCCCAACGTCTCTTGAGCTCGTGATAGCTCTGGACGCTCATTTCCTCTTTCGCATTTGTCAGTTTATCGAGCCCCCGGCTTACGTCGACCTCGGAAAGTGAGGGCCAGGTATTGAAAAGAATGGGGAGGGTTAAGCCGTAATGCTCGCGAAACATCAAGTATTGGTTATCGCCGGTGACTCCTCCTTCATCTGTGGCGCGGGTCGCCTCGCCTGTTGCGCTTAAATTCGCCTGATTGACAGGATCGCCCGGTGCGAGGTTCAATATGACAAAGTTGACCAAAATGATCGCGAAAAGCGTCAGCGGAAGCAATAAGATGCGGCGAACTAGATATGCGATCACCTTTCTATCCAAACAACATCGGTATTAGGTTCAGGTATATCGGCTCCGGGAATCAAATCCTGCATTTCCCTGGGAATGAATACATTTTTGACATACCCTCGGTAGAGTAGACGGATCTTAGGCGTATAGAGGAATGTGTAGGGGGCCTCTTCGTGGATGATGCGATGGAATTCGTGGTAGAGTGCAAGGCGCGCCCTCTTATCGTACTCGTAATTCAAGGAATCGATGATCGTGTCGATTTGGGTGTTCGCGAAGCCGATGGCATTTGAGGAGCCCTTCTCCTTAGCTCCCGAAGAGTGCCAAAGCTGTCTTGGATCTTCCGGCGGGGTTCCCAGTTTCCATCCCATGAAGATAGCGTCGAAGCTCTTGTCGTCGAATTGCCGCGAGAGGTCAGCGATATCGAGGCCCGTCAATTGGCACTCGACTCCGACGTCGCGAAGGGCTGTCGCGATATATTCCGCGATCACTTTTGACGAGAGGCTTTTTACAAAGTAATAGAGCTTGAAACGAAAGGCCACTTTTTTCCCATCGATCACCTTATCGCGGATGCCGTCCCCATCCATGTCTACCCAGCCTTCTGCGTCCAAGAGAGACCGAGCTTCGTCGGGGTTAAAGGGGAAGGTTGAGACTCTCTCGTCATAGGAGGGCGAGTAGCGGAAAAGGGGGCCGGTGACGCTGACCGCCATATCGTTTAGGTTTTGTTCGATGATACGGCTTCTGTCTATTGCCAGCGTCATCGCTTTGCGTAAATTCGGATTCGAAAAGAAGGGTTTCGCCGTATTCCACCCCACATAGTAAAAACTGAGGTCGACATAATCCACCGATTGAATCTCGCTTCCCTCGGCCTTCTGACGGGAGTACTCCTCACTTGCTAAAAAGGTGTCAAGCTCGAGCAGCTGATTGGGTGATAAGGTGCATAGATCGACTTTTCCCGTTTTGAAGTCTTGCCAAATCGCATCGCCGCTCTCTTTAAAGCGGTAGTGGATCCCTTCTACAAGGACATGATAGGGTTTGTAGTGGTCCGGGTTACGCTTCAACCGGATCCCTTCGTCATCCATTCCATCGAATAGATAAGCTCCACAGCTGACAATGACATTTTTTGCCCAATGGTGGGAAAAATTCTGTGCCCAAATCGAGTTCTTTCGATAGGTATCGGGATCGGCATCTTCTTCAATGATTTTCACTCCATCGGCGAAATATTGGTAGACAAAAGCGGGAAGCGGCTGCAATGAAGCAGTCAAACCAAGAGAGGTGTATTTTACCTTCTTTTCTTGATCCGGAGTCTCATGCGGCCTCCATCTGATCACGAAGGTGTAGGGGTCTACAACTCTAAATTCTTCAATATCATGAAAATATGTTCTTAGAGAGGCAGCCTTTGCTTCCGAAACATAAGGGTTCATTACTGCATCATAGAAAAACTTGAAGTCATAGGCCGTTACAGGATGCCTTTCAAAAAAACGGGAGTGGAGTTCCAACGAAGAGGGAAAATGAGCCGGATTAAGTGGCTGCCAGTAGACGTCGTCCCTTAAAAAAACCCAATATTCCTGCACTTCCGGAAGATCTTCGCGCGGCCGTGCCTCGAGTCTGAGAGCCATATCGGAAGCCAGTGTCTCATATTTGCCGAACTTGAGATCCCCCACTCTTGGGGTGCAGAGCTGATATAAATTCGAGACGTCGCGAAAACCGTTAAAGGGGTGAAGCGTGTCGGGGCGGCCGATGATCGCCTGTTTGAGAATTCCTTTCGGTTCGAAATTTTCTCCGAGCATCCCGGGAAGGGTCTTGGCAAAGTAGGAATCCTCCCCAAGGAGGTTGCGATAACTTCCCGATGCCGCTTTTGCCGGAGCCTCTTGCGCGGCCGGAGCTGACGCCAATGCCTGTATTTTCTGCCCAACTCGCGATAGTTCGGAACGCAGGTGCTTAACCTCCAGTCGGATAGATTTTAGGTCCTCCTCGAGCAAAGTCGATGACCAGTAGAGCATGGCCAGTAGGGTTAAAAACCCTAAAGCAAAAAGACTTTTGAAAAGCGTCCACCCTTTCATCGTTGCGGACCAACATAATCACAACCCGATCAAAGATCAAGTTCTTACTTTTTAATTTTATGTCCTGAAAGATTTCCCAGCCCGTCATAGGCGGCATATTTGTATAAGTCATGGAGGGTAGGAAAGTTATAAACTTTTCCTATCACGTCGATAACTGTTTTTTTCCCCTCAATCAGCCCTACCCCGTGGTGAATCAGCTCGGTTGCTAAGTGGCCGATGATGTGGACGCCCCGAATCACAAGGTCGTCGCGGGTAAAAAGAAGTTTTAAAAGCCCGTTTTCTGCCCCCATGATTTTCCCGCGCGGCATATCTTTATGGTAGGCGACACCTGTGCAATAAGAGAGGCCTTTTTGTTTAGCCTCTTCTTCCGAGATTCCCGCGGTAGAAATTTCCGGAACTGTATAGATTCCATAGGGGAGAATCCGGGCGATCTCTTCGATATCCTTAGTTTGGAAAATATGCGCAACCGCGACGCGTCCTTGATCCATCCCCGTACTGGCAAGTGCCGGGAACCCGATCACGTCCCCGACAGCATAGATATTCGGTACAGAAGTTTGGTAATTTTCATTAACGGGAATCGTCTCTCTTTTCGTGACCTGGATCCCGACTTTTTCAAGATTGAGGCCTTTGGTGTTGCCATTGCGACCTGCAGCAAAGAGGAACATGTCGACATGCAAGGATTCTCCTGACTCAAGCAGCACTTTGACTTTATCTTTTTCCGTGGAAGGCGCCTCGATTTTTGCAATCGATTTCTTGAAAAGCAAGTCGATTTGATCTTTCCGCATGCAATCAAGCAGAGTGTCGATGACTTGCTTGTCGATAAAGGGGAGGATCTGATCGCTCCGATTGATCAGAAAGACTTTTGTCCCGGAGGTTGAGAAAATCGTTGCGTACTCGCAACCGATCACTCCTGCCCCCAAAACGGCTAAAGATTGCGGGTAGCGGGTGATATTGAGGATAGTATCCGAGTCGTGAATCCGTGCTTTATCAAAGGGAATACCGGGGGGGTGAAAAGGGTAGGAACCCGTCGCGATGATGATGTATTCTCCTTTTAACGTGACCTCCTTGGGACCTTTCACATCGATCGTGTTAGAATCGACAAAAGAGGCGGCGCCGTGATAGATATCGACACCGTGGCGTAAAAGATTTTGGCGTACCTCCTCAGATTCCGTCTTGATGATCCAGTTTTTACGGTACATAAAGGTTTCTATCGTTGTATCGCCTTCAAGATCACGGTCGACACCGTAGAGTCCCTTGTCATATTTACCGGATAGGTAGAGAGAGGTCTCTTTCAGCGTTTTTGAGGGGAGAGTCCCAGTGTTAACTCCGGCACCTCCGTACGCAGCCTCCTTCTCGACGATCGCGACTTTATGTCCGAAGTAAGCGGCTTTAACTGCGGCTTTTTCTCCTGCGGGCCCCGTTCCGATAACAATCAGATCGTACTTATCCATAAAAAAACTCCTTTTAGCAGGAGTTTCTACACATCAGGATGTAAGATCAAGAAATATTTCTAAATTAGCCGTGGCATTCGCACTGGATCCAGAAATTATCCAGGAAGTAGTTAAAATAATCTCTCGCCCCATTTGGCTTCACGCATTGCAGAACGTAACCGTTAAATGGAGTCACAACTGCACGCGCCTTCACAATAAGGTTTTGCACGTAATCATGGAGCACATAATCTAGGATCCAGTCCCCGTTTGTAACTTGGAAAATGCAGTGGCTGACCAAATTGTAGGGATAACCTGAGACGCTATAGAGGATTTCATCGAACCAGTCGAGAGGATCGATATTGCCCATAGGTGGGAAATAACCGGCAAAAGAGTACATAACGGCATGGTCGTAAGCGTAGGCGGTCATCAGAGTAGAACTTTGAGTGATCGCCGGATTTTGCGGGAAGCGGACGAAAATTTTCTCCATGCCGAAATTAGACTTGTAACGTTTCCAACTGTTATAGCTGTTGCATTTCGCTAACTCTCTCTTATTGAAGGAAGGAGAACGAAAAGGCTGGGGGGTGCCAATCCCCCTCTCGCTTTCCTCTTGATCCTCTTCACCGCAGCAATAATAGGTCGTCTCGTCGGTCTCGTCTGAGTCGTCGACGTTGCAGTCGCATCCCTCTTCTCCGCACCTGCCGCTTGCGGCATAAGCTGGGTCTTCGACCGGGGTTTCTTCACCGATCGCGATTTCATCCTGATCGTCATCCTCTTCGAAAAGAGGTTCGTTAGCGGAAAAAGGAATCGCTGAGAAGATGCGGCAATCGGAATCGTCGGCTTCGTCGAAAACGGGAGTATCGCCCGCAAATGCGAACGAGGCGCACAAAGTCAATAGAATAGAAAAATATTTTTTCATTAGCCTTTAACCTCTTAATATGTGGGTTTCTAAAAGAAAGCTAGCCTACGCCCTTCCTGAAAATTTCTTCAACATAAATTAATTTTTTCTTTAAGAAACTTGCACACAACTTTTAGAAAAGTACGATGTGGTACCGGGGGGATGCGTTTGGATTGAGAATAAGATGTGCGATCAAATCGAGATCGGCCAAACCGCGAAAGAGACTAAGGAGACCAACAAGTAGGGTCGCACAGCCGACCCAAATATGATACGAATCACGCACCCGCTTGAAAGCGCTCATGCTAAGGATCAAAGAGGGCGAGGTAAGAAGGGCGAACAAAGACCCGTTGATCAAGCCCGAGAGGGGCTTCGCTTCGAGCGCACATGCCGAAAAGACCACCAGCGTCTGTCCGCAAGGGAGAAGCAGAGTGCATACGCCGAACAAAAATATGGGAATGGGCCCGTAAACGGTTATAAGTCTCGCAAGAAAGGTTGAGAGGCCGGCCGTTCTTTTTGCCACCCATTTGCTTCCCGGATAAGGAAGACGGAAAAAAGAGAAGAAGGCTAGAGCAATGATGGTCAAGCCAAAAGCGATTGAGAGAAAGGCTGAGAGGTAGGAGCGTGCAAGAATTTGAAAAAAAAACATGCCCGCTTCTGCCGAAAGGAGGCCGGCAAATGTGTAGGAAGTGAGCCTGTCGCCAAAATAGGCCCATCGGTAGCGGTTTTTCGCAAGAAGCATCATTAAAGGCCCGCACATTCCGGCACAATGAATATTGCCGAACAAATAGATTGGAAGTAGTGTAAGAAAGAGCGTCATTTTTTCGCCGTTTCGCGCATCTTGTTGATTTGGGCAGGATCGATTCCGGTGCTGTTCGAGCTACGTTTGAAGGCGGTAGCGGCAACCGTGCCCATCACAAGAATAAAAAAGAGCAGAATTGTATAAACGGTTAGTGGGTAACTTTTCATTATTTTAGGAATAGCTTAGTGAAAGAAGATATCGAAGAGCAAGCGGAAATCATCGCACAAAAAGCGCGGCACTACTTAATCACCACATATGGGCGCTATCCGAAACAAGCTTTTCCCTGGGAGATCTTTCAGGTTGTCTCCCTGGCTCTTCGCGAACTTGTGATGATCAATTGGGCGTCGACGGTGCGCACCGTGAACGAAAAAAAGGCGCGTCGTCTTTACTTTCTATCGATGGAGTATTTACCGGGACGCATGCTGGTTAACAATATATCCAATCTGCACATCCATCCGCTCATGCGACGCGTCGTCGAAAAACTCGGTTATGAATACAATCAAATCCTCTCCATCGAACCCGACCCCGGTCTTGGAAACGGCGGACTTGGACGCCTCGCCTCCTGTTTTCTCGACTCCCTTGCAACGCAGCGCTACCCTGCAACGGCCTACGGTCTACGCTACCAGTACGGCATCTTCGAACAGCAGCTTTGGGATGGTGTGCAAGTGGAGAAGCCCGATTGCTGGCTGCTTAACGATAACCCTTGGGATCTTCGCCGCGACGGAAGCGCGAAAAGAGTGAAATTCGCCGGATGTACGCGCAAGCGCGTCAATGGGAACGGCGATGTTGTGCTCGACTTAACCGATTATGAAGAGGTGCGCGCCCTGCCATACGATTTTCCGGTCATCGGTTTCTCGCCGACAAAAGACTTTAATGTGGTCACGCTGCGGCTTTGGTCGACCAAAGAGTCTCCCCACAATTTCCATCTCCAGAGATACAACGCCGGACAAATCGGCCCCGCCGCCGAAAATACAGCCTTGACTGACGTCCTCTACCCAAATGACAATCATGAAACGGGAAAGCGGATCCGTCTCAAACAGGAATTTCTTCTCGTCTCTGCTTCGCTTCAGGATATTTTCCAGCGCCACCTGGAGCATTTTCCCGATCTTACGAACTTTGCCGACCTCGTCCGGATTCAGATTAATGATACCCATCCCGCACTTGTCATTCCGGAATTGATGCGTCAGCTGACAAACTATCATGCAATCCCTTGGAATACCGCTTGGGAAATGACACAGGAGGTCGTCGGATACACCAATCATACCATCCTTTCCGAAGCGCTTGAAGAGTGGAACAAAGACCGCCTCTCCTCTCTTCTTCCAAGGCAATACAGGATGATTGAACAGATAAACGAGCGCCTTTGCGAGTCGGTGCGCAAAGAGTTTCCGGGGGATGAGGAGCGTGTTCAGCGGATGTCGCTTATCAATGAAGGGCAGATCCGCATGGCCCATCTTGCCATCTCTGGATCACATCGGGTTAACGGCGTTGCCCGTTTGCATGGAGATATTCTTAAAACGCGAGTTTTCAAAGACTTCCACGAAATGTTTCCTAACAAAATCACCCATGTGACGAACGGAGTGACCCAACGCCATTGGCTATGGCACTGCAATCCTCGACTGGCAGACCTACTGATCGACCGGATTGGCTCGGGTTGGTTGACCGATTTTTCTCAGATTCATAGGATCCGCGATTTCGCTGACGACCCAGAAACGCAGACGGCATTTCTTGAGATTAAAAAAAAGAATAAGGAACGTCTTTTACATTTTTTGTGGGAGAACAATCCTGTCCGTGACCTCTTTGGAAGCCCTTCGCGGCGGGAGCACAACTTCGATTTAGATGCTCTTTTCGACGTGCAAATCAAGCGGGTCCATGAATATAAGCGGCAATTGATGAATGCCCTTCATTTGATCATGGTCTATCACGACCTCCTCGAGGATCCCTCTTCCCATCCAGTCAAGCGGGTTGCCCTTTTCAGCGGCAAGGCTGCTGCAGGCTATTTGATTGCGAAAAACGTGATCCAGTTGATTTGCTGTCTTGAGCGCAAAATCAACAACGATGCGCTGATTCAAGAAAAGCTTAAAGTTGTCTATGTGGAGAACTATTGCGTCTCGCGCGCCGAAATGATCATTCCGGCCGCCGACCTTTCCGAACAGATTTCAACAGCAGGGATGGAAGCTTCCGGAACGGGGAACATGAAGCTAACCATGAACGGCGCTTTGACGATCGGCACGGAGGATGGAGCGAATATTGAACTGCGTGAGGCGATCAAAGAGCCATGGTGGCCCTTTTCTTTCGGTGCAAGTGCCGACGAGCTACAAGCCCTTTACAGCCAGGATGCTTACAATCCCTGGGACGTCTATTCTTTACACCCCAAGATCAAACGCGCTGTTGAATCCCTCAAAGATGGAACCTTTACCACATCGGAAAATGAGGAGGAAGCTCTATCGACACTCTTCGATAATTTGATGCTTGGGTATGGCGGACAGAGGGCAGACCGTTACTTTGTCTTGCATGATTTACCTGCCTACTACGAAATGCAAAATCGAGTCGAAGCCTACTTTCTTGATCAAGCCAGTTGGGCCAAGTGCGCCTTGTACAACATTGCCGGCATGGGACCTTTTTCTACCGACTCGGCGATCCGCAATTATGCCTCGGAGATATGGGGATTGACTCCCTGCCCGGTCGACCCAGGAATCTTAGAAGAGGTGAGAAAGATTTATAATGAGTCAACTCTCAAGGCGTTCAGAGGCTGAGAATAGTTTTAACACACAAATTTTGGAGGAACCATGCGTTTCAAATACAACAGACTTGATAGAGATAACGCTGCAGTGTTGCTTATTGACCATCAGGCAGGATTACTATCGCTTGTGCGCGATATTCAACCGGACATATTCATCAATAACGTATTAGCGCTGGCCGACTTAGCAAAATATTTCAAATTACCTACAATTCTAACTACAAGTTTTGAAACCGGCCCTAACGGTCCTCTGATACCGGAATTGAAAGAAATATTCCCTCAAGCTCCCTATATCGCGCGACCCGGTCAGATTAATGCTTGGGATAATGAAGAGTTCCTTGCTGCTGTTAAAGCAACAAAGAAAAAACAGCTAATCATTGCGGGCGTGGTTACGGAAGTCTGCGTCGCCTTTCCGGTCTTATCGGCACTAGAGGAGGGCTACGAAATTTTTGTAATAACTGACGCTTCGGGCACATTCAATTCGATGACCCGGGATGCGGCCTGGAATCGCATGTCTCAGGCCGGCGCTCAACTCATGACATGGTTTGGGGCTGCCTGTGAGCTTCACCGTGATTGGCGGAATGATGTTGAAGGGCTTGGCCGATTACTTTCAAATCATATTTCAGATTACCGGAACTTGATTACTAGTACTCATGGATAAATGAGAGGCTCATTTCTGTTAATTCACCGCATAATCTATGGAAAAGTTAGGAAAAACTTCTTTTATCTTTGAGATCGTTTTCAGACTTGGGTTACACCGCTTTGATTCTAGACGTTGATAACTATAAACTTTATCAAATCCCATACGTTTAGCCACTTGTTGTTGTGTAAGCCCATCTTTTATGCGAAAGTAACGAACCATAAACGCAAAAGCAACTTCTGGATCTACCGGTACTTCCACAATATTTTTGGCTATTTTGATCGAAGGATCAGGAAGCGGAGCTTTGACGCGGTGAAAATGTAAATTTTTCAACTGATTCTGCTATAGTTCGTACGTTATCGTTGAGCTGATTCCAACACAGGAGAATAAGAGCGCGGTTGTTTATCGCGCGCCAGCGGGTGATTGGCTATAACCAATCCTTTGGCGCATTATTTTACGCCGAACTTATTGCGTAATTCGATATAGGTTCCGTCTTCGCGAAACTTTTCGAGCCCTCTGTTAAAGCTCTCGATCAACTCGATATGTTTATTTTTTAGTGTGACCAATCGGAGTCCTTTGTTCGAAAGGGGTTCGGTTGCAATCTTGAGCCGGTCGGCGAAAAGGGCTGGAATGAGGCTGCCCGCGACTAGGTTAGGTACGAGCGCTCCTTCCAGCCTTCCATCCACAATAGCTTGGAGCGCGTCGGTGAATTGTTGGTAGGTTTCGATCAAAATCGAGGGATAGCTTTGCAGGATTAAAATCGACTCGTCATATTTGTATGCGCCGACGATCGTCCCCTCCAAATCGAGAAGCGATTGGAGATCTGAATCGACTGGCAAAACCAGCACGGGACCGAGATAAAGAAAAGGATCTGAAAAACTATAGCTGTTTTCTGTAATGGGATTAGGATCGAGCGAGGTGAAAACACCTGCGTAATCTTCCTCCTCTAAGCCTTGAAAAAGTTGAATCCATCCGATATCCACAACGCGGAAATTCTTTCCTTCAGCCCTCCTCAATTCTTGAACAAGGGCGTTTGTGAAGCCTGTAATGTTAACGGCCATCTCCCCGAGCTCCAAGGGGAACCAGGTCGGATCCCTGCCGATCGAATAGGGGCCAAGTTTTGGTTTAGTGGTCCCGCAACTCACAAAAAAAACCAAAAGGCAAAGAAGAATCCTTTTCATAATTTCGGTTATACACTAAAAATTGTTTCGTGACAGCCTATCTGATCGTAAATTTTGGGGGGCCCCGCTCTCTATCCGAAATCGAGCCGTTTCTGTCGGCCCTACTCACCGACCGCGATGTCGTGCGTACGAAATTGCCGCAACTATTTAATCATTATCTCTTTCGACGAATCGCAAAAAAACGGGCTGTGAAAGTGGCGGTCGACTACGAATCGATCGGAGGAAGCTCTCCTATTTATTCCGATACCGAGTATGTTGCCGATGCGCTCCGCAAAAAACTGAAGGCTCCGGTACTGACTTTTCACCGCTATCTCCCTTCTACACATGCCGATTCCCTGGCGGCCATCGAAAATCTCGATGTGAGTGAAATCCGTGTCTTCCCCATGTTTCCACAATTTACCTACGCTACTACAGGAAGCATCGCCCGCTTTTTTCTAAACAAACTCTCTCGAAAAACAGTGGATACGCTTAAATGGGTCAAATCTTACCCTTCTCATCCAGCGTTTATCGCGGTCACTCAAAGGGCTATCCGTGAATTTTTAGAGGCGCATCAACTCGATGAGAAGGAAATCCTATTCTTCTTTTCGGCGCATGGACTGCCTCAAGATTTTGTGGATCAAGGAGATCTTTACTCCTATGAATGCCGTCTTTCTTACGATTGTGTCATGAAGGGCTTTCCCAAGGCAGAAGCGCTTTTGGCTTATCAATCGAAATTTGGACCAGGTGAATGGCTCCGTCCCTACACGCAAGAAGTGTGCGAGCAAATAGAGAAATACCGAAAAGGGAGGGAGAATGTGCTTTTCATCCCAATTAGTTTCACTTCCGATCATATAGAAACCCTTTTCGAGGTCGAACAGCAGTATATCCCGATTGTCAAAGAGCAGGGCCTCTTTGCCTATCGTCTACCCGCCCTGAACCGACGTCCTGATTGGATCGAGGCGATCGCCGAAATCGTGACTCAATTCACACCCGCTTCCACCTCAATGCTAGTCCGAAATCGATAGGATTAAAATAGACAAAAAAAAACAGCGATTCCCGCTAAACTTTTTTCGTAGAGATGAGGTATAGTATTTTTTCGGAAATTTTTTTGCACAGTCATTTTAAATGTACCCTCATCAAGAATTGACGCATAAAATCATAGCCTCAGCGATTGAAGTGCACAAAAATCTGGGTCCAGGCCTGTTAGAGACGGTCTATCTGGATTGTCTTTGTCTCGAATTTGAAAATTCCGACCTACAATTTCAAAAAGAACTTGATGTTCCTATGTCTTACAAAGGAAAGCTCTTACAGCGCTATCTTAGGATCGACTCTCTTGTAGAAGAGAGTATTGTCCTCGAACTGAAATCCATAGACTCCATTCTTCCCGTTCATGAAGCTCAGCAGCTGACTTATCTACGCTTCTGCAATAAAGAGATAGGCCTATTGACCAATTTCAACGTGGCCCACATTCGAACGAACTGTCCATAGCTTGTCTAATCAATAAAATTCAAAAAATAAATTGCGGGAGCAGCTGTAGACAAAACAAATATCTTGAGAAGAAATCCGTGTTAGGATATCCTCTTTCCAAATGAAACGGAATCCTTGTAAAAGAGTTAACGTTAAGCAAGCCATCCTTTAAGGGATGGCTTTTTTTTTATCTGTCATGAAGAAAAATTATTTGCTCTTACAAAACGGACGGGTCTTCGAGGGGTCGGCCCCCGAGTGGCAAAATGGCGTGTTCCACGGGGAAGCCGTCTTTACCACAGGGATGTGCGGCTACTACGAAAGTCTCACGGATCCCTCCTTCTTCGGTCAAATCCTGGTCTTTACCTACCCGCTGATCGGAAACTACGGCGTTGCCGACAAAGCTTACTGGGAGTCCAAAAAAATCCATGCGGCCGGGGTCGTTGTGAACGAAAGCTGTGAGAACTGGAGCCACCATGCCGGCCTCCATTCTCTTGAGGAGTGGCTTAAAAGAGAAGGAGTTCCCCTTTTAACAGACGTCGATACGCGGGCGTTGACCAAGACTTTGCGCTCGGAAGGGGCCCTTTTAGCGGCCATTTCCGACAATAGGGAGGAGGTCGTTTTTAAAGACCCCAACCTACAAAATTTGGTCGCTAAGGTCTCGATTTCAGACAAGAGGGTCTATGGAAAAGGGAAGAAACGGGTAATTGCTGTCGATTGTGGGATGAAAGAGAGCATGATGCGCCATCTCCAAAAATTGCCCATCGAGATCGTCCGCGTCCCTTACGACTACGACTACACCGAAGAGGAGTACGACGGGGTTTTTCTTTCCAATGGTCCGGGAGATCCGATCCGGTGCAGAGAGACGATTGCGATTCTTAAAAAGGCGATGGAGAAGAAGAAGCCGATTTTCGGCGTCTGCCTCGGGTCTCAAATGTTGGCGCTCGCTGCGGGAGCCAAAACGTATAAACTGCCGTTCGGCCATCGAGGGCAAAACCAGCCCTGCATCGATCTCGAAACGGGCAAATGCTACATTACGAGTCAGAATCACGGTTTTGCAGTCGATGAAAAGAGCTTGTCGAACGAGTGGAAAGTGGTCTTCAGAAATTTAAATGACGGTTCGGTCGAAGGGGTGGCCCATACCTCCCTTCCTTTTTACGCGGTCCAGTTCCATCCGGAAGCGTCGCCGGGGCCGACCGATACCCGTTGGTTTTTTGAAAGGTTTTATGCATGTCTACTATCACCAGAAGAATCTTAATCCTCGGTTCGGGGGGCCTGCGAATCGGCCAAGCAGGGGAGTTCGACTATTCCGGCTCCCAGGCAATTAAAGCTCTTAAAGAAGAGGGGCACTACACCATCCTCGTCAATCCTAATATCGCGACTGTCCAGACCGATAAGGGAATGGCCGACCAGGTTTATCTCCTCCCCCTTAATGAGAAGACGGTTGAGAAAATTATAGAAAAGGAGCGGCCCGATGCGATCCTTCTCAGCTTTGGCGGACAGACGGCCCTAAATTTAGGTTTGAAGCTGGAGGCGAGCGGCTTTCTGGCCAAATTCGGAGTCGAAGTTTTAGGGACACCTGTGGAGACGATCCGGGTCACGGAAGATCGGCAGCTCTTTAAAGAGGCACTTGACGCAATCGAGGTCAAGACGGCCGCAAGCTATACGGCGACTACAGTAGAAGAGGCGAAGAGGGCCGCCGAAAAAATCGGTTATCCCGTAATGCTCCGCTCGGGTTTTTCCCTTGGGGGACTCGGTTCCGGTAAAGTCAATAACGAAGCGGAGCTTGTCTTGCGCGCGAACGAAGCCTTGAGCAAAGCGCCGCAGATCCTGATCGAAGAATATCTTTTGGGATGGAAAGAGATCGAATATGAAGTAGTGCGCGATAAGAGCGGCAACTCGGTCACCGTTTGCAATATGGAGAATTTCGACCCGATGGGGATCCATACGGGTGAAAGCATTGTGGTCGCTCCCTCGCAAACACTCTCTAATGAAGAGTATCACATGCTCCGCGAGGTGGCTATCAAGACGGTCGGCCATCTGGGCGTGATTGGGGAGTGCAACATTCAGTACGCCGTCCATCCGAATCAGGTCGATTACCGTGTAATCGAAGTCAACGCACGCCTTTCGCGCTCGAGTGCTCTTGCCTCAAAAGCGACCGGCTATCCACTCGCCTTTGTCGCTGCGAAATTGGCGCTCGGATATCGCCTCCACGAAATCAAAAACTCGGTGACGAAGGAGACCTCGGCCTTCTTCGAGCCGGCTCTCGACTATGTCGTTGTGAAAATGCCGCGGTGGGATACGAATAAGCTCCGCGCGGCGCAGCGGACGATCGGATCAGAAATGAAGAGCGTTGGGGAAGTGATGGCCATCGGCCGCTCCTTTCCCGAAGCGCTCCAAAAAGCGGTCCGGATGCTGAATATCGGGTGCTGCTCGCTCTTCGATTACCCCTACCTGATTCCCAATCCGCGTCAGGAGATCGAAATCGCAACCGACCGCCGCCTCTTCGCAATCGCTCATATCATGCGCAAAGGGATCGGCGTCGACGAGATTCATGCACTCTCTCATATCGACAAGTGGTTTTTGCACCATCTCTCGCGAATCGTCGCGATGGAGAATGAAATCCGGGAAAATCCGATCGAAAAGGTGATGCGACCAGCGAAACGGATGGGTTTTTCGGACAAGGCGATCGCCCTTTTAAGAGGTGAGGGGGAAGAAGCGATCCGTCTAAAACGTCTGGAATTGGGAGTGAAGCCGGTTGTCAAGCAGATCGATACCCTTGCGGGGGAGTTCGATGCCGAAACCAACTATCTATACCTCACTTATCACGGTGTCTACAACGATATAGAGCCTTCAGAGAATCGGCCCTCGATCGTCATCGGCTCCGGCCCCTATTCCATCGGCTCTTCTGTCGAGTTCGACTGGTGCGCAGTGAATACGGTGCGCACATTAAGGCAGCATCATGTGCCTGCAATCATGATCAACTCGAATCCCGAAACGGTCTCCACCGACTACGACGAGTCGGACCGCCTCTACTTCGAAGAATTGACCTTCGAACGGGTGCGCGATATCGCCGATTTCGAGTCGCCGAAAGGGATTATCGTTTCGGTCGGCGGGCAGATCGCCAACAACCTCGCCCTCCCCCTCCATTTAGGCGGATATCCGATCATGGGAACGCTTCCTACGTCGATCGACATGGCCGAAAACCGTCAGAAATTCTCCTCTCTTCTCAACGAGCTGCGGATCGACCAGCCGGCGTGGGTCGAAGTGAGTTCTGTCGAAAAAGCGCGCCGATTCGCGGCTGAGGTTGGCTACCCGATTCTTGTACGCCCCTCCTACGTCCTTTCCGGGGCGGCGATGAATGTAATCTACGATGCCGGCGAACTTGAGCGCTATCTTGAGGAGGCGACGATCGTATCGCGGGAACATCCTGTGGTTCTCTCTCAATTTATCTTGAACGCGAAAGAGCTCGAAATCGATGGGGTTGCTCTTGATGGCAAAGTGGTGATCGAAGCCATCTCGGAACATATCGAAAATGCCGGGGTCCATTCAGGGGATGCCACGATCGTCCTGCCGCCCCAAAAGCTCTATCTTGAGACGATTCGCCGCACCAAATCTATCACCCGCCAAATCGTGAAGGCGCTCAACATCACCGGTCCCTTCAATATCCAGTTTATTGCAAAAGAGAATGCGATCAAGGTGATCGAGCTTAATGTGCGTGCCTCGCGCTCCTTCCCTTTTGTCTCCAAAGTTACGGGACATAATTTCATCGAAATCGCGATCGAGGCGATGCTCGGCACATACATTCCGCGCCGCTACAATACTCTCGACCTCGATTACGTGGGGATCAAAACCCCTCAGTTCTCCTACAGCCGCCTCAAAGGAGCCAACCCGGTCGCCCATGTCGAGATGGCTTCCACAGGGGAGGTGGCCTGCATGGGTGAGAACATGCTTGAGGCCTTTTTCCGCTCTTGGGAAGCGACGGAGCAATCAATCAAGGGAAAGCGCCTTCTCGTCAGCATCGGGGGAAAACAGAAAGGGAAGCTGCTCGAGGGGTTGAGAAAACTCGATGCCCGCGGGTGGAAAATCTATACCACGCCCGGCACGCACGACTTTCTTTCCAGAGAGGGCGTGGCGACGCGATGCGTATTCAAGGCTAGCGAAGGCTACACACCCAATGTCCTTGATACCATCACCGAGCGGCAGGTCGATTTGATCATCAATATTCCTTACGGCATCGATTCATCGAAATCCGCGACAGATGGCTTTCGGATCCGCCGCCTTGCGATTGACTATCATATCCCATTGATTACCAATCTTCAAATCGCCTCTGTATTTTTGCAGTCCCTTATCGAGCTGGAGGAGAATCTTCCGGTTAAAGCATGGAATCAATTTCTGGGTGAAAACAGATGAAAGATCTTATTTCAATCAAAGAGTTAAAGCGAGAGGAGATTGAATCTCTTTTAAAGCGGGCGTACGAGTTGAAGCAAAAACCTCCCGGGCCCATTCTCCAGGGCCATGTGATGGCGAGCTGCTTCTTCGAACCGTCGACACGAACCCGCCTCTCCTTTGAGGCTGCGATGAAGCGGCTGGGGGGCGAAGTTATCGGTTTTGCCGACGATGCATCGACCTCTTTGCAAAAGGGGGAATCGATCTACGATTCGATGAAGATCATCGGCCTCTACTCCGATGTGGTAGTGATTCGCCATCCTCTTGAAGGGTCGGCACGCCAAGCTGCCAGGGCGACCGACAAGCCAGTGATCAATGCGGGCGACGGAGCCAATGAACACCCTACACAAACTCTTCTCGACCTCTTTACGATCGAAGAATGCCTGGGCAAGCCCGATGGGCTGCATATCGCCTTTGTAGGGGATTTGCATTTTGGACGGACCGTCCATTCTCTTGCCTACGCGCTGAAGCAGTTCGACGTGCGCCTCTATTTCGTCTCACCGCCGAGCTTGTCGATGCCGCCAGCGGTCTGCGAAGAGCTGAAAAGAGCAGGAGTTCCTTTTTCCTTCCATAACAGAATTGAAGAGGTGGTTGGAAGGAGCGATATTCTCTACATGACGCGCGTTCAAAAAGAACGCTTCCATGATGCGGTAGAGTACAACCGCGTCAAAGACCGCTATATTCTTACGCGCGCGCATTTGGAAGAGGCCAAAGAGGGATTGAAGGTTCTCCACCCGCTTCCGCGCTTAAACGAGATCGCGCCGGAGGTTGATGAGACCTGCCATGCCTACTATTTTCCACAGGCTGAGAATGGGCTTTACGTCCGGCAAGCATTATTATGCAAGTTATTAGGTAAATAATGGATAATATGACACTTTCAGTTGCGGCGATTGGAGAGGGGACTGTAATCGACCATATTCCTGCGGGCGAAGGGATGCGGATCGTCCGACTACTCGAACTTGCCGGCCATCGCCATCAGGTGACCCTTGGACTTAATTTGCCGAGCAAAAGATTGGGATACAAGGACCTGATCAAGGTTGAAGGACGCGAGGTTACCGAAGAAGAGGCAAGTCAAATCGCGATCTTCGCTCCTCATGCGACCATCAATATTATCCGCGGCTACCGGATCGCCAAAAAATTCACCGTTACCCTTCCCGAAAAGGTGAGTCAAGTTCTATGCTGTCCTAACGAGAGATGCATCACGAATCACGAATCGACCCCCACCCGTTTCGAAGTGAGTAAGCGCATCCGTTCGGTGCAGTTGAAATGTTATTATTGTGAAAAGAGTTTTGCCCATGACACGTTCTGAACTTGATTTTTCAGGTCTTACCGCCCTTCCTGCTTTGATCGACCCCCATGTCCATTTCCGGGTGCCCGGCGGCGAACATAAGGAAGATTGGAAAACGGGAGCCCTCGCTGCGCTCCACGGCGGCGTCACGACCGTATGCGACATGCCCAACAACTGCCCTCCTTGTACCACTCTCAAAGCTTTGGAAGAGAAAAAAGAGCTCATCGACGTTCAACTTAAAAGCGTGGATATCCCCCTCCGCTACGGCCTTTATTTCGGCGCCGATAAGGAGCATTTCGATCAGATTGCGGCCGCAAGCGGTGCGTGCGTCGGTTTGAAGATCTTCATGGGGTGCAGCACGGGCGGGTTGGTGATCGATACCGACGAGGCATTGGACGAAGCCTTCCGCATCGCGGCTGAAGCCGACATGCTTGTCGCGGTCCATGCCGAAGACGAAGCTCTTTTAGCGAAAAAGAGGGTAGAGTTCGCCGGCGCGACCGAGCCGGCCCTCCACTCGCTGATGCGTCCGAAAGAGGCGGCGATCCGCGCGACGGCAAAAGCGATCGGACTGGCGCGCAAGCACGGAACAAAGCTCTACATTTTGCACATGAGCACAAAAGAGGAGGTCGCGCTCGTGCGCGCCGCCAAGCAGGAAGGGCTTTCCGTATACGCCGAGGCGACGACTCACCACCTCTTTTTGAGCGAAGAGGATTACGCAACATTAGGCACTTTCGCGCAGATGAACCCGCCGCTCCGCTCTAAAGAGGACCAGGAGTCGCTTTGGGAAGGGATTTTGGATGGGACGATCGATACGATCGGAACCGACCACGCCCCTCATACAATTGAAGAGAAAGAGCAGCCCTTCGGCAAAGCGCCATCAGGGATTCCAGGTGTCGAGACTCTCCTCCCGCTGATGCTTGATGCTGTCTACCGCGGTCTGTTGACCCTCGAGCGAATGATTGAATTGACCCACACAAATCCGCAGAAAATCTTCAACTTGCCGCCCAATGATGATATCGTTCTCGTCGATCTCGATATGGAGTTGACCGTAACCGACGAGATGATCAAATCAAAGTGCGGGTGGACTCCCTATCGAGGTAGGACTTTGCGTGGATGGCCGGAATATGTGATTTTGGATGGGCGGGCTTATTCGGTTAGCCGACGAAGAGTTGAGGGAAAACCACGACCTGAAGGTTGTCGACCCTCTGTTCAGGGCAATGGTGCTGCAACTTGAGGAGAAAAGCGTCGCACGCTGCGCGTACTTCTTGAACGGTCGGATGGTCCGATTCGAGATAGTAGCCGAGGTATTCCTTCCCGTTGTAGGGAATGGAGACCAGCGGAGAAGTGTCGCCTTCCAGGTGCGACTTGAGTTCAGGTGTGCAGCGGGTGCCGACGAAAAGTTTAGTGCGCATGGTTGTTTTATATAAAAAGAGGAATTAATGGTTAAAACACTTCCCGCATGGTGGCCGGAAAAACCTCCCGTTTACGACATTGAAAGGAGTTATCTCGAAAATTTCGAAGAGGGCCCCTTTTTCCAAGGAGCAATTCCGAAACGACTTTTGCCCTCCCAAGAAGAGTGGGTCGATTTTCTCGGCTTCCGGGTTGCGGTTCCCCTCGGCGTTCCGGCAGGGCCTTTGCTCAACTCCCGCTGGGTCGCTTTTGCTGCGGAAATGGGCTTTGACATCGTCACCTATAAAACCATCCGGAGTAAGCCCCATCCCGCACACCCTCTGCCGAATATGATCTATGTCGACACAAAGGGGATGTTGACCTATGAACGCCATCGCGAGACCTTATCCCAGGCGGATCTTCCGCCCCAAAATATGCACGCGCTGGCCGCTACGAATTCATTCGGGATCCCCTCTCAAGGGCGCGACTTTCTGATCGAAGACATTGCTCGCGCGAATGCCTCTCTCGCCCCCGGACAGGTCATGATCGTTTCTGTCGTCGGGACCCCGCGGGAGGGAGAAGATTTTTACGAAGATTTTGTCCATGCAGCTCGCATCGCGCTCGAAGGGGGTGCGAAAATCATCGAGGCCGACCTCTCATGTCCGAACGTTGTGACATGCGAAGGTAGCCTTTTCACTAATCCCGAAGCAGTCTTTGAGATCTCCCGTCGGATGAAGCAGGCTATCGGCTCGATTCCGTTGGTGATCAAAGTGGGCGTGATCGAGGAAAAGGAAGTGCTCAAGAATGTGATGCACGCCGCAGCCAAAGGGGGCGCAAGCGCGATTTGCGGCATCAACACAGTGAGCATGAAGGTCGTTAAGAGCGACGGCACCCCCGCGCTCGGCGAAAAGCGTTTGCGCTCAGGCGTCTGCGGCGGGCCGATCCGCGAGGCTGCTCTCGATTTTATTCGAAACGCCCGCGCCGTAAACGAAGAAGAAAAGCTCGCCATGACGATCATGGGGACAGGGGGAGCAACTCTTCCCGAGCATTTCGATCAATTTTTTCAGGCCGGGGCAGAGGTCGCCATGAGTGCGGTGGGCATGATGTGGGATCCCTATCTAGCTGCGAGGTATCATGATAGAAGAGCTGTATAAGATCGGCGCCGTTAAATTTGGCGACTTCACACTAAAGAGCGGCATCCGCTCTCCCATCTATATCGACCTACGTCTTATTGTCTCCTATCCAAAGCTCCTTGAGCAGATCGCTCAAATGATGTGGGAAAGGGTAAAAGAGGCGAAATTTGACCGCGTTTGCGGCGTCCCCTATACCGCTTTGCCAATCGCCACGGCCCTCTCGCTTCAGCAAAATCTCCCCATGGTCCTGCGCCGTAAAGAGGCGAAGAATTACGGGACGAAAAAGATCATCGAAGGCGTGTTGGAAGCAGGCGAGAATTGCCTCGTCATCGAAGATCTTGTGACAAGCGGCATGAGCCTCTTCGAAACGATTAAGCCCCTCGAAGAGAGCGGCCTCAAGGTGACAGATATCGTCGTCCTGCTCGACCGCCAGCAGGGAGGGAAGCGGCGGATCGAAGAGAAAGGCTACCGCCTCCACTCCCTTTTTACTATGGCCGACCTTCTCGAGGCGTTAAAAGAGCGGATAGACGACCGGCAGGTGGAAGAGGTGCGAAAATTTATTGCGGAACACCAATGTTAAGTTACTCCCAACGCAGCGCCTATTCTTTAAACCCCGCAGGTCAGCGCCTGCTTAAGCTCATGGACGAAAAACAAACGAACCTCTCCATCGCAGCCGATGTCACATCGGCAGATGAACTCCTCCACATCGCCGAAACGCTCGGCCCCGAAATCTGCCTCTTGAAAACCCACATCGACATTCTCGAAGACTTCACCCCCGAACTTCCTCATAAGCTGCGCACGCTTGCCGAGAAACACAACTTCTTACTCTTTGAAGACCGCAAGTTCGCCGACATTGGCAACACCGTCAAATGGCAATACCGGGACGGCATTTACCGCATATCCGATTGGTCGGATATCACCAATGCCCATATCGTCCCCGGGCCAGGGATTATCGAAGGATTAAAGGAGGTCGGCCTTCCCAAAGGGCGCGGTCTTCTTTTGCTAGCCGAAATGAGCCCTAAAGGCACTCTTGCCAAAGGGGCGTACACCAGACAAGCTGTAAAATGGGCGCGCGAACATGCTGATTTCGTCATCGGCTTCATCTGCGTGCACAAGCTCGTCGACGATCCTGCATTTATTCACATGACACCGGGAGTTCGACTCTCTCCTGGAGGTGATCCCCTTGGACAGCAGTATCTTACTCCTCAAAAAGTCATTCAGGAAAATCAAAGCGACCTGATTATCGTCGGGCGCGGTATCTACAGGGCCGAAAATCCCCTCCTCGAAGCGCGGAAATACCGCCGGGCGGGCTGGGAATCCTATCGCCAACTGCTTGCATAACAATCTCTCTAGATTCTTTTCAAAAAAAATCTTGACCGCATATTCATTATTAACTATTAATAGTTATAGCGGGCGTTGTAATAGAAAGACAAAATAATGTTAGTTAATTTTTTTTCTGATACTATTTCCTATGAAACCGAAATTTCTTCACATATTCCCTCGCACGTTTCAATGGACCGCGTTGCTGTCATCATCCTTGGTGGCGGTGAGGGAAAACGGCTGGCCCCTCTAACAAAAAGCAGATGTAAACCCGCTGTATCTTTCGGCGGGCGCTATAGCCTAATTGACGTTCCTATCTCTCATTCTCTCTCTTCCGGGCTCTCTAAAATTTTCGTAATCGGACAATATCTCGCCTACACCCTGCAAAAGCATCTTTTCCAGACCTATCTCTATCACGGGATCACCCAGAATCAAATCCAACTTCTTGTTCCCGAAGAGCGTGAAGGGAAAAAGATCTGGTATAAGGGGACTGCCGACGCCATTCGGCAAAATCTTGAGTACTTTTCCGAAGTCTCCGCAGACTATTTTCTAATCCTTTCGGGCGATCAGCTTTACAACATCAACTTCAAAAAAATGATCGACTTTGCTGTTGAAGTTGATGCAGGCATGTTGATCGCCTCACAACCGGTAAATAGAAAAGATGCAGGACGGATGGGGATCTTGAAAATCGAACATGGCGGAAGCAAGATCATCAACTTTTGCGAGAAGCCTAAAGAAGAGACTGTACTTGAGCAATACTACACAGACCCCTTCACCCTCAACCGCCTCGGATACGACGGAAACAATGGAAGACATTACCTCGGATCGATGGGGATTTATTTGTTCAAAAGAGAGGTAATGTTTGACCTGCTGCGCGAAGATCCCCGCGATGATTTCGGCAAGCATTTGATCAAATCGCGTCTTGAAAAGGGAGATGTCCACGCCTATTTATACGACGGTTACTGGGAAGATATCGGAACAATAGAATCGTATTACAATGCGAATCTTGCCTTGACCAAAGAGGTCGCTAATAGAAAATCAGGGCTCCTTTGCTACGACGAGAGGAGCCGAATCATCACCAAGCGCTACAACCTGCCGGGAGTTCGAGTTTCCAACTGCCGTATCAAGGAGTCCCTAATATGCGAAGGGAGTATTGTGGAAGGGGATGAGGTTTTTCACAGCGTTCTCGGCGTGCGCACGATCTTGGGCAAGGGAAGCGTTATTCGCGACTCGATCGTGATCGGAAATGAGTTTTATGAACGCCCACCCTTGACGCGTGGAGAAGAGAGCCTAAACCCCGGAATCGGGACAAACTGCCATATCGAACGCGCAATTCTCGATGAAAACGTCACAATCGGAGATAACGTGACCCTTGTCAATCAAAAGGGGCACGAGACTTACGATTCGCCCGACGGCCTCGTCGTTGTGCGCGACGGCATTATCATCATTCCACGCGCCGCACGCATTCCCGATAATTACGTTTTCTAGGGTTCTTCTGTACGGGCTTAGCGTTTCTATTTCTAAACGGTTGTGTCCAGAAAATTGCGCAAAAACTTCGAGCATATGAAAATCTCGAGGTATAACCGAAAGTTGTGTTCGGCAACAGCTCGTGAGCGCCTTCAAGATCATGCTCCTGGCCTGCTGTTAGTGTAAAGCTCGTAGGGTTCCCCAAGGCATCCACAGTCGCGTGAATCTTCGTACTCACTCACCCTCTGCTGCGCCCAAGTGCTTGGTTTTCGCTCTTTTTTTATTGCACCAGCACTATGTTGGTGGGCTTGCACGATCGTTGAATCGATCATTCCATATTCATTATCAGCATCGAATTTTGCGAGCATTAGGCATAGATCTAGATAAACGAAGGAATGCGGATCCCGTAAGGCAACTCTCTCGATGGTTTTCAAGCTAGCCATTGAGGCCGAGAAAAAATGGAGGCGGCTACGAGGATCGATGGTAGCCCTAAACATGTAGTGATTTCAAATTCTTATTGTAATCGCAGATGAACATTTTTATTACACCTATATGACTCTCTATTTTCTTTGAAAAAGATAATGCTTTTCTGACTAGTCTCGAGCATCGCTGTCTGATCGTGCAATTAAATCTTTCAATGTAACTTGTCTTCCCAGATTCTTTGCCGACGGCGCTATGCTGTTTCCATGGAATAACTTCGTAGTAAACTGAGAACTTATCTGTGTAAAAGTGGGCTTTTTTTTTAATTCTTCTGGCAATTTTGCCATCAAGGCTTCCCCTGAAGCTTTATTCCGTTTTCCTATGTGGAAGGCTAATATTTGGCGGGTTGCTGAATGCATGACAAGCCATAACCACTGATCATTACCTTTGTTTCCCACAAAACTCCACATTTCATCTCCCTCAAGAACAGCTACTTCAAACTCATCGTTTTCTGCAATGACGGTTGCATTTAAGTCTTCTGGTAGAGATTGAAATGTTTTTTCCATAAATCCCAACAACCAGGGCATGCTTACATCAAAAATTCTGCAAATGCCTTCTAATGAAACACGTTCGAGAAGAGATCTTCGAATCCGTTCTTTAGTGTCATCTGGAATAATCTTGTTTTGTGGATCTTCGATAAATTGCTTTCGGCAACAAAGGCACTCGTATTTTTGTTTTCCTGAGTGAATCGAACCATTTTTACGAACTGTATTTGAGTAGCAGTGAGGACAAGAGATATTCATGAGTTTCTCCTATTTTTTTCAAAAAAA
>JAFIGI010000068.1 GCA_020831465.1 Chlamydiales bacterium
AAATTCCAAATACACGAGCCGCTTCTGTAATCGAACCACATTTTTCTACAAATTGTAGTACTTTCTCTCGTAGGTCAGTTGAATAAGTCATGCAGTAAGAATACGCGCATGAAGTAAAAAATTCAATCTATTTGACTATAAGACATAAAAGGCGTCTTCCTTATCTTCCTTCTCTTGATTGCGTAAGAGAAAGTCCAAAAGGTACCTAAATTCATGAGGGTTATCTCCAAAAATAATCTTTGCGTCATCAGGAGATAGGGCGAATCCTACCTTCTGCCCTTCAACCAGCTTCCGCATTCTCCCGACTGCTTGAATGATAAAGCCGAAGCTGCTGTCGCGCTCGACGGTCACGATTGCTTGAGCTGTCGAGGGCATCTCAAGATCCGTCCCCACCGCTTTCGATTTGCGGATAAAGGCGAAAAGCTCCCCGATTTCTAAAAGAGTATCATCTCTAGTCACAAACGCCTTGTTCTCTTTTTCGTAGACGAACTCCCGCCCCTCATCGTCAAAAAGCACCACGCCATTTAACCGGGACCTTGAATTTAAAATGGCCTCAGCCGTCTGCCGCATATCGAGATCTCTGGATGAACCGGCCGCATCGATTAGCACGCTCTCTTCGGAATGGTCTTTTAAAAGATTTTCTAACTGTATCTCCGCTCTATCCCCCGACAACGCAAAGATCCTCTTTGGAGAGTCTTTCCATAGAGCGGTGAGATTACCGATCACCGCTGTGTTATTTTCCAGGGTTTTAAATTTTGGAGGGAGCATATCGGGATTGACCGTCCCCGAGGCAGCTTGGATATGATGAACGGCTCGAATCAGGTTAAAGGGTGTGCTGGTAATCTTTTTCTTATAGATTTTGATCTGTGGAAGCACAGCCGCTTCAATAAAATCGAGTTTTAAATCGATCTTTTGATTGACAAGATGCGCAATCGCTTCGTAATCGGCATCCTCGAGTTTCATT
Source organism: Chlamydiales bacterium (assembly GCA_020831465.1). Taxonomy (GTDB): domain Bacteria; phylum Chlamydiota; class Chlamydiia; order Chlamydiales; family JAAKFR01; genus JAJACP01. The sequence continues at coordinate 965 of JAFIGI010000068.1, forward strand.
AAAGGGGTCTTTGTCAGCTTCAGGAGGAGTTGAAACTCTTTGGAAGATGAGAGTTCAGCGAGTCCGACTTCCTGGGATTTGATCTTTAACGGTTCGACAAAGGCTTGAATCTCCTTCTTAGAAAAGGGCTTTTTTAAGTTGGCCTGGATCGTAAAATCGATATAGTCTTCGACCTCCGAAAATTCAGAGCTTTTTTTAGCCGTGCCGTCAAGAAAAGGGATCGCTAAGCGCGATCCGGAAGAAAAGCCATACCCATCGTCGCATTTTCTAAATAACGTCCGTCTTAAATGCACGGTCAGCTGCTTTTTTAATCCCGCATAGATCCGCAGTTTATCCGGAGAGAGCGTGGTGTAAAATGCCTCGCACCCTTCGCTGTAATGCCCCTGTAAATCAAGAAGAACAGCCTCTTGGTATTCACTTGGAACAGCAAAGTCTTCCATGACCTTGCGCGCGAAAAGAGGAAGCATCTCTGTTTCATAGTTTTCTTGAAGAGGAATCGTCTTTCCGGAGCCGGATGGTAAAAATTCAAAACGGTGGTAGGGCGGAGAGAGAAGCTTGCGGTAAAGAGTGCAGGCGTCGGAAATCTTTTCCGGGTCGACGGAAGAAGGAGCGCCGACCGCATAATCATAGCGATGGCGTATGTTAAAGCAGACCTTCGATTCATCAATAAAATTGGCTATTTCCTTTGAGATCAGCTCGCGCAGCTCAAGAAGGCGCTTCTGCATTGTTCTTTCTGTCGCTCCCGTTCCCAAAGTCAATGATTCTTTAAGCTTTAAATTCACCATCCCATGCAGCGCCTGGATCGTTGTCAACACGATTTTGTTGTTCTCCTTGGCATCCTTTAATTTGGAGAGGAGTTTTTTTAAGTACTTTATGTCATTAGCTTTAGATCGATTGAATTCTAAAGGAAGAATCGCGGCATCATACGCCTTGCACAAGATTTTCTTTAGGTGCATATGCTGGGCGAACAATAAAGAAGCGGGGAGAGTTATCATGGCCGCTTTATCCTTCTTACTCTTTAAAAAGAGCCAAAGAGGGATCAAGACTTTTGATTTTCCAAATCCTGTGCGCGCTTCGAGCTCGATATTCTCTTCGGATCCTATCATCTCCATCAAAGCCGTGTACTGTTCTTTTCTTAAACGGAGCTTTCCAAAATATTCGAAAACAAGGAGATGAGGTTCTTTGACCGGGTCGTAGACCCGTTCAGCCAGCATAGCATTTACCAGACGCGTTTCATCATGCAAATGCTTTTGCATCTCAAGGAGTTGGTTCTGATCTGTTGCGAGAATCAGATACTCTGCCAGCAGCCTCTTTAGGGCGTGTCGTCAATTGAAAAATTGATTGAATTTCTCATGAATATTGCAGCTGAGGGAACGAATACGTGATCTTTTACCTGGTCGTGAAGGTCATGTGGGACGTGACGCAAAAGATAACAGATTATTTGTTGAGGCTGTGCTGTATAGGTATCGCGCTGGTATTCCCTGGCGAGATTTACCTGAGAGATTTGGAGATTGGAAAAATACACATAGGAGATGGAGTCGGTGGGCATCGACTGGAGTTTGGGAAAGGATATTTAAATGTTTAGCACATGACGCTGATAATGAATATGCTATGATTGATTCAACGATTGTCCGAGCCCATCAACATAGTGCAGGTGCGATAAAAAAAAACGGAGGATCAAGCCATCGGGAAGAGTAGTGGAGGATGGAGTACAAAAATTCATGCAACTGTAGATGCTCTTGGTAACCCTACAAGTTTTGCCCTCACAGGTGGACAAGCGCATGACTTGGATGGGGCAGACTTGCTTCTTCCTGGGATTGAAGCAGATGCATTATTAGCGGACAAAGCATTTGATGCAGAGGAGCGTGTAAGAGTGCCCCTTATGAGGGCAGGTATAATTCCTGTTATTCCTCCAAAGAAGAATCGCATAGAACCACAACCCTATGACAAAGCACTGTTTAAAGCCCGCCACTTGATCGAGAACTTTTTTGCTAAGTTGAAACAATACAGGGCTATTGCAACACGTTACGATAAGACAGCAAGAAATTTTCTGGCGGCTATCTATTTAGCTGCAGCAGTCATATGGTTAAATTGACGACACGCCCTAGTTTAGCGCAAACCCGTGTCTCGATCAATTGGTGGCAGTATAGCTGGAAAGTTGGGTCAGCAGGGGGCAATCGGTGACGGCTGAAGAAATCAGAGAATTTTTTGAAAGGTATGGGTCTCTCGCCTCTGATGTTGAGGCCATGCGAAAGGAAAAGATGTTATCTGACATCGCGCTGTTATTGACTCTAGCAGAGCAGCGGGGGTTGTCTTTATGAAAATACCTGTATTTACGGGAAAGGTAGTAATATGAGCATTATCGCCATTATCAACCAGAAGGGCGGGTCAGCTAAGACGACTACTGCGGTTAATCTCGGGGCAACTCTAGCAGAGAATGGGAAGAAGGTATTACTGGTCGATGTTGACCCTCAAGGTTCATCGAGTAAATGGCTGAGATGCGCAAACACTGAAAAAGGCATTTATAACGTTTTTGTTGAAAATACCTGTATTTCTGATAATATCAAGGAAACAAGTATTGAAGGGTTAACCATTATCCCCTCGAGCCAGTGGTTGATAGGGGTTGAGAAAGCTTTAGCCGCTGAAGTAGGAGCTGAGACAATCCTTAAGCGAAAGTTGGCCGAACTAAAAAGAGAGTGGGACTACGTATTAATCGATTGCCCGCCCGCATTAGGATTGCTCTCACTAAATGCTCTTGTGGCCGCCCATGAGATATTGGTGCCTCTAGAGACGCGCATAATGGCCTTAGATGGGCTTGCGCAGCTGCTGAAGACCGTGGAGATGGTAAAAGATAGGTTGAACCCTGAGCTTAAAATAAACGGTATTATTCCGTGTCGGGTCGATAAGAGAACAAGACTTTCGGTGGATGTCATCGATGAATTGAAAAAACGCTTTAATGGAATGGTATATGACACGTGCATTCGGGAAACCGTAAAGCTCGCGGAATGTCCCAGTTTTGGGCAGCCGATTACGATTTATGATACTAAAAGCCCAGGAGCGGAAGATTACCGCACATTAGCCGCTGAAGTTATTAAAAGGAAAAAGATATGAGTAGAAAGACAATCGGAGAAAGCCCGTTCGATACAGTGGTTCCACCTAAGCGAGACGAAGAGAAACTAGAGCCTGTGCAACCTCAAACAAAACTTAATGGACATTCTTTGCGCAAGCCTACCCCCAATGAAAACGCTAAGCAACGGCTTACTGTACAAATCTCCGAGGACGTGATTGAAAGGGCAAAGAATGCCGTTTATTGGACGAGAGGACTTACCCTAGCCCAACTAACCGAAAACGCGTTAGAGCAAGCGCTAGCCAATCTAGAAGGCAGTAGTGTTATCTATGACGAGAATGGCAATCAATTGAAGCGAAAAGGAGATGAATTTCCACAAAGGAAGGAAGACCTAAAAAGCGGGCGACCTGTAAAATGAAAATACTTTAATAAACAACATTCTGTTGTCTAGTCATATCTCGGAAATCATATCTCGGAAAATTTTTGCACGAAAGCAACATCCGATAGGGATGGCTGCAAGATTTGGTGCTAATATTCCCCAACCAACCTGTACTCCAGAAAGAATACCTGTTACCCCCAAACTTCCTACAACGATAGGAATGAGAGCGAACAAAGCTCCTATCAATAGGGTTATTTTTCTGTCTTTCAATTTACCAGCAGCTAGACTAAGCGCGAATGCACCACCACCTAACCCGATAGCTAGCCATCCCATAGTCGAACCAGGCAAAATTCCCGCAGCTCCGACACATGCAATGATTAAAAGAGCAAAACTGGTAACTTTACTCAGACCATCAAAAATGCCCCCTCGAGTTGTTGTAAGCGCTTGCTGTTCTGCTTGCATCTTACCTAAGCAGCCGCTTGAAGTTGTTGTCATGTCTTAATCCCCTTAAAATTAATTATACCTGAGACTAATTATACCTTAACAAGAATTTTATGCTCAACAATTTCCTTAATCGAAATCAACTCAAACTGCCGATATTAAAATATTTATTTTCACAAAAAGTCGTCCTGATTCGAGAAAAATTAAAAATACATGTATTTTCATCAATACATATATTTGCGCATTAAACTAAAATGTTGTATTTACATAGGTTGAATGTATTTGCAGTTTTACCATGAATATCGCACTCAGACACTACCAGACCGAGGCTATCGAGCAGACAATTCAAGCCTTCAAAAATGGGGTATAGCAGAATCAGTTGAAAAATTTACATTTTGACCTGCGTCAAAGCTCCCGGGCTTGACCGATCATAAGTGAACCAATATTAGAAATATGGGTTCACTTATGATCGGTCAATCACGGGGCTTTCACGCAGGTCAAAATGTAAATTTTTCAACTGATTCTGCTATAACACGACAGCTTTTGACCCTACCGACGGGAAGTGGGAAGACCATCATTATGGGCGCCTTAGCGAAAGCTCTGGGGAAACGCACGCTTCTTCTAGCCCATCGCGAGGAATTAATCACCCAGGCCGTGGATAAGTTCAATATGGTGTGGCCAGAGGCCGAGAAAGGCATATGCATGGCTAATCAGGACGACCCTAATAAGCAAGTCGTTTTCGGAAGCATTCAAACTTGCTACCGCCCCCAAAGACTTGAACAGATTCAAAAAAATGGATTCGAACTTCTGCTAATTGATGAAGCTCATCATGCAAATTCGGAATCATATCAAACCATCATCCGCGGTTTAGGATTCGATACGGGTGATAAAAATCGATTGATGGTCGGGGTAACGGCAACACCAATGCGTTCCGATGAAAAGGAGCTTGGAAGGTTGTGTCCAGAAAATTGTGCAAAAACTTTAGGCGTATGAAAATCTCCTATTGTTTTAAGCGGCGTTTTCTATCGCCTCAAGTTTGAGTTTTTTCTCTTCTTTGTAAAAATCCATATTCACATAACGCTTATCTTCAA
>JAFIGI010000069.1 GCA_020831465.1 Chlamydiales bacterium
CGACCAGGTAAAAGATCACGTATTCGTTCCCATTGATCATCTCTCAGTGCATATCTTCTCATATACCAGCCAATTTGGCTGATAATCATCTGCAATATTCATGAGAAATTCAATCAATTTTTCAATTGACGACACGCCCTAGTAAAAGTAGGTAAACCTGAGGAAAAATCGACTGCAAAATGTCTAGTCTCTCCACAACATTTGGAGAGCTTATTTGCTAAAACGTAGACATTATCGCATCGCGTTTTAAAATTGATTTGATCTGGATTTGATGAATCAAGAGTTTCTGCTACCCACCAAGCGACTACTTCATGTATTTTTGGCATTTGAAAGCCTTGATTTCCTAAAACCTCAAGTTGTTCTTGAAAGTCTTTATTTGTACTATTTTCTAAAGGTTGAGAAGTAATTAAAATTTTGTAACTGAATTTTGTTGTCTTTTTAATAAAAGATTTATCTTCAATTCCTTTTGTTATTAACGAAGAAGATTTTAATTTAGAAATTTTGTTTATGCTAAATCCTTTTGGGATTGTTAATAGAATAGCTTCATTAATGTTCTGCTTTTTAAGATCAGAAAAAATTTGTCTTAGCGTTATAAAAGTCTTAATATTTGGAGGGTTAGGTACATAAGATTGAGAATCTACAGAAAGATTAAGCAATTTTTTCGATCTGCAGCTATCAAAGATTTTCTCTGATGGAAAATAGCGATTTAGATTTAAAACTTGATCAGAGAGGATTATTCGTTTCCATTTTCTGCTGACCAGCACACAATTTTGAAGATCATCAAGACTCAGTAGAGTAAAAATTTCTACTAATTTTTCTTCAGAAAGATTACTTATCAAGTCGTGTTGACTTACAATTTCCTGTTGAGAGGATTTGTGGAAAATCTTGTTCGTTAATCTTGTTATCATAAAGTTTACCTTTAAATTTTGGGAAAATACAATATTTTAATGAGGTAAATTTATCAAGAAAACAATTATTCTTTTTCCAAAATAAAATATTTACTTATATATTTGCAGAATCAGTTGAAAAATTTAGGATGTTCAAATTCAGTCAGATTTGGTTTTCAACTGATTCTCCTATATAAGTTCTTCAACACAGCCGCTTAGGAGGGGTCTCTACTCTTCATTGTTGACAGATGCCCCGCAAAAATAACTTGAGGGGGCTTTCGTTCAGGTAGCGGGCCCAAATCGTTTGAAGTTCCTCTTCGTACATAGATGCTAACTTCCTTACCTCGTCGGAGTGGGGGTTTCCCATAAATACAACAGGTTGGATTATGCATCCTTTAGGCGATTTCAAATCGATTCGGCGATAGGTCTCCATTTGGGGTTGGCCGCAGACTCTTTTAAATTCGCGCGCCGACTCCTCTCCGTATCCAAGCAAAATCCCCATTAGCATCTGATCCTGACAGACCAATTTAGGCAAGGGTTCTCCATGCTCGAGGTTTGCGATAAATCGGCCGGGGGAAAAATCTTCTCCTAGGACCTCTCGGAATGCAGCTTGATATTCACCGAGGCACTTCTCTAGTGCCGGTTTGTTAATGATGTAAATATCCAAGACCTTGCATTCTCGCCCCCCATCATAGAGATGTTCACTGAAAATAAAGTTAGGATGGGGGAAGAGATGTTGGCGCCTTTTAAAAGCCCGCCACCCTTTTAGACATAATAGATCTTGATAGCTGCGATCGGCATGCTGAATGGCCGGTCCCGTTAGGGAGACCGGCTTATTGTTGAAGAACAAGACGTGCGCTGCGTGTCCATGGAGGATAGCTTCATTAAAGAAAACTTTCATACAGATCCGCTCATCTAATGAAAGCTCTTTCATTCCCTTCTCGATAAGATCTCCATTGAGAGAGGTCGATAATGCAAGGAATGAAAAGAGAAGCATTTTAACCATGCCGGGAGTTACCGCACACTCCGCACTTTTCAATGCCTTCGTAGTTTCTGTACTTGCATTTTGTGCAAATCCAACTCTTCCTCGCAGCCTGCGGCATTGCAGCCGGTTGCTCAAAGGAAGATCCAATAATCTCAGAAATCCGGAGCGCCTCGGCTACAAGATACGTCTCCTCGATTTCCGGCGGATCGGTTTCAGCAGCCTGGATGGCGAACCCAAAAGCGCATAGTAAAATAGAAAGAAAAAGTTTCATGCAAACCTTCTTGTTGTAGATTTTGGCAATTAGAATAAAGAATGGGAACTTTCTTGAGAATTTAAATAACCTGAGTTGTGGGTTGTCTTTCTTGGATCCAGAAGAGATGCAAGCAAAGTCCCTAATGGGGAGCACTCCATCAGCTTAAAAATATTTCACAAATTGAACATACCCCTCATAGAGCCGTAGAAAACTTCCTTGCGAACCTGTTGGCTGCCCTTGCGGGACATTCAAACCAGCCAAAGAAGCCAAGTTTAAATCTGGATAAACATCTGATTCACAACACTTAAAACCCGAAGTTCAGGAAAGATGGGTCCGGTTGACGGTTACCAGTGGACCATGGAATTTTGGTCCTCAAGTCCCCTAATCTCGACTAAAGATAACTACAAACGGATTAAATGTTGATGATTTTTTGCGAAAACTAGTGAAGTGCCAGCGGAGAAGGAAGATTTAACTCCTTTCGGAGCCAATCAACGTCGATCTGCTCATGAACTTCTTTTCTTTCATTGCCAAGTTCAAAATCTCGCAATAAGACCTCTAACCGTTCTCTTCCATCTTGAGTTTTGGCTACTTGCCGTGGAGTTTTACCTTTTAGAGCAGGTAAGGGCGTATCAAGCCATTTCTTGTAGTAATCACTTAAGAAATGCTTGGCAATCTCGCTCTCTTCAGAAGTTGGCTGATAAGGTGTTGATTTCTTCTTCCTCCTATCTAACTTATTTAGATCGATCGGTTCATCATCAATATTGAGTAAACGAGCCTCAGGTAATCTTTTTTTGATTTCGGACTGAATTTTCTTTGCTCGTTCACGCGAATTGACATGAACCGTCAAGCTGGATTCTTCAATTTCTACCTCACCCAAGATCAGATGATTAGTACGACTCTTCAGCCAAGGAAATTTAATGGAAACTAAATTATCATTTTCATCAAACATTCCATCCTCAATCAATTCTTCAGAATCTTCTCCTTTGCAAAGAGCAACGAGTTGGTCAAAGGCTGCTTGAGTAGAGCATCCAAGCTCATAATGTAGAGTGCATAAAACGATAGGATCTCCGTCATTATTGACGAGATTGGGAGGAGAATGAGCTGATTGACTCCAGAGAAAATAACCTTTACGCAGATCATTGTCATATTGAAAAAGCACCTCGGGAGTGAGCTTTTTCTCTTGCTTAAGAAGTTCCTTTTTCAGATCGAGAATTTCCATTGAGTAACGTATTGGCAGCGGAGTTGTTCCACTCCCGATTTGAATCGTCTGGTCCTTAACTGTGATTATTCGAGCAAAGAGAACCTTTCCAACAAACTCAGGACATGCTGCAGCTCTTTCCTTGATTGTAACAACTCGATCTAAAAGGAGATCTTTCATTATCACCCTGCGAGCTGGCACTACCTCTTCAATAAGAAAGAAGCTAAAAGGACTAGAAGAGGCAGCGTGAAGGAATGCAGCACAATCGCACAGATTTTCCCTCTTAGCATAAAGATCTGCCAAGGTCATATTTGGGCCAAGATCTTCCCATTCTTCGGAATAGTCATATGGAATCCATCGAAAGACAAACCATGCTGGAAAGAAATGTTCTTTGTCAGCTGAATCTTGCTCTAAATCTTCATCCAAACAAAAAGCGTCCCATCCATCATCAAGGATTTCCGGTCCCCATTCATCTATTGCATACTGAAAAGCGCCCTCCCAAAGCTTGCCCTCAATCTTGCGAAGCTTCTGCCATTCCTTATCACTTTCATATGAAGAAATTTGTGCGCTTTTAGCAAGACAGCAGTGCTTGTACTTTTTCCCACTACCACATGGGCAAGGATCATTTCTAGATGTTTTTTGCAACGATTACCTCCATTATCTCTACTCATTTCAACTCAATATTGAGGAACAAGTTATCTCAATCCCCCATTCAAAAGAGGAATGATAGGGCTTCGAACCTTGGCAGCATTTTTTTGATAAAGAATGCCTAATACAATGATAATAACCCCAACAAAGCTCTATACTGGACAAAAAATGATTTGATGAAAAATCTCGCTGAGATGCGAAATATCTCGTTGAATTTCAAAACAGCGAGGTATACATGAAGCACATCAGCGCGCTACGAACTACTTTATCTCTTTTTTTCAATTGGCACAAGAGTCGACTTGATTGCTTAGGATAAATGATCCAAGCGCTCTTCGTTGTCAGGACTATAGCAGAATCAGTTGAAAAATTTACATTTTGACCTGCGTGAAAGCCCCGTGATTGATCGATCATAAGTGAACCCTCTAATATTGGTTCACTTATGATCGATCAAGCCCAGGAGCTTTGACGCGGTGAAAATGTAAATTTTTCAACTGATTCTGCTATACAGACGGTGCTGGGAAATAGAGACAATGTTTGGCTGCCTAAAGACACGCGGATTTCGCCTTGAAGATACTCACATCACGGATCCAGATAAGATTGAGAAGGTCTTGTATGTGCTGGCAATCGCCCTCTGCTGGGCATATCGCATTGGGGATATACAGGATAAAACAAAGCCGATAGAGATAAAAGCTCATGGAAGGCGAGCAAGGAGTTTGTTCAGAGAAGGGCTCAATCTGATCCGCAGAGCAATTTTTTCTCGATGGTCTCAGCGAGAATTCAGGCGGCTACTTTTTTGTTTTATAACCTTATAGCCAGGAGGTTGTGTCCTATGAAATCATTTTTTGTCCAGTACAGAGCCATCATTTACAGTATTACCCAAAAGATGGATTGTTGAGAGAACTTTTGCTTGGATTGGCCGGTACAGAAGAATGAGTAAAGACTATGAATATAAAGTCCAAACTAGCAAAACGATGCTTTTTTATGTCTCGTAAGAACTTTTCTAAAACTTTTGTATAAAGCATGTTAAATTTTTAGACACCTTCTATGTGTTTTCAATGTAACTTTTTCAGACTAATTTGCTATAAAGGTCGACAAATCCGGCAAAGGTGCGGGTTTTTCCGTCGTCTCGGGGAAAATAGCGGAAACTTTTAAGCTCATTCTCTTTTATACGTGCCCACTCGCGGGCTTGTGTGCGGGTTGGAAAAGAAGCAGAAATGTCGGGCATGCCCAAAAGGCGAATGCGAGCCCGATAAGTGGTTTTGCCGTCTGACTGGATTCGCTTTTCGCCATCCCTTATCTCCTTCGCGCGATGACCCAGGACTGACCCATCGCGGTTGTAACCAAACGTTCGAAGTGAGATGCGTTTTACAAGTCTCTTATAATGTGTTTGCTCGGGGCGGGACTCGAACACGCACGCCCAAAAGGGCAAGGGATTTTAAGTCGATCCGCCGATCAGAACAAGGCGCAATGTCTGGTTACTTTTGAGAGAACAACGTGGCAATTAGCAACATTCTTGCATACTCATTTGTATTGAGAAATTATCGTCAATCACCGTGTGTATTGACCCATGAGCGACCCATGAGAATATAGTTAAGTCATCAGGAATTTCTTCTTTTGAGCACAAGCTTAAGCTTTTACTTAGATATCTTAAAAATTAATGAGCTCAGACTGAATGTCTTCTCATAAAATTTAATTGCTTCCGAATTAAAAGCATATACTGATGCAAAAATCTCTTTGTTTGGAAATTCTGCTAAGATTTTATCTACAATTTTAGTTGCTATTTTTTTTAAGCGAAAGGCAGGTTCGACATAAAGATGTTCAATAACAAGCTTATCTCCCTTACTGATCACAGATGCAAAAGCAATTATCTGTAATTCTTTCTCTGCATAAAAAATAGATCCATGAGCAATAATATTTTTTAAATCATTTTTACGCTTTTCCAAATTAAATATTGGAAATCGCTCCGGAGCGGCTTTATGATGGATCTTGTCCAATTTACATAACATTGCAGCCAGCTGATCAAGATCGACATCAATTGACTGTTTAGCAATTTTAATCATTTTAAACTGGAAGAATTCTATCTTCAGGAGGATCTGTAGAATAAGAAACCCCTTCAGCCTCGGAATTGTTAGCTAAAATTATGTTTGATCTTTGTATGTCAAGATTGAAATTAGCCAAAATATCTAGTGTTTCTCTTATCTGAGTAAGCTTTGAGCCGTTTAATTTTTCTACTTCTTGGATAAGTTGATCTTTCTTATCTCCTAAAATCTGATCCAAATCCATTTGTTCAGTACTGCCTGAAAAAATAGAAAGGGCCGCTAGAATTATAGCTGTTGATGTCATACCACTTCTCCTTTTAATTCTAAAACTGCGATTGAATAGGCAGCCATAAATGCTTTCTTCAATTTACAATAAGCTTTAAATCGCATTTCCTTTGTTACAGGATTTCCTGGATAATCAGCCACCCAATGCCATTTGACTCTTTCACAGTTTTTATGCCAAGGACATTGAGTTTCCGGACAATTTGATTTAGGATATGAACGATTTGCTTGAAATTCAGTGATTTTATCTATAATTACATCAAAATTTTCAGCTTCTTTGATCTTATATGGATCATGAATATCTAGTTCAACTAGATAGCTTTTTGTGCCACCATGGTCAGCATAAATTTCGGGTGAAATGTAAGGAAAAATATTAATTCGTGCTTTCCCTAACCATCGTCTGAAAATCTTATAGATATTCTCTTGAAATGCTTCTAATTCTTCTTCGGTTGGCACAACGAACTGATCATAGTTTATCTCAGCCAAATTCGGAAGGATGCCCGCTTTTTCATAGACATATTCGCAAATTTCGTAAAGTTTCTCAAAATCCTGATTTCTCACTACAGTTAAGCCTAGGCGAAATGGGAAGTCTTCACTATTTAATTTTTGAATACGCTCAAGAACTATATGAGGATTCGGCGCTCCTGGATCAGGATTAAGTGGATTTTCTAGAGATACGCAAGCATGGCTTAAGAATGATTTTTTTGCTTTCCCTATCCATTTTTCTGATAGAGCCTTGCCTGCGGTAAGGATGTAGGGTTTTATTGTAGTTATATTATAACCCCACTTTGCGATTTCAAAAAGGCGGTCTCCAAGCACCATCGGATCTCCACCAGAGAACCTATAAAAGACATTTGTATCAGGAAATCGCGTTTTGAAATAAGCTAAAAAACGAAAATAGGCTTCTAGGGTATCGTCTTCAATATCAGAGGTTGTGTCCAGAAAATTGTGCAAAAACTTTAGGCGTATGAAAATCTCCTATTGTTTTAAGCGGCGTTTTCTATCGCCTCAAGTTTGAGTTTTTTCTCTTCTTTGTAAAAATCCATATTCACATAACGCTTATCTTCAA
>JAFIGI010000033.1 GCA_020831465.1 Chlamydiales bacterium
TTTAGTTTGAGCCAATTGTAAATCGTTGGTTTTGAAATTCCAAATACACGAGCCGCTTCTGTAATCGAACCACATTTTTCTACAAATTGTAGTACTTTCTCTCGTAGGTCAGTTGAATAAGTCATGCAGTAAGAATACGCGGATGAAGTAAAAATTCAATCTATTTGACTATATCTCTTACAGAGGGGGTATTAAGGAGATGTTGTCTCTCTTTTGCAATTAATTCAGGAGAAAGATGTACCAGGCTATAAGATTTAAAGCGTGTTTTCCAATATTCAAGATGTCGGATCGTATCTTTTGCTGCCTTATGATGCTCTAACGCTCCACTTGCTTGGTACCGGTCTACTAAATCGGCAAAGGTATGCTGCTTTTTCAAGCGTTGAAAATTAAATTTTCCATCTCTAATTTTTTGTTCTACCTCTTGCGCCCAGTCGATCAGCTCTTGCTTGCGCTCTCCTAGTTTGCAGACCGTTGGATAGCCTTTAATGCGAACAACTGCTTTCCAACCGAGTATGCGGCTACCGTCTTTACTTTTGCGTTTATAAAATGTTGCCATTGCTCAAACTTCCTTTATTTTGGTTTGAGCGGCTGGTTGATACTGGTTAAGATTGTTTTTTAGTGTACCGCAATTGTACCGCATGACTGAAAATTAACTTGATACAACAAATTATTTCAAGCTTAATCGTGCTCACAAGTGCGTGTAGATGATGGGTGAAGTTTAGCGGCAGTCGGACTTGAACCAACGACCCACGGATTATGATTCCGTTGCTCTAACCAACTGAGCTATGCCGCCTCAAAAAAAAGGTAGCCGCAGAGGGCTACCTGAAATTAGCGGGAGAAGGATTCGAACCTTCGACCTTTGGGTTATGAGCCCAACGAGCTAACCACTGCTCCATCCCGCGATAAGACTAAAACTCTAACATGTGGGCCTCTTTTCAAGCAAGGGCTGAAGTGCATTAAATGTTTTACCGAGAGCCCCGCGTGATTCTGCAAGCAATCGAAGGCCGTTTTCGCCAAGTTGACGGGCAAAAAGAGAGTCCGTAATGAGTTGGCGGACGGTCGAGACGATATCCTCGGGCATGATCTGAATCCCCGCTTGATAGGAAAGGGCTAAGTCGAGCAGATCAGGTTGAGATTCCATGTGAGGACCAAAAAGGACGGGCTTGCCGTAAAAAGAGGGCTCCAAGATGTTGTGGCCGCCGACATGGGGATTGAAACTGCCGCCGACAAAGGCGATATCGGATAGCTGATAACAGGTTTTGAGGACCCCCATGGCATCTACGAGCAGAACATCTGAGGAATGGAGCCTCCCCTTCTGACTCCAGCGTGAATAGGGTAGCTGCTCTTTTTCGAGCAAGCGGGCGACTTCATCGAAGCGTTCGGGATGACGCGGCACAATTAAGACTTTTAGTTCGCGAAATTCGCGCCATAGCTCCTTTAACGCTTGAATCCAGATCCGTTCCTCAGGGGGATGGGTTGACCCCAAAGTGACCACAAACCGGTTTTTCAAACCAAGATGCTCGCACGTCGGTATGTCGGCAGTTTCCAAAGGGGCGTCTAGTTTAATATTGCCTGTGACCGAGATCTTTTCAGAGGGAATTCCCAATTTTTGCAGCCGCCCTTCATAGAGAGAGTTTTGAACGTAAAAATGATCGACGGGGGCGAGCAAGCGGTGAACAAATGAAGGAAATTTTCGATAACGAAGAAAGGAGCGCTCCGAGAGTTTTGCGTTGACGACGGCAAGGTGCGCGCCGCTCTTCTTGGCAGCATCCTGAAAATGGTACCAGAAATCGGTCTCGGTCAAGATGACGAGATCGGGCCGAAGCCGACTGACGATCGGCCGAATCACATAGGGGAAATCAAAAGGTAGATAGACTGTGTAGTCGGCAAGACTTTTCTTTCCTTCATGGTGTCCAGTCTGGGTAACCGTCGATAGGATGATAAGGGGCGCATCTTTTAGAGATTTGATCTTTGTGATGAGCGGAGCGATGGCCTTGGTCTCCCCCATCGAGACGGCATGAATCCAAACAAGCCTCTTTCCGCTCTTCTCAATCTTGGGAAACCCCTTTCCCAGTCTGGCTCCAAGAATCCCGCGGTACTTTTTCCAGTTACCCAAGACCTTGAAAAAGGCGAAAAAATGGATGCCCAGATCATACAAGAGGTTCGTCATTTTACGACAAAATTGAGTAGCTTGTTGGGAACAAATACCACTTTTTGCAGCTCCCCGGTCAAATGTTTCGCAATATTAGGGTCCATCTTCGCCAGGGCAACAATCTTCTCCTCATTCTGGTCCTTGGGCAGATCGAAGCGGCCACGCAGCTTTCCATTCACCTGCACCACGTAGGTCACCTGCTCTTGAATCAAATAGCGGGAATCGGCTTTAGGCCAGGGGTGATGCGATACACACCCTCTGCCCCCTAAGTGAGCCCATAACTCCTCAGAGAGATGCGGAGCGAAGGGAGCCAGGATCTGAACAGCCATTCTAACCGCCTCTTTAGGATAAGATTCTAGTTTCACAAAGGCATTTAAAAATTCCATCATCTTAGAAATGGCCGTGTTGAAGAGGAGCTTTTCAACATCGTCGGTCACTCCCTCCACGAGCAGGTGGGCGAGCCGCATCCCTTCGGGATTCTCTTTTTCAACCACTCTCTCTGATGTAGCCATCTCAAAAAAGCGGTTGAGGAAGCGGCGGCATCCACTCACCCCCTGGGTACTCCAAACCTTCTCTTTTTCAATCGGCCCCATGAACATCGAATAGAGGCGCATCGCGTCAGCCCCGAACTCCTCAATGATATCGTCAGGAGAGACCCCGTTAAGCTTCGACTTCGACATCTTTTCGATCTGGCTGCGCAGTTTTTCGCCCGTCTCCCAGTGGAAATACTCACCATCGCGCTCCACTGCTTCGCTTGCTTCAATGTAATGGCCTCCCTCTCTCTGATAGGCGCGGGAGACGACAAGCCCCTGATTCACTAGTCGTTGGAAAGGCTCATTTGTGCTGACAAGACCGCAATCATACAAAACCTTGTGCCAAAAGCGGGCGTATAGCAGATGAAGTACGGCATGCTCCGCCCCGCCCACATACATGTCAACGGGCATCCAATAACTTTCTTTCTCCGGCTCCCAGGCGGCGGCCTCGTTATGCGGGTCGCAAAACCTGAGGTAATACCAGCATGAACCGGCCCATTGAGGCATCGTATTCGTCTCGCGGCGCGCCTGCCTCCCCGTTTTGGAGTCGACGATCGAGACCCAATCCTCGGCCTTAGCCAACGGGCTTTCGCCGGAAGGGGTCGGCTTGTACTCTTCAATCTCGGGAGGCTCAAGCGGTAGTTCGTCGAGATCAAGAGCGCGCGTTGTCCCGTCCTCGAAATGGAGGATCGGAATCGGCTCGCCCCAATAGCGCTGACGCGAAAAGAGCCAGTCGCGCAGTTTGTAGTTCACCGTCGCCTTGCCGAGCCCCCTCTCTTCAAGCTGATAGATAATCTTTTTAATCCCCTCTTCAACCGTCAATCCGTCGAGATGGTTGCTGTTGATGATCCGGTTCTCTTCGTCCAGAACAGGCCTGATCGGGAGTGCAAATTGCCGGGCAAACTCTCTGTCCCGCTCATCATGGGCCGGGACCGCCATGATCGCCCCCGTTCCATACCCCATCAGCACATAATCCGCGATCCAGATCGGGACCCGTTCGCCCGTCAGCGGATTGCGGGCATAGCCCCCCGTAAATACCCCTGTCTTCACCTTAGCAAGCTCGGTCCGCTCCAAATCGCTCTTCTCGGCCGTCATCTTCTGATAAAGCATGACGTCATGCCGTTCCTTTTCAGTCGTTATGCGCTCAACAAGAGGATGTTCGGGAGAGAGAACCATATAGGTCGCCCCATAAACCGTATGCGGACAAGTCGTAAAAACCCTGATCTTCTCCTCGATCCCGTCGACGGAAAAGTCGATCAACGCTCCCTCGCTTCGCCCGATCCAGTTCCGCTGGAGCCGCTTAAGGCCTTCAGGCCAATCCACTTGCTCTAGATCCTGAAGGAGCCGGTCGGCATATTCCGTGATCTTCAACACCCACTGCCTAAGGGGCCTCCGTTCGACCGGATGGCCTCCCTCCTTCGCATAGCCGTTTTCGATCTCCTCATTGGCCAGTACCGTTCCTAGAGCCGGGCACCAGTTCACTAGCATATCGGCTTGGTAGGCGAGCCCCTGTTCGTAGAGTTTTGTAAAGATCCACTGCGTCCACTTATAATATTTCGCGTCGCTTGTTCGGATCTCCCGCTCCCAGTCGTAGGCGTAGCCTATCGATTGGAGCTGAGCCTTAAAGTTTTTGATATTCACATCTGTCGTAACGGCAGGATGGGTTCCTGTCCTGATGGCGTATTGCTCAGCGGGCAAGCCGAAGCTATCCCATCCCATTGGGTGGAGGACGGAAAATCCTCGTGCAAGTTTGTAGCGAGCCAGGATATCGGTCGCCGTGTATCCGATTAAGTGTCCGACGTGGAGCCCTGCTCCCGAAGGGTAGGGAAACATGTCGAGGACATAATATTTTTGTTTTTGAGGATCTTCGGAAGCTTTGAAGGATTTGTGCTCCTTCCAGAACTTCTGCCACTTTTCTTCAATAAGAGGGGGGTCGTATTTCATAACCGGAGAATCTTATCAAATCAGGGAAAATAAAAAAACCGTAAGCAGGGTTTCTCCTGGTTATGGTTATTGAAGGAAATGACTTTAAGGCATCTTGATCCCGAATCTGGCCATCAATTCCCAACGGCTCTGAGATATGGGATCTCCCCTTTTAGCTTCTTCAGATAAGAGATCCTTCATCGTGTGGTAGCGAGGTTTACCCCAAGTATTAAAAGGGTCAAGACTTGTAACGAACATTGTGCCATCATTGCCTAAGGATTCGAGAACATCGAGAGCAAACGTATAACGCTTATTCTTATCGTCGCAGATTTCTTTGTTGTCAACAACTTGTTTCCTAAAGTCTCTGGGTGAAAGCTGTTTCAATGAATCCACAATACACGATTTGGGAATGAAACTCATTCTGTCGTCTCTTTCATTTTTTCTAAAGGCCTGCTTTAACTCTTGATTAACCATTGCTGTATAAGATTTTTTCGCATTACCGTTTGCGAGAATCGACCGCATAATAGCTTCTTTTTTATCTTGATCTATTGCATTCCAGAAGGCATTAAACGTTTCTATCCTTTCTCCGATGTATTTCGCGAAAAGATCTGGCCAGCGGGCCATCTGCATAAACAGAGCTTTACGATCTTCAGAAACTCCTTTTTGTTCTTGAGGAGATAGTTTAGACACCCCAAGATTCAAATTTTTCTCAATAAATTTTTCGACAAATTCTAAAATTTTCTTACATTCGTCCGATGACTCTGCTTGATCTTTGATAAACTCGTATCGATTTGAAACATATTTCAGGAATTCGCTTTTCTTGTTGTCGTCCATTAACGAGACAGTTTGGTTGAAGAATTCGAGGCTCAAATCTACATCATGTAATAAGAGAGAAAGATTAACGGGATGCGCGATAGCGGTGAGGACTTTTCGAATCGCCGGACTTTCTTTTACGTTGATAGAGAAGGAGATTTTATCAATTTCTTTTATCAAAGCTTTATATTTAAACAAATCAAGCCTCGTGACAATCGAATTGGCAGTTTCTTCATCCACCAGATTTATCAAGGTAAGCTGTTTATCTGCATCAAGCGTCCACGTGTAGCTCGAATCCGCCAGAGCTTTGAGAGCTTGTTTGTAATTTGAATTTAATTCACCGAGTCTATCGCATTGCAATACTTCCGTAGCAAGAGATTGATATTGCTCTTCGTTCAATTTAGAAATAAATAGAGGTTGCTGATGCTCAGTCATTTTCAGAAATGCCATTCCTATCGTTTTGGGATCAAAGTTAAGCAATCTGTCATCTTGAATAATAACCGCAAAAATATTAGGATATTTATCGGGATTACCAATCGCAACTTGAGCATGTAGCTTATAACGCTCTTGTGTCATTTTCCCTATCACATCTTGTGCGTCCTGATCCAAGATGTTTTCAAGAATCAAATTTCCATCAACTATTCTAGAAAATTCTTGATGCTGGGAAATACTACACAAAATGTTTTTGTCATGATCTCCAAGCCGATCCGTTCTATCTTGAGGAAGGATCGTTTCTGTGGCAAGCTTTACAAACGCATCAAAATCCTCGCGATGCATTTTGTTAACAACTGCCTGAATCTCTTCTCTCTTAGCTTCTTCCTGCCTCATCGCTTCCAAAATGCTACCGAAGGGAATTAATTCATTGAGTAGAATATCGCGTTTAACTTTTTCACTGTTGACTTTGCTGTTGGTTCTGACGATTTCAATGGCTATCCAGACCAAAAACCCTATCGAAACTGCTCCTAATCCAATCCCACTGTAGAAAGAGAGCATAGAGTCCATATTTGCTGCAGGCCCGCCGCTCGAGGCGATCGATGCTCCAGCTCCCACGACCGCAAATGTCGCTAGCACCGCCAAAACAACCGTCCGGATTTTGCAATCGGTTTTCCTGTGCTGGATTGTTTTTTCGGTAACGGCTGTTTGCTCTTCGATATACTTGCCAAAAGCAGGGAGACCGTTAAGTTCTGATCTCTTTAAGGGGCCTGAAGGTTTGATAGCCATATTTTTTCTAAATATTTATTTAAATATAACGGTTTATGTAAATTATAGCAAAGATTTAATATTAAAGAAATATTAATTTTTTGTTTAAAAAGGCGGACTTTCTTAAATTTTTTCTTTCGCAACGATCACAATCGAAGAAATAAGAGAGGCAGAACCGGCAAGACTGAGGGAAAACCCGCTCAAAGAGGCTGGAATGGTGCCGATCGGCCCAAACAGCAAATAGGTCCCTACATAGAGCATGCAGATCCCTAAAAGGGAGAGGACAAGGGCGGTCGCATGGTCGGTTTTCATGCCGCACACCACTTCCTTTTGGTTAGGATCGGCATGACGACAATTGGGGCATAAAATGTTAGCTAGCATAAATTGTTAATATTGTATCTACTATCAAAAAAGAAACAAGAAAAAAAAACCTTTTCTGATATGATCTTCACTTTATGACAAGAAAATCAAAAAAAGAGTCGAATATCGCGATAGGAACAATCCGCGTCCATCAGCGAGGATTCGGATTCCTCATCCCAGACGACCGTTCCCGATTCCCTCTCGACATCTTTATTCCGCGCCGCGCAATTAAAGGGTCCGTCGACCAAGATCTTGTCGAGGTCGCGGTCAACACGCGCTTTGTCTCAGAAAAAGGACCTGAGGGACGGGTGTTGAAAATTCTTCGGCGGGGACGTTCCCATGTCGCAGGGACGATCTCCTATGTCGGAAAGAAGGAGCGCATCTATGCTCATATCCCCCTGCTGGGCGAGGAGCGGCAAATGCAGGTCCGCCCTTCCGAAGAGCGCCCCCTTAAAGTGGGCGACCGGATCACGATCCATGTACTCGACTGGGGCTCAACGCGCAGAGATGCGTTGGGAGAGATGAGCGCCTATATCGGGCATATCAGCGATGCCTCTTGCGATATCCCGGCAGCAATTGAAGAGTTCGAACTCGAAGAGGCATTTTCTCGCCGGGTTTTGCAAGAAGCGAAGCGCTACGGAACGAGTGTCTCTCAAAAGGAGATCTCTGAGCGCGAAGATCTCCGTAAACTTGAATGCATCACCATCGATCCCGACACGGCAAAGGATTTCGACGACGCACTCTCCTTGCGTAAAGATAACAGAGGGAACTACCATCTTGGAGTCCATATCGCAGACGTCTCCTATTATGTGAAACCGGGGACTTTTTTGGACAAGGAGGCGAGGCTCCGGTGCAATTCGATCTACTTTCCCGGAACGGTCCTCCCGATGCTCCCGCATGAGCTCTCAAGTCATCTGTGCAGCCTCAAGCCCAAAGTGAACCGTTTGGCCGTCTCGGTCTTGATGGTGCTAGACCGGGATGGAGAATTGAAAAGCTATCGGATTGCGCGGAGTGTGATCCAAAGCAAAAAGCGGTTCACGTATAAAGAGGCAAAAGAGGTTTTGGACCGGAAGAAAAAAAGCCCCTATAGGAAGCAGTTGGAGTTGATGGTCGAGTTGTGTCGCCATCTCAAGCGTTTGCGCGCTCAGCGGGGAAGCATCGAGTTCGCCCTCCCCGATACCGCAATCCAGGTCGACGAGAAGGGAATGCCGAAGAGGATCGAGATCGTCGAGTACGACATCACTCATCAGCTGGTGGAAGAGTTTATGCTCAAAGCCAATGAAATCGTCGCAACCCATTTGAGTAAAGAAGGGAAGCCACTCGCCTATCGCGTCCATGAAGAACCCAATCCCGAAAATATCAAAGAGTTCGCCGCCGTCGCGACAGCGCTTGGGTTCCCCCTCTCCGACCGGCCTGATGCAGGAGAACTTCAGGCCCTCTTCGATCAGGCGCGTGAAAGCTCTTTCGGACAGTTTCTCGCTACGCAGTTTATACGGAGTATGAAACTCGCCAGCTACTCAACGGAAAATGTCGGTCACTACGGACTCGGACTCGAATATTACACGCACTTTACAAGCCCGATTCGCCGCTACATCGACCTGATCGTCCACCGCCTTTTATTTGACGAAAGCGACCCAAAAGAGAACTACGAAAAAATTGCGGCCGCCTGTTCGGATAAAGAGCGCCACTCGTCACGGGCTGAAAACAGTGTCGTCCTTTTAAAAAAACTCCGCCTGCTCAATGCCCATAGAAAAGAGAATCCAAAACGGACCTATGAAGCGGTTGTGACGACGGTCAAGCCCTTCGGTTTCGCATTTGAGGTCTCAGAACTCCTTTTAGACGGATTCATTAACGAAAGGCGGCATTTTAAAACGGGGGACAAAGTTCGCGTCAAAATCGCGCATACCGACCTGATCTCGCAAGAAGTTGAATGGGTGGTGGTTTGATCTTGCATCTCGATTTTTATTTGCGCTATGACGGGTGGCGAACCGTCGAAACTGAGGCCTACAACGAGAGGACAAAGAATCGGATAGAGGAGATGATCAAGAGGCGGAAAAAGGCGAAAGTTGATAAAACATTTACAAACGGTCCCGGCAGTGTCGCCCAAGCCCTGCGGATCAAAAAAATGGAAAGCCCCAAAGAAATTGCTGGAGGAGCGCGAATCTGCGTCGACTACGCCGACGCAGGTGCTTCCCTTACAGGGAGATTTAGATCAATATGAAGAAATATTTTATCACCGGCCTTGTTATCCTTCTTCCGCTCGCCGTCACGATTGTGCTGCTGGCGTTTATTGTCAATCTCTTGACCCAGCCCTTCGTCGGCTTTATCGAACAATTCCTCGTTGGAATCCCCTTCTTTGAAAAGTATCGTGGGACCGTTCACATTTTCCTTCAGATCGTCTTGCTCTTTGGACTCTTTTTCTTCACCGTCCTTCTCGGTTTTTTGGCCCGTATCGTCGTTTTTAAATCTTTCCTCACCTTTTATGACTATATTCTTCACCGGATACCGATCATCAAAACAATCTATAAAGCAACGCAGCAAGTGATTAGGACAATTTTTGGCTCTACCTCCCGTTCGTTCAAACAGGTGGTCATGGTCCCCTTCCCTACCCACGGTTCCTATTGCATTGGCCTCGTAAGCAGTCCTGCACCTTCGCTTTGCGAAAAGACCGTCGGCGCCCCCCTTATCACAGTCTTCGTCCCCACAACGCCCAACCCAACTTCGGGATTTTTGATTATGTACAAAGAAGACGAAGCGATCTATCTGGACATGAAGATAGAAGAGGCATTCAAATATATTATTTCATGCGGTGTAATCACATCCGACGGCGTCGACCTTCCTAGTGAGATTTCACCTTGAACTTTTTTAATCAAAATTGTATGCTTTGTGCTCTTTTGAGGAGAAAAACATGACTCGCACCAGTAAAAAAGCAGAGCGTCGCGGAATTTCGCCGCGCAGGACAAAAAATCCATCACAAAAAACCGGACCGAAAAAAGACCACCTGCCTAAAGGGTTCAAAGAGCACGAAAACGCCGACCCCGAGGGAAGCGTCTTTATTCCTAAAATTAAATAGAGCGAACTATGTCACGTCATAAAAGTTACGGAAAATCCACGAAAGGTGCCCAAAAGCGCAATGTTCTCAAACGGTTCGAGCGAATCGAGGTATTGAAAAAGCTCGGCCGCTGGGAGAAAGAGAAAAACAAGAAGGCTACCGGGCTTCCCAAAACTCCGCCCATTGAGATTTAACCCTCTTGAAAGTCCTTGTTTTTGACCAGCAGTGCGACTTACCCATTGCTCAGGGGTCTGTAAAATCTGTGGTTAAATATGTACTTCACACGGAAAGAAAGCATACCAACGAGCTCTCTGTCTATTTTGTGACCACAGAAGAAATCACCCGTCTTCACAAAGAATTTTTTCACGACCCCTCTCCCACTGATTGCATCTCCTTCCCCCTCGATCAAGAAGAGGGGGTCGGATATCATATACTTGGCGAAGTCTTCATCTGCCCAAAAACCGCAATCGACTATCTCTTGCAATCCGGTGAGGAAATTAACGAGGATTCCTACCGGGAGACTACCCTTTATCTTGTCCACGGACTTTTGCATCTTATTGGTTATAAAGACATTAATGATGAAGATCGAAAAAACATGCGCGCAGCCGAACAGCGACTGATGGAACCGCTCATTCGACAAAAACTCCTTTTAAAGCCATAACCTCGCATTTATACGTTTTTCAGATGAGATTTTTGTGAAAATTGCATCTAAAAAATGTATAAATTCGAGATAATAAGAAAAAATGCTAACTCTTTGTATTCTACTCGCTCTTTTCTTTCTGATTTGGGTATTTTTCCTCACTACCATGACGCATTCTCTTACTCGTCTAGGTGAAACAGCCTCTCTTGAAATCATCAAAACCTATCCTAAGCGTTTCTTCTACTACCCTTTTCACCGCGCGATTTTTAAGGATCCCGCTTTCGAGCTAGTTATCTTTTCGGCAACTCTGGGAGAAAACCTTGCCCGCCTGGGTTTCGCGGCAACAGCGGTCTATGGAACCCTCTTTGTCCTCTCACTGCAAGTTTGGCATGCTGCAGCCCTCCTTCTTATACTCCTTCTCCTTATGCTGTTGATTGGAGATTTTTTTCCCCGCCTATGGGCGATTAGGGCTTCTGAGTATGCCCTCTCTTTTTGCGCTGCTTTCGCCTCCTTTTTTTTATTCCTTTCCCTCCCCCTCTCCTTCCTTTTTCTCAAACTCTCCGATTACGTGACACGTGTCCACGAAAAAGAGCGCGGAGGCGATAAGGTAGAAGAGATGAAAGAGGCAGTCGTTCAGATTCTCAGAGCGGCTGGAGTAAAGGGGAGGCTCAACACCTCTGACAAAAAGCTGATCGAGTCGGTCATTAAATTTAAAGATCGGATTGTCCGGGAGGTCATGGTACCGCGGGTCGATCTCTTTAGCCTAACGGCAGAAACGCCTATCCGCGAGGCTGCCAAATCGCTCGTCGAAGAGGGTTACAGCCGCACGCCCGTCTATAGGGATACGGTCGACAATATCATTGGGGTTTTGATGTTCAAGGATATCTTGGAACTCTACATGGCCTGTCTGGAGGGAAAGAAGGAGGCCTCATTGCTCGATGCCCCTATCGACTCGATCGCAAAAAGCGTCTTTTATACTCCCGAAACCAAAAGAGTCTCGCAGCTGCTACAGGAGTTCCGCACAAAGCAGATGCATATGGCCATTGTCGTTGACGAATATGGCGGAACGGAAGGGGTCGTCACAATAGAAGATATTTTAGAAGAGATTGTCGGCGAAATCGCAGATGAGTATGATATCGATGAAGAACTTCTTTACACTGCTCAGCCAGGAGGAGGAAGCTGGATCGTCGATGCGCGGATGAGCATTTTGGATGCCGAGGAGACCTTCAACATTCATATCCCCCAGGAGGGTGAATACGATACGATTGGTGGATATATCTTCCACAAGGTTGGCTCGATTCCCCATAAGGGTTTGCGCATCCACCATGAAGACTTCGACTTAGAGATATTGAGTTCCTCCGAAAGAAGCGTCGATAAAGTGCGAATTACTTCCAGGCAAAAAGTGAACGAACAGTGAACGTAGTTATTTCAGCGGGCTCCTTTTTTCTGGGAGTTTTCGCTTATTATATGATTTACAAGGCTAAGAGGGGCGGGTTTGAAAAACTGGCCCGTGAAATTCTGAGCAACGCCCAGGCTGAGGCGGAAAAGCAAGAGCAAGCTCTTGCCCGTCAACTCAAAGAACGGGAATTCGACTTTCAGAAAGAGCTCGACCAAAAAAGCGAAAAAATGAAAGCGCGCTTAGAGAGGCGTGAGGATAAGCTTGATAGGCAATTAGAGCTGGTCGAAACCAAACTCGCCGAAATTACGCGGCGCGAGAAGGTTGCCCGAAAAGCCGAAGAACTCCAACAAAGCCTCGCCGCCAAAGAACGCGCGCTCACGGCTGAGTTGGAACGTCTTTCCACGCTTACCGAAAAAGAGGCGCAAGTCTTTCTACTCGAAAAAGCTGCGAACGAAATCCGGGAAGAGAGCGCGAAGCTGACCCTGCGCATGAAAAAAGAGGCAGAAGAAGAGGGACGCCGCCTGGCGGCGCAGATCATTGCGACGGCAATTAACAGAATCGCTATTCCTACAACCTCAGAAGTCTCGGTTGTCACAGTCTCTCTGCCCAACCAGGAGATGAAAGGACGGGTGATCGGGCGCGAAGGGCGCAATATCCGTGCTTTGGAGCAGCTAACCGGCGTGACCTTTACCGTCGACGACACCCCGAATACGGTTGTGATTTCGGGTTTCGATCCTGTGCGCAAAGAGATAGCCAAGCAGACTCTTAAAGAGCTGATTCAGGATGGCCGGATCCATCCGACACGTATTGAAGAAGTTGTGAAAAGAACACGAGAGAGAGTGCACGAAGAGATTCTGGAGTTCGGCGAAGAGGCGGCAGCGCGCTCTTTGGTCTTGGGGCTCCACCCGGAGCTGCTTAGGCTGCTGGGCAAACTCCGTTTCCGTTTCAGTTATGGGCAAAATGTATTGGAGCACTCGATCGAGGTAAGCAATCTTATGGGAATAATAGCCGTCGAGCTCGGCTTGGATGCGCAACTTGCCAGGCGGATCGGCCTTCTGCACGATATCGGGAAGGCCATCTCTCATGAAGTCGAAGGATCGCATGCCCTGATCGGCCACGACTTTGCCCTTAAGTATGGCGAAAACGAAGCGGTGGCCAACGGAATCGGCTGCCACCACGAGGAGATTTTACCTTCGACAATCGAGGGGAGTTTATGCGGGGCTGCCGATCGAATTTCAGGCGGCCGGCCGGGAGCTCGCGTAGAAGCTATAGAGCAGTATCTTAAACGGGCGCAGAAGCTGGAACAGATTTCGTCGCAATTCGAGGGGGTCGAACAGGCCTACGCCCTTCAGGCCGGGCGGGAAATTCGGGTGATCGTCGAACCGGAGCGCTTCGACGACCTAGGCACGATCGGCCTCGCCCGCGACATCGCCAAAAGAATTGAACAGGAGTTGAGCTATCCGGGAAAGATAAAGGTGACCGTCATTCGCGAAAAGCGAGCCGTCGAATATGCAACTTAATTTTTTAACACCTTCTTTATATTTAAATATGATAAAATCAATATGAATTAGGGCGTGTCGTCAATTTAACCATATGACTGCTGCAGCTAAATAGATAGCCGCCAGAAAATTTCTTGCTGTCTTATCGTAACGTGTTGCAATAGCTCTGTATTGTTTCAACTTAGCAAAAAAGTTCTCGATCAAGTG
>JAFIGI010000034.1 GCA_020831465.1 Chlamydiales bacterium
CACTTGATCGAGAACTTTTTTGCTAAGTTGAAACAATACAGAGCTATTGCAACACGTTACGATAAGACAGCAAGAAATTTTCTGGCGGCTATCTATTTAGCTGCAGCAGTCATATGGTTAAATTGACGACACGCCCTAATAGTTTTTGATGAATCAGATTGGGAAACCCATATCGATTTACCCTCCTTTGGGCTTGACCTGACAGATGCACCTTTTCTTGATAAACACAAAACGATTCGATTACTAAAAAGCCATTTTTCTCCTTCAAATGCACAAAATAAAGTAGTCATGCTATTGACAATTCCAAAAGGGCTTACATCTGACACTCTTGGCAAGCTTGCTCTACTACCTAAAGTGATGAAGCTACCTCTGTTTAGATACATATGGAATCGTATCTCAAGTGAAATTGGGAATATTCCAGTAAATAAAACTTATCGAATAGTGATCACGAATTACCTCAATTCATCTATTAACATTTTTACCCAAGGTAAATTGAGTAAAGAAATTATTTTACACCTAACAACTCCAGCATGTAGTTCTGATCCCATCTTGCATTAGAACGTTTATTTTTTATCCCCGCTTTTGTTTTCTTACCTCCCTTGAGTAAGTTCAGAGTTGCCCGCCTGATAACCGAGAAATTTTCGGCTCCATGGTCTTTGCATATTTTGCAATCACTCCTCCTACTGCTTTTGCTATCCTCTGGGTCCAAGCTATGAAGCATTTTTCAACTGATTCTGCTATATGCATTTATTTTCGCTTATTCGTATCAGCTTGCTTGTTCAAGTCTATTCAAGTCAGCCATGCAGATCCATTTTAGATTGCGGTTGATCTTCTCAATATCCCAATCCCACCAGGCAATTTCCAATAACCTATCGATTGTCACTTGATCAAAGCGGAACTTGACAACCTTTCCAGGATTTCCTGCTACAACCGCGTAGGGGGGCACCTCTTTTTTGACGACTGTGCCGGCCGCAACGATCGAGCCATGGCCAATCTTGACACCGGGCATAATCAATGCACCATAGCCGAACCAGACATCACTCCCAACAAGGATATCCCCCTTCATAGGGAACTCGTCGGGACTGAAGGCGCTCTCCCACCCTTTCCCAAAGATGGGAAAGGGATAAGTACTAAATCCATCGAGCTTGTGGTCGCCAGTCATAATGAACTTTGTCTCTGCGGCAAGAGCGCAGAACTTTCCGATCACAAGCTTCACCTTATCAATGTGGTAGTTGTAGAGAATATTGTTTTCTTCGAAATTCTCTGCACCATAACGCCTATCGTCGAAGTAGGTATATTCTCCGATAAAAATGTTTGGTGCCTTCACGACATTTTTCAAAAAAACTAATTTATCATAACCCTCTATAGGATGAAGTGTTTTGGGATCAGGACCCATGAGTTCTCCTTAATTTAGTTCGTTGAAAAGCGATAAAAACCCTTCTAAACCGAGCTCTTCAGGGCGTGCTTGGGGATTGATACCCGTTTGTTCAAGGGCGCGCATGAGCTTCTCGGCGCCATAAAGCGGCGCAAGCGTCTTCTTCATCATCTTGCGTCTCTGGCCGAAGGCAGTCCTGACTAGCTTAAAAAAAAGATCTTGATCGACCTCAGGCGGTTCTTTCAAAGTCAGCGTCACCACAGCAGAATCGACCTTAGGAGCGGGATAAAAGCAGCTCCTGCTGACACGGAAAGCATAGCGAGGCTCGCTGTAGAAGTGGAGAAAGACCGTAAGCGAGCCATAATCGCCCGATTTCGGATAGGCGGTCAGGCGTCGGGCAACCTCCTCCTGCACCATCACCGTCAAAGTCGTAAAAAGATCTCTTCTAATTACGAGACGAGTGAGAATCGCCGCAGTGATATGATAGGGAAGGTTGGCGACGACTTTCCCCTTTTTTTTTAATTTGTCGAGCGAAAAAGAGAGGATATCCTCTTGGTAGATCGTGATCGGAAAGCGTTTCAATGCAGCAGCAAAGAGGGAATCCAACTCGACTGCAACAACTTCCGCTCCTCGATTGACTAGCGCTTCTGTCAAAGCTCCTGGGCCAGGACCGATTTCCAAAATATAGTCGCCTTGTGAAACCTCTGCTTCCGATAGGATTTTAGATACGATGTTTCCGTCTATCAGGAAGTTTTGTGAAAGACCCTTTTTTGGGCGTACGCCGAGAGAATTGAGAAAGGCTTTAAGCTCATTTAACTTCATCGAAGAGCGAACGGCTCGAAATTCTCAGGAATCATCCTTTTGAGATAACGATCGGTCATGCCGTATTGCTTGCGCAATTTCTGCCGGTACTCTTCATCATATTTCGCCGAGATCTCTCTAATGATCTCGGATTTGATTTTTTCTGAAATCGAGTTAAACGGAATGGGTTCCGCTTTTTTGTACTCTTTTAGGCAAAAGATGCGACTAACCGAATCCTTAGTCTGAGGCGTGCTGGAAGCTCCGGCGGAAAGTGTTTGCAAGAGCGCCTTATGGCCGAGAGAGATCGATTTCTCATCAATCTCATACTCACTCGAAAGGGCAAGCTCGACATCTTGGTTCGATAGCTTTGTGACAACTTCTTCAAAAGGGAGTTTTTGTTCATTAAGGAGCTTGGAAGCCTCTTGCGCTACCCGTTCATGGCCATCCCCTCGAATCGATAGGACCCTGTAAACCCACGCGCATTGAGGAGGGTTTTCGTCGACCATTCGCTCATAACGGGCTCGCACCTCTTTAGGTTGGGTTTCGGCCATCGCCTTGGAACGGACCATCATCATGTTCATCCGCTGGACAGTCAGCTCCCTTTTCAACATATCCATCGCTTCGTTCAGCGTCAAACCCATTTTATCGAGGTTGAAAACGACATCCGGACCGAAAAGGCTTTCCAATTCCTCACGCACCTCTCCTTCAGTGATTTCGACTTTCTTTTCTTCCGCATCGGCAACAATCAGATGATCGTCGATTACCGCTCCGAGCATCGCTTGCCAACTATTGAGATAAAATTGGTACCGTGCCATCGGAGAAGCAGCTAACTCCGGGAATTGACGGTAGAAAATGAGATCCATTTTGCGCACCACATCCATAACCGTAATCGGTTTTCCGTTAACTTTCAAAAGAACCCGATTGTTGATTACCAGATTCGGCTCTTTTTCAAAAAGGTTTGGACCTTGCGCCAGATTGGGACCTGCTGTGGGCATCGCTGCCACAAGGGGGGTTGTCGTAAATAAAAAAAAGGAAATAAATCTCTTCATAGTCACACCATCTTGAGAGGAGAATGATACCATTCCCCCTATTTATAGTCCTCTACTTCGTGTGCATGCGATTATGATTAAGGCCGGCCTTAGCCACTTCAGCGAAAAGCGAAGCGGAACTAACCCCCTGAAGCGTTTTAGGAGTTACGCATCGCCATATCAATTTCGTCCGGTTTCTCTGGATTGGAAATCTTAACAAGGAAAAAAGAATAATAAGTCATGGTGCGTACGTTGTTATCACTACAAATTGAGCCCCTTCCATCATAATTCCATACAAATAATCTTCCGACGATAGGAAGAATTTCAATGATTCCTCTCAAGAACTCCGCTCCCCCTTTTACGACATGACAGATATGTCCTGAATCCCAAAAAATAAGCGCGGCAAAGCTATGACCGATCATATGAATAATAGATAGTGCAATGCGTGAAGCCCCAGCCAAGTGGCCAAGAATCGGTATGGCAGCGATCGGTAGCCCTAAACATGTAGTGATTTCAAATTCTTATTGTAATCGGAGATGAACATTTTTATTACACCTATATGATTCTCTATTTTCTTTGAAAAAGATAATGCTTTTCTGACTAGTCTCGAGCATCGCTGTCTGATCGTGC
>JAFIGI010000012.1 GCA_020831465.1 Chlamydiales bacterium
TTGAAGATAAGCGTTATGTGAATATGGATTTTTACAAAGAAGAGAAAAAACTCAAACTTGAGGCGATAGAAAACGCCGCTTAAAACAATAGGAGATTTTCATACGCCTAAAGTTTTTGCACAATTTTCTGGACACAACCAATTTATAAGAGGTAGACAAAAAATAAAAAGAGCAAATCCTCCTAGACCGGTGATGATGGCCGAATGATTCGAAATATAGCGAGTTAGGTAGGTAGGTAACCAACCATTTCCAATCGTTAATCCCAGGCAAAGCAACCCATTATAGAAAATCAACTTTGCAGGACTAAGCGCCCATTTCATTGTCAGATAAACTGGACCAAATTCATAAAAAATATCAACGGCTAGGGTGAAACTTGTAGAAACGATTAAAAAAAATTTTAATTCTTTACTCGAAAATAAATTTGAAATTCTTCTTACGATGTTCATGCGTTGTCTAATGGCTAACTTAAGAGGCTTAACGGCTACAAAATATCGATCATAGAAGGGCTCTTTAACTCTAGATTCTTTAAGAAATAGTCCAGATAAGCCGGATAGGATAAAAAAGAGGATGCCAATCAAGAAAAAGGGGGTTGAAAATCCTGCCCTTTCAGAAAGCACTCCCCCTAGTAAAGGTCCAAGAAGAAATGCAATAGATGCAGATGCATTAATTTTGCCAAATGACTTGTGCTTAGAAATACTCTTAATATCCGATGCCATCGCGCGGGCGATTGTAATGTTTCCTTCCATTAATCCGGCAATAAGCCGACTCGCAATAAGCAAAACCACCTGTTGATTTGCGATTGAAATCGCTGAAAATAAATTGCTAATGGATGCAATCAACAAACTTGTGATTAAGATTTTTTTGCGACCGTATTCGTCTGACAAACTGCCTAGAATCGCTGATCCCATAAATTGTCCAAGTGGGTATGCAGCTAGTGTGATTCCAAGAAAAAGTGCGCGACTTGCTTCTGTACAAGTTTTAGGTAGAAATGCATAAGACGAATTAAGGAAAAGTGGAGGAAAGATCAAATAGGGCATTGAAATCCCGATAAAACCCAAGAAGACAATGGCTATAATGACCGAAAAGTGCCGTCTTGGAAATTTATCCATCTGAGAACCTCGCTCTTAATGGATCAATACTTAAAAAAATCATGTAAAAATATTGAAGCGAAAATTGAAAACACAATACTTCAAATAAGTATATCATTAATTCTAAATTGAAGGTATCGAAAAGGAAATTAGGGGGTCAGAGCGGAGCTGTTGGAGAGAAAAATCATGTCTTTCACAATATTGACCGACTCGTCCATTTGCAAGTCGTTTGATCCCCCTACATGCAGCTCTTCTTTAGGTTTAAGCTCCGCTTTGATTTCCTTAAGAAATTCCTGGAAATTTCGATTCTGGGCGATCCTCTTTTCGCTGTTTGCTTTCAGCCTAGGGATCATAGCATTCCATTTATTTTCTAATCTCTGAAGGGTAGGTGTGTAATATCTTTGAAACCAACGCCGAGCGAAGGGATCGATATCGGAGAGAGTGTCCTGATAAGCGGAGGGCACTTGATCAGAAGGGAGGGGGTAATCCAAAAAGACCTCGCCGATCTCTTGAAACTGAAACTCTGAAGGGACTATAATGTCTGCTTTCACACCTTCGATCTGTGTTGACTTTCCGGATACGGTGTAATACCTGCCGACCGTTACCTTAAAGAATGAATCGGTCCTGTCGTTGGTCACTGTCTGGTGTTGAATCGTCCCTTTTCCGTAGGTCTGTTCATCTCCGACAATCACAGCTACGCCGTAATCCTTGAGCGTTTGAGCCACAATTTCGGTTGCGGAGGCCGATCCGCGAGAGAGGAGCAGCACGAGCGGCCCTTCGTAGTAACGCTCCCCGTCAAGAGTGCGGTAGTATTTGACAGAGCCATCGGAGTATTTAGAAATCACGACGACCCCGCTTGAGATGAAAAGGCCGCTCACCTTGACTGCCTGGGAAAGGAAGCCGCCGCCATTCTCGCGCATATCGAGCACAAGCCCATAAAGGGGGCCTTGAGCGCGGAGCTGGTCGATTGCATTCTTGATATCTTTCTCGCTTGAAAGCCCATCTTCACCCTCATAAAAGGAGTGCAGAGTGATCTTGCCAATCACCCCGTCGCCATAAGGCTCTGCCTCGACGTCGACCCGCTTGTCATCCAAAACGATTTTTTTTCGAATCAGCTCGACTGTCAAAAATTGAGGATCGCGATCTGTCTTACGCATAATCCCCAAAACGGTCCTGGTCCCCTCTTTACCACGCATCAATTCAAGCACTTTATGAAAAGAGGCGTGTCTAATCTCTTCTCCATCGACTGCGACAATCGCGTCACCCTCCTGGATCCGCCCGCTCTTCTCAGCCGGCCCCCCCTTGATCAATTCGCGGACCGTTATGCCATCTACTCCCTCACGTAAAACAACACCGATTCCGCACATCCCTTTTTCGAGCTGGACTTTCATTGCGTAGGCTTCCTCGGGACTGTAGTAGGCAGTATGCGCGTCCAAGCTTTGAGCTAAAGCTTTTAGGGTGCGCAAAATGACTTGATGTTCCTGTCTCTGCTGTGCAAGAGGACGTCCGTGGTCGTCCAACCCGAGATATTCGTTTTCAAGAATGCGAATCTGTTTTTCACAAAGTTCGACCAGCAGTCTCTCTTTTCCTTCACATGTGCCGCAACCTAACTCATCCATCTGAAAGGCTACAAACCGGATAAATCTGTCATAGTGGCGCTCTTGTAGCTCTTGGAGATTCTTAGCGTAGCTCTTTTCGGGCCGGGCGTTTATCTCGACTTCACGTGCATCCTCGACAACTTTATGAGGATTTTGCTCCCATTTAACGCGCCACTGACGAGCCCTCTGAATGCTATTTTGAACGGTTTTATTTAGAGAAAAGTAGGTTGAAAAACGGTGTTGCTGATATTCCCTCTGCATCGTACGCAATAAGTCCTGCTTTGGATGGACATAAGGGAGAGCCTCCTCATTAAGAAGATAGGCGTGAGAAGGGTCGAATTGATTCAAATAAATATTTAAAGAACGTTCAAGAAGCTGCGATGAAATCTCCTTCTTGTCGACATGTAACTCAAAAAATTGATTCATAACCGATTGAACATCTTTTCCCGTGAGAAGGGTCTCTTGCGAATAAAGAGATGAACAAAGAAGCAAGATTAAGAGAAAGCGTAGTCTCATTGCATTTTCCCGATATTTCGGTTATTCTATTTTGAGAGAAAAAGCCCACCTAGTGCGCGCGTCCTAGTTATCGGAATTAACAAGAAATTCTTTAGTGAGTCATTTTAACGGCCCGACATTCTCTTTGGAAAACTTCGAAGGGAGCTTGGAACTCCTTCTCTATCTCATTCAAAAAGATGAGATGGATGTTTGCTCCATTACCCTACAGGAATTGACAAAGCAGTTGATGCAAACCCTTGATAAATCAGGTGTTGAAACTGGCGCTGAGCTGATGGGTCTCGCCGCGACGCTTTTGTTGATGAAAAGTCAGAAACTCCTTCCAATTCAAGAGGGTGAAGGTGGCGCGTGGGAAGAAGATCCGCGGATCGAAATGATTGAAAAATTAATCGAGTATTGCCGCTTTCGCGATGCTGCAGCGACTTTACTTTCACGCGAAGAGGAGCAAAAAGCCTATTTTCCCCGCTCCGCCCCGCTATATAGAAGGGAGTTGAACTCCGGTCTTGATGAGGTTGGGCTAGAAGACCTGAAACAGGTAATGCTTGATTTGCTAAAGCGATCCGAAAAGAAGATCGCGACTATTCTGGATGAAGAGTGGCAGGTGGCGCCCAAAATCTCCTGGCTTCAGCAGGAGATCAAAGAAAAAAAACGGATCTCCTTTTCGGAAATCTTCTCTGAAGGGAAGTGCCGCGGCGAACTGATCGTCTCTTTTCTGGCGCTGCTCGAACTCATGAAACTACAAGAGCTTAAGATTGTCAAAGAAAACAATTTTATGTATATTACCTGGGCAAATGAACCTAAATCTTCTTGAAGAGACTTTAGAGATAACATCCGAAAGATCCCATTCAACTAGGGAGCGGGAGATGAAGCGCATTATAGAGGGGCTCCTCTTCGCAAGCAACGAACCCCTCCCCCTTCAAAAACTCAAAGAGGTGATCCAAACACACTACCCCGTGCGGAGCATCGAGTTGAAGAGGCTTATCGAAGAGTTGAGTCAGGAATACGATAATGAAGGACATGCGTTTCAAATCGCTGAGATCGGCGGCGGTTATCTTCTACGTACGGTCGAGGAGATGCGCCCTTACCTCGATTTGCTGCATCACGATCGCCGGGGAGAAAAACTCTCCCGCGCCGCAACGGAAGTACTGGCCATTATCGCCTATCGGCAGCCGATTACGCGGCGGGAAATGGAGGAGATCCGCGGCGTTGATTGTTCCGGGACGGTCGTTTCTCTCATGGAAAGAGGGTTGATCGAACCGGTCGGGCGTAAAGAGGCTCCGGGGCGTCCTATTCAATACGGCATCACCAAACGTTTTTTGCAGCACTTCGGTTTAAAAGACTTGGAAGATTTAACAAATCTAATCGTCCATTAGAACCTGCCACTCTTTTCCTAGAAGCTCCCACCCTCTACTCTGGCAGTCGCGCACAGAAGCAATGGCCATATGAGCGAGAGCTCCCATAAAGACGGCAATTCCCATTGTCCCGATTAAGGTGCCGCCCAGATAAGGAAACATTCCCAGTCCCATTGTGACTTCAGGAGGAAGGGTACTCGCCCCGAAAAGGGCAAAGGCTAGTGACATAAAGACAAGGGCGACGATCGTCAGGGCAAAAGCGGTGATACGCGCATCTCGCGCCTTTCTTTCACTCAGATCGACTCGGTACTTGACGTCTTTCTCCCCTAGGTCAGCGGAGGAAGAAGGAGGAAATCCCAAACAGTTCGCCATAGAAGGCAATAATACCTAAGATCTAATTTAAATTCAAATGCTTGGATTAACTTAACACGAAAAATATTTCCTGCGTCTTTTTTTCCATATCCTATATGAGCGATACCGCTCAAAGAGTGTGGCGACATAACGGTTGCGCACCCTATAGGCCTCGTCGGCAACCTGAAGAGGTTCACTTGTCGAGAGAGAATATTGATGTTCGCGAAAAGAGGCTAAGACGGTCGGCAGGGCGAAAGGGGGCGTTTGGGCCGCAAGGCGAAGCCAGAGGTCGTAATCCATGCAATATTTCAAACTTTTGTGAAAGCCTCCCACTCTTTCAAAGAGGGTACGCCTGATAAAGACCGCCGGGTGAGAGATAAAGTTATAGCGGCGGAGTCGTTTGATGCTGAATGGTTCATAAGGAGTCGTCCGTTTATACTCCCCCTTGAAGTCAATGACCTTCACTCTACCATAAAGCCAGTCCACCTCTGGATGGAGCCTAAGAGTGGTGTCAACCATAGCCAAGACTTGGGGAGCGGCTAAAAGATCGTCCGCATGCAGGTGGATGAGAAAATCCCCATTAGCAAGCGCCGCGCCGCGGTTCATTGCATCTGCAATCCCCTCGTCTTGCCCCTCATAAAGGGTGGCGTGAGGAAAAGAACGGGCAATTTCTAGAGTCCTGTCGACGCTTCCACCATCCCAGATGAGATGCTCATAGTCAGTAAACTCCTGCGCAGCAACCGAGCGAAGGGTCTGCTCCAGATAGGCAGCGGCATTGTACGTCACAGTGATCACGCTAAACTTCATGAGGAAAAATCTAGCATTGCGTAAAAAAAAGAGCATCATTAAAACCTTCTTTAATGAGATCTCTCTTCATTTTCCTTTTCTCTTTTGCCTCCCCGCTTTTCGCAAACGGATATAGCGTGCTCGGACTAGGGGCTCCCTGCTTGGACTATGTGATCAAAGCGGAAGAGAAAGATCTTGCCCGATATGGACTGAAGAAGGGAGGCTCGATCGAGATCGATGCCGATACGCTAGCCTCCATCCTGCATGATAACACCTCTCTCGTCTTTTCCGGGGGCTGCGTCGCAAACACAATAAAGGGGATGGCAACCCTTGGGATTTCTTGCGCGCTGACCGGCAAGGTCGGAAACGATCAGATGGGTGCTAAAATCGGCTCAATTTTCCAAGAGGTCGGAGTAACCGCTTTTTTTACACAATCGACCTACCCCACCACCCAAATAGCCTGCCTCGTTACTCCAGACGGCGAACGTTCCTTTTGCTCCTGCGCAAAAACGGAACGCGAAATCAGCGAAAAAGAGCTGAACCCTGCTCATTTCAAAGAGATCAGACTCGCCTACCTATCGGGGTACCGACTACTCAACGGGAGCTACATCGAAAAAAGTTTTCGCTTAGCGAAAGAGGCCGGTGCGCTCGTTTCTTTTGATCTCGCGGACTCTTCCATTGTCGACAAGTACCGGGAACGCCTATGGGCGACGATCCCCGCCTATGTCGACATCCTCTTTGCCAACGAGGAAGAAGCCTATTCTCTTGTTGGGCTTCCCCCTAAGAGAGCTGCGGCCTTTCTAAAAAACTTTTGTAAAATCGCCATCGTGAAGGTCGGCTCTAATGGTTGCTGGATCTCTTCCAAGGAGGGAATTTTCCACTCTCCCGGCGTTCCGACTCAAACTGTCGATACGACAGGAGCCGGAGACCTCTTCGCCGCCGGTTTTCTCTACGCCTACTTGAAGGGTAAACCTCTTCCGGCTTGCGCCTACCTAGGAAATTTAGCCGGCAGCGCGGCAGTCGAGCGGCATGGAGCCGAGCTTTCCGCGGAAAGGTGGAGCCGAGTCCTCTCGGATTTTGAAAAATCCTATGGGCAATAAATAATCAGATTGCATTCAAACGGATTCATCTCTATAGTATACTCTTTCCACTTGTGAATTTTTTAGTTTTTGAGGCGAAACGAATATGCCAACGATCAATCAGTTAATTCGGAAGGGCCGAGGACAAAAGGTCCGACGAAAAAAATCACCCGCTCTGCAGCGCTGTCCGCATAGACGGGGGGTTTGTCTTCAGGTGAAAACAAAAACACCGAAAAAGCCGAACTCCGCTTTGCGTAAAGTAGCATGGGTGAGACTCTCCAACGGGCAAGAGATTATTGCTTACATCGGAGGGGAAGGGCACAACCTCCAAGAGCACAGCATCGTTCTGGTGCGCGGAGGACGTGTGAAAGACCTCCCCGGTGTGCGCTACCACATTGTGCGCGGAGCGTTAGATTGTGCGGCCGTAAAAGACCGCAAACAAGGAAGATCGCTGTACGGGGCAAAACGGCCCAAATAAATGCCATGTGCGAGTTTTTTGCCATGCAGGAGGCAATAGCCTTGTGCCATTTCCGACAAGAGAGGATTGATATGGCAAAGTCGCAGCTGCTCCTGAATGGCAGAAAACTCGCACATTGCGTAAATAGCGTAGTAACGCTGGGATGGTTGAAAAATAGCCCTCCTAGTTCGAAATCTCCTTTTTCAGTGAGAAGGGAGATTTCGCACGGTCTTTATAAAAGACAGGTGAAGAAAAGCGGCTTCCTAAAATATTTATGTTTAAGAACTAAGCTAATGAGTTAAGGTTGAACTATGTCTAGAAGACATCGTGCTGAAAAAAGAAAACCGGAGCCCGATCCCCTTTACGGGAGCATCACTCTGGAAAAGTTTATTAACAAAGTCATGCTCAGCGGGAAAAAAGCAAAAGCGCGCCAGATCGTCTACAGCGCGATCCGCACCTTTGCGCAAAAGGTTAATGTCGAAAATCCCTTAGATGCCTTTGAACAAGCTCTTGAAAACGCAAAGCCCTCTTTAGAGGTTAAGTCGCGTCGAATCGGCGGAGCGACCTACCAAGTCCCGGTCGAGATCGCACCCGATCGCAGGACCGCTATGGCGATGCGCTGGATTATCAACAACTCGCGTTCGAAGGTTGGCCGTTCGATGCAAGAGGGCCTTGCCCAGGAGTTGAACGATTGCTACAACAACCAAGGCGCAACGATCAAGAAGAAAGACGATACGCACCGCATGGCTGAAGCCAACAAAGCGTTTGCGCACTACAAATGGTAAGGGGAAAATAAGCTATGCCTAGAAAAAAAGAAGATCGTCTTGATCAGGTCAGAAATATCGGAATCATGGCGCATATCGACGCCGGGAAGACGACAACCACAGAGCGTATCCTTTTTTACGCCGGCCGCTCCCACAAAATCGGAGAAGTCCACGAAGGAGCTGCTACGATGGACTGGATGGCGCAAGAGCAAGAGCGCGGAATCACGATAACCTCAGCGGCAACAACCGTCTATTGGGCCGATTCCAAGATCAATATCATTGATACACCGGGTCACGTCGACTTTACCATTGAGGTAGAACGCTCGCTGCGCGTTCTCGATGGTTCCGTAGCCGTTTTCGACGCCGTTTCCGGAGTCGAGCCGCAATCCGAAACCGTCTGGCGTCAAGCGGATAAATATCACGTCCCTCGAATCGCTTTCGTCAACAAAATGGACCGCATGGGAGCCGATTTCTTTGCTGCCGTCCAGTCGATGAAAGAAAAGCTCGGGGCAAATGCAATCGCCGTCCAATGTCCGATTGGAGCTGAGAGCGAATTCTCTGGCATGGTCGATCTAGTCACAATGAAAGCTTGGATTGCCCGCGATGAGATGGGATCTCAATGGGACGAAACCGAAATCCCCGCCGACTTGAAAGATAAATGCGACGAGATGCGCATGGAACTTCTTGAAGAGCTCGCGACCATTGATGAGGAAAATGAGGCCTTCATGCACAAAGTCCTCGAAGATCCTGACAGTCTGACGCCCGATGAGATCCATGCTGTCATACGAAAGGGAGTTTGTGAAAACCGTTTTAACCCTGTCTTGTGTGGATCGGCCTTTAAAAATAAGGGTGTGCAGTTCCTTCTCGACGCGATTGTCCGTTGGATGCCCTCTCCTCTTGACCGCGGCGCGGTAAAAGGAGTGAATCTAAACACAGGCGAACCGTTGTCCATTCCTCCCGAAGACGAGGCTCCTTTAGCGGCGCTTGCCTTCAAGATCATGACGGACCCCTATGTCGGCCGCATTACCTTCGTCCGCATCTATGCGGGAACAATGAAAAAAGGAACTACGCTCATCAACACGACCAAAGATAAAAAAGAGCGTGTCTCCAGATTGCTACAGATGCATGCAAACGACCGGACCGATTGCGACGAATTTTTTACCGGCGATATCGCCGCCTGCATCGGGTTGAAAAACACAACGACCGGGGATACCTTGTGCTCAGAAGGAAGCGAACTTCTTCTTGAGAAAATGGAATTTCCCGAGCCCGTTATCGATATGGCGATCGAGCCCAAGTCGAAAGCGGACCGTGAAAAGCTGGCGAATGCGCTGGGCGCTCTTTCCGAAGAGGATCCCACATTCCGCGTGACCTCTAATGAAGAGACAGGCCAGACCATTATCTCAGGGATGGGCGAGCTTCACCTTGACATTCTACGCGACCGTATGATCCGCGAATTCAAGGTCGAAGCGAATGTTGGAAAACCGCAGGTTTCGTACAAAGAGACGATCACAATTCCGAGCAGTACCGAGACAAAGTTTGTCAAGCAGTCAGGCGGACGCGGCCAGTATGCGCACGTTTGTCTTGAGATCGAACCGAACGAACCCGGAAAAGGGACCGAAGTCGTCAGCAAAATTGTGGGCGGGGTGATCCCGAAAGAATACATCCCCGCTGTCATGAAGGGAATCGAAGAGGGACTCTCTTCGGGTGTTCTCGCCGGTTACAATCTTGTCGACGTAAAAGTCGCGATCACGTTTGGATCCTACCATGAAGTCGACTCAAATGAGATGGCATTTAAGATCTGCGGATCGATGGCCGTCAAAGAGGCTTGTAGAAAGGCAAAACCGGTTATCCTGGAGCCCATCATGAAAGTCGACGTTATGACGCCCGAAGAAAGTTTGGGCGACGTGATCGGCGACCTGAACCGACGGCGAGGAAAGATTCTGGGACAAGAATCTCAGAAAGGGATGACGAAAGTCAATGCCGAGGTGCCGCTCAGTGAAATGTTCGGATACACCACTTCGCTGCGCTCTTTGAGCTCAGGCCGAGCGACTTCCACTATGGAACCGGCTTATTTCGCAAAGGTTCCGCAAAAAATTCAAGATGAAATCGTCAAGAAGTAAACAATTATGGCTAAGCAAGATAAACAAAAAATTCGCATTCGTCTCAAAGGGTTCGATCAGCGTCAGCTCGATCGTTCTACTGGAGATATCGTAGAAACTGCGAAACGGACAGGCGCTCGTGTTGTCGGCCCTATTCCCCTGCCGACTAAACGCGAAATCTATACCGTTTTACGCTCTCCCCATGTCGACCGCAAGTCGCGCGAGCAATTCGAAATCCGCACTCACAAGCGGCTGATCGATATTCTCGATCCGACAGGGAAGACGATCGATGCGCTGAAAACACTCTCCTTACCGGCTGGTGTCGACATTAAAATCAAAGCCGCTTAAGACCTTTTTAGCGCGCATAAAAGAGCGAATCCGGCTCAATCCCGGATCGGAGAAAGAGACCTATCACATAGTTCTTGATTTAGAAGGGTCCGGGATTGAGTACTCAGTTGGGGATTGTATAGGCATTTATCCCCAAAACGATCCTCATTATGTGGGTGCGCTTGTTGACGCATTCGGAGAACCCGCTTTACACGATTTTCTACTCAAAGCGGCCAATTTAAACCGGATTCCCAAAAAAATTTTAGGAGGGCATTCCGATCTTCTTGCGCTAGCACGCACCCAAAAAATTGAACCCGACACTCTTCGAGAAAAGCTTCTTCCTCTCCTTCCCCGTTTTTACTCGATCGCTTCCTCTTCAAGCCGCGTGAAAAACGAAGTCCATTTGACTGTCGCTCTTACAAAAAATTCTCCCGAATGCCCCACACCTTTTGGTGTCTGTTCCCATTATCTCTGCCATAGGGCTCCTCTTCAGCAACCGATCATCCCTATTTTCCATCAACCTTCCCGCCATTTTTTCTTACCTGACGATTCAGCAGATGCCCCGATCATCATGGTGGGCCCCGGTACTGGAGTCGCCCCTTTCCGCGGTTTCATGCAAGAACGCACACATGCGAGAAACTGGCTTTTTTTTGGCGAACGCCACGAAAAAACCGATTTCTACTACCGCTCTTTTTGGGAAGAGCTCTCTACACAAAATCGCCTTCGAATAGACTGTGCTTTTTCACGCGATCAAGAAGAAAAAGTCTATGTCCAACATAAAATGCTCGAAAAGAGTGCCGATTTATGGAAGTGGATTAATGAGGGAGCCTATCTTTTTGTCTGCGGAGATGCGGCTAGAATGGCCAAGGATGTCGACCAAGCGCTTCAACGGATTGTTGAAATCGAAGGAAACAAAACTCCTGATGATGCAAAATCTTATATAAGAAATTTAAAAAAAGAGATGCGCTACCAGCGGGATGTCTACTAAATTTTTTTCTTAATTTGATTTTAATCTTCTCACCCTTTATAGTCTTGTGGGGTGACGGCAATTAGAGCGTATCGGAGATATAAATGAAATTACACAAAACCGGAGTAATTGCAGCAGGACTCGCGCTTTTTTCTATGTTTTTTGGTGCAGGAGACCTGATTTGGCCCCTGATATTAGGCGGGCAGGCCGGCGACAAGAACTTGTACGCAGTATTAGGGCTTCTGATTACAGGAGTTAGCCTTCCCCTCTTGGGACTCATGGCGATGATGCTCTTTCAGGGAGATTACCGCGCATTTTTCGGACAAACCGGAAGGATTCCCGGTATTATTTTGCTTTTTGTCATCCAAGCGATTTTGGGACCTTTCGGCTCGACTCCCCGTCTCTTCACTCTAGCTCACGCGACCTTGAAACCCTATCTTCCCGATTTTGTCAACTTACCCGTTTTTTGTATCATTGCGATTGCCCTTGTCTTTCTATTTACTATGCGTCGCCAGCGAGTCGTCGATATCATTGGGCTCTTTTTATGTCCTATCCTCCTTTTCTCTCTTGGCCTGATCATCTTTTTAGGATTGCGCGGCCACCCTCTCCCCAAGGCCTCTCTCTTAAGCGACGGTGCTGCATTTTTCAAGGGGCTCAACGTCGGGTACAACACCCTCGACCTGATCGCCTCCTTTATCTTTGCGCCTCTCGTCCTCTCTTATTTCCACCATGACGAGGGTGCGGCAGATACACCGGAAGCGAGGCGGCATGTTTTCAAAAAAATGATAAAATCATGCGCGATCGCGGGCTTGCTTCTTTCCGCGATGTTCGTAGGGTTGACCTATGTCGCCTCCTACTACAAAGAAGTCCTTCCCCCTCATGCTGCGGAAGAGCGCCTTGCGACAATTTCGATGTATTTGCTTGGTTCAAGAGGGGCTTTTTTTTCTTGTCTGGCCGTTTCCCTCTCTTGCTTGACTACCGCTATTCCGATCTCGGTCATCTCCGCAGAATATATCCAAACCCAATTCATGCAGGGAAGAGGGACGCAAACCTTCCCGATTTTAATTTCGCTCGGCCTCTCGGCTGTCGTTGCGAATCTCGGCTTTATGGGAATCGCAAACATGCTTGCGCCGGTTTTGCAGATTATATGCCCGGGGCTGATTATTCTTTGTATATTAAGTATCTTGCATAAACTTTACGAAATGCGCATAAGGCGTGTCCCTGTTTTTGCCGCCTTTGCCCTCTCGTTTATTGGTTATTTTCTAAAGATATAGTCCTAATCTCAATAGCAGAATCAGTTGAAAATGTAAATTTTTCAACTGATTCTGCTATATTAGAAACGTAGCTGCATGTTGACATGAACCGCTTTTTCATCTCCCCAACGCCCCTCAACTGTTGCACCAAGCCCTTCACAAAAGGTGATAGTCAGGCCTGCGGCATATCCCCAATACTTATTATTCCCCAGTTTGAAAAGTGTGGCTTGATCATCATCGGGTCCTACAACAGCCTCGCGGAAATCTAATTGATTACCTGACCATTTCAGAGCAAGATAAGGAATAGCGGAAACTCCCGAACACCCAACCTGGAGCAAATAGGAAGCTCCAATACCAACTTGCCACTCGGAATACCGCATATCGATCCGACCATCAGGGTATTCAATAAAGACCCCTTCAACCTGTGCGGTTTTAAGGCTGGGTTTAGTATAGAAATATTGACCTTCAATTCCGAAAAAGAAAGAGTTATAATCCCAGATAGTCAACCGACCGCCAATACTCCAAGAAAAATCTGTCTCACTAGCAAGTTGGATTTTCGAGTCTGCGATGAGTCCGAAAATTGCAGGATTCGCATATAGATCAATGTTTGTTGCTCCAAGAGTTGTAAAGAGGTCAAATCGGTTGCAAATATTCAGTGCAAAATAAGCGGCATTTGTAAAGAGCATCGTCTCGTCAGCATCGGCATGATCTTCGACATCCAGTTCCATATGCCTGTTGAATACATAGTCTCCGTAAAACCCCACCCTAAAGCTCCATGCGTTGCACCAGTTGAAACAAGGATTGAATCGACTAGAGCTCACATCGCAATTTTCAAGAAGTACACCCTTACGGTATAAGCTTGCATCCAT
This sequence comes from Chlamydiales bacterium, assembly GCA_020831465.1. GTDB lineage: Bacteria > Chlamydiota > Chlamydiia > Chlamydiales > JAAKFR01 > JAJACP01. Next base: position 13,504 of record JAFIGI010000012.1, read on the forward strand.
CGGATTTCCTATAGGAAGAGCGTAAAGGTTTGAAAATAAAAAAACAGATAGAATCAGTATCCATTTCTTCATGGAGCCTCCAAAAATGCCTTTCTTAAATTGAATTCAGACTGTTAAATAGTCTCTTGGTTGTCAAGAAAAGAATTGAAATTATATTTTTTGCCTAAAGTGAGTTATTCAATAGTGGTGATGATGCAGAAACACTGGAGCCCGAGTCCGCAGCCGAAATCTGTCAGCCCCTCGCCCGTTGTGGCGGTGATACCAATTTGGGTTGGATCTAGGTTCATTTCTCGGGCAATGTTTTCTTTAAGCTCAGGGATACGTTCGAGCAGCTTCGGGCGTGAGGCCTCTATTGTCAAGGCTACATGAGTGATCTGCTGCTTACCTAGCGTTTTAAGCGCCTCATGCAAGTAGACGCTGCTATCGGTAATCCCCTCCCTTTCCAAAAGCTCATCGGCCCGCTTGCCAAGGATAATCTCCCCGGTGATCGAAGAGATCGCGTTGCAGATCGCATGAAAGATCACGTCTCCATCAGAATTGGCTCGAAATCCAGGGACATCCTCAAAGACTATGCCTCCTAATAGGCAGGGTTTTGTTGATTCCTCGTGAAGAAAGCGGTGGCTGTCTTGGCCGATGCCTGTTCTAAATTTCATTGAAATAACTATATCAAATAAGGGAGTTTATGCGAAAAAAAAAGCCGCCAGGTTAACCTGGCGGCTTCGTTTAAGACACTCTCGCCTAATTAGTAGACGTGTGTGGCTTCAGTATCGGTTACCGGAGCGCCCAACCCATCTGAGTTTAGGGTCGCTTCAGCCCTGGCATCTCCGACTGAGACCGCTCTAACGCGGACGCAGTACTCAACGCATTGCTTAGGATCAAGCCTTTGGATAGGCTCGAAAATAACCGTCTGTCCTGAAATTCTTCCTCTTGTAGGACCACTCACGCTTTCAGGCTGCAACTCATCTGTGAACGTGATCTGCAGCTGAACGTTTGTATCTTCCGCGCTTCCGCGGTTAGAGATGCAAACTTTGTAGGATGTCATGTCATCTCCATCGAGACAGACCGGATCGCAAGTATCCACCATACACATATGTGTCGCCGGAATTCCTTTCCAGCATGTGACGGCTTCCGCGCATGTTACACACGGTCCACAGTCTGAATTGGTCGACACGGTTACCTTATTTGTCAAGCAGCCGGCAACTTGCGATTGCAGCGAGACATGGAATGTCTTGGTTTCGCCGGGGCAGAACTCAGGGATGCACCAGATTGCTCTGTTGCAGCAGATTTCAGCTCCCGGAGCATCAACTATGACGGTTCCGATTGGAGAGACGTCATCCACAACAACATCCCTTAAGACCAAATCACCCGGGTTTGTAACCGTAATCGTGTAGTCGACGGTCTTGCAGATGTAAGCCCAATCGGGGCCGGTTTTAGTAACTTCAACGCATGGCTCATTCACAAGCGTAGACGCTTCTGCAGAGCATATAGGACCTCCGCAGTAAGTGACAGTCGCAACGTTAGTTACACATCCGCGCTTGGTTGCGCAAAAGTCAACATTGAAGCATCGGCTTTGACCGGGACACAAATCGCCCAACTGATAGGTAAGGCAAGTCATTCCGCTCGCATGAGAAAGGCCGTCCGGTACTTGGTCTTGGACGACAACATCATAAGCTGTTGCTGAACCGGAGTTGCATACTTCGATCCGGTAGGAAACCGGGCAATATAAGCACACGCACTCAGGACCGCACTTTCTGATACAGATTACAGGTTGGCCGCAGTTTGTGTAGGCGCAAATTTGCGGACATGCGCATACAGTAGCCGCAGTTGGACAGCAACCTTCTTTCATCGGACGCACCCAGACGCAGATTCTCTGGGACTCGCCGCAGTTCATGTGAGGGAATTCCCACTGAAGCGAGTTGTGCTGGTCAGGCTGTGCGGGTGGATCGCTTCTGATAAACTCAGAATCACCAGGCAGCGTTTGACGTACGATAATGTCTGCACATTCCTTTTGAGCAGTTATACTGATCTCAATAGGATAGGGCGAGCCGACTGTTGCGTACTCGGGTGCCCTTTGGCACAACTCGACGACACGATCGTCAGATGTTTGGTAGGCTCTCATATTTCCATAGCAACGCTCCCCGGGGAAGGGTTGCTCGCACTGGCCGCTTCCGCAAGGATAGTAACTAGGGTCGCATGGAAAATATATGTTATCTTCCGGGCCACTAAGCTGTGGACATGGAGCCGGACAATATGGTTCGCTAATAGGCGACGGAGGGCAAGAGTCGTATCGTGGCGGACATGGGTCGCACGTCGGTGGACATTTTACTTCGCAAGGCGAGCAGAAACTATCGCACCAGTTACGATTACAACTTGCCAAGCAAAACACGCTCATCAAAAAGAGAGCTGCTACAGCAGTTCGTAAGGGTTGAATCATAGGAAACTCCTATAAGTTTGATTAGAGACTAACTTTTTCCCAACAGTGACCTGGTAGAAATGTTCACCTCGGATTTCAAGGCCGTTATCAGGCTTTGAACCCTGAACACTTTCTTTTCGACTCCTAGCCATTCATTTTCTCCTACTTGTGGATTCAGGCCTGAGGGAAATCCCCTCAGCACCTGAATACATTTCTACCTGCGGTTGTGCCTCTTTTCGATTACGGGCAAACCGGACATCTTGGTGGGCACGCTGGCGGGCAAGCCGGTGGGCATGATGGCGGGCAATATTGCGCAGGTGGGCATGATGGCGGGCAAGCCGGTGGGCAAGCTGGTGGACATGCTGGTGGGCAATATTGCGGACAAGGTGGACATGCTGGCTGACAACATGGGTTGCAGCTTGCCAAGCTGAACATGCTCATTACAAATAGAGCGGCGAAAAACATTTTCAAAGACCGTTTCATATGAAACTCCTTAAGTTGATTTGAGTCTAGTTGTTTAATAAAATGCCCTCTTATACAAATCTGGGGGCTCTGCACTCTTCGGTACAGTCCTTATGAATCTATTATCAAATGAAAACTAAAATTTTATCAAACTTTTTTATAATAAAACTTTCTAAAATCGCACTCTCTTTTTTGAATAGTTAGCTATCTTCATGTCATTCTCAAAGACTTATGTGCGCACTCTTCTTCTGTCGGAAAAAAATTACGATCCCCCTTTATGCAACCGTTCATTCCGTTCATTTCAGCAAATTTGAATTTCTAATCGCGAATCGTAGTCGATTATGTTTGAAATGATAGAAATTGGGCGCAAGATTTTGTTGAAGCAGGAAATGCGCAGAGCAAATCTAACCTCAATCCAGTTAGCGAGTTCGAGCACAATGTCCTAGATAAAAAGATACGGAGCAATCTTAGTCAGATTTATAAGAGTGTTTTGAAACTCATATTTTTAAATATGAGCAAGAAACGATTTTGTAAAGATGAGCGGTTATAGCAGCATCAGTTGAAAAATTTACATTTTGACGATCGGTCAAGCCCGGGAGCTTTGACGCGGTGAAAATGTAAATTTTTCAACTGATGCTGCTATAGATTAAGGGTATGAATCGACTATTAAAGAAAGAGCCTTGTGGAGTCAAAAAACCGATCTCCACAAGGCATATCTACCTGCGCTTATTCCAAGCACAAATTACGGACAACGAGGCGGGCATCTTGGCGGACACTTAGGTGGACAAACCGGTGTGTATACTGGGCATCCTGGCTCGCATCGAGGGGTCGGAGAACATGGACCTGGACAAACAGGACAAGCTGGCGGACAATATTGCGGACAAGGTTCAGGGCATGGGCAAGGTTCAGGACATGGACAAGGCGGACATGTAGGTGGACAGCAAGGATCGCACTTAGGTGGACATCTCCATCCACATGGATCGCAGAAGAAATTATTCGATCTTCCACAGCTTGTTAAGCTAAACATGCTCATCACAAACAGAGCGGCGAAAAACATTTTCAAAGAACGTTTCATATGAAACTCCATTGGGTTGATTAGAGTCTTAAAATGCCCCCTTATTATTCCTTTTGGAGAATCTGGATCCTTCAGGTGACATTCCTTATAAATTTATTATCAAACGAACAAAAAATTTTATCAAACTTTATTTACAACAACCCATTTAAACAATTTTTCTATCTATAAAAGCAAGTAACTTGCAAACCTGTTCCTTAGGCTGTGTTGAAAAACTTAGGATGTTCAGATTCAGTCAGATTTGGTTTTCAACACAGCTGTTACTTGTCGGTTTCGAGAAAAATTGCGTTGCAACTTTGACCTAAGTCCGCTAGGTTTATGGGGGAAAATTCAGCGAAAATAATGTGAAAAAAAGGACTGATTTTCAAAAGGATAGAAGATGGATGTACTCCAAGTGAATGGAAATGGGAAACTTAAGGGAGAGGTAAAAGCTGCCGGGGCAAAAAATGCGATGACAAAGCTGCTCGTGGCGTCGCTTTTATCCGATAAGAAATGCGTTTTTTACAATGTTCCCGATATAGGAGACGTTCACATCACCGTTAACTTGTGCAAAGAGATCGGCGCTGATGTTCAATGGGATCGAGAAAAGGGGGTTATAGAAATTATCACTAAAGAGCTGAAAACGACTTACATTCCTCAACGCTTTTCCGGTGCGAACCGCATTCCCATCTTGATGGCGGGCGCCCTTTTAGGTAGAACCGACGAAGATATCATCATTCCGACCGTCGGAGGGGATGCAATCGGGAAGCGGTCAATCGATTTTCATGTTTCAGCTCTGACGCAGCTAGGCGCCTCGGTTGAATACCGCGAGATGAAAAAGGAAGGAGCTTATCTCGCTCACGCCCATAACGGATTGACAGGAAACCATATCCAGCTTCCTTACCCATCGGTGGGCGCAACCGAAAACGCCATTCTGGCAGGGGTTCGGGCAAAAGGGAATACCGTAATCAAAAACGCAGCTATTGAACCGGAAATTGTTGATCTTATTCTATTTCTCCAAAAACTCGGTGCGAATATTTCGATCGACGTCGACCGCACGATCCATATCGAGGGAACTAAAACTTCGCATGAGGTCGAACATACAGTCATGTCCGACAGGATCGAAGCAGCCTCCTTCGGGATGGCAGCTATTGCGACAAAGGGGAGTGTCTTTGTGCAAGGGGCGCAGCATCTGCACATGATCACCTTTTTAAACAAGCTGCGCGAGCTTGGCGGAGGGTTTGTCATCAAAAGCGACGGAATCGAGTTTTTCTATCAAGGTCCTCTTGTGGGGGGCATCCATGTAGAGACCGATGTCCACCCCGGATTTATGACCGACTGGCAGCAGCCCTATGCGATCCTCTTGACTCAGGCGCAAGGAATCTCTGTTATCCATGAGACCGTTTATGAAAATCGATTCGGCTACACCCAAACGCTCAAAAAGATGGGGGCAGAGATCGATCTCTTCAAACAATGCCTTGGCAACAAACCCTGTCGGTATGCGATGAGAAGCTACGAGCACAGCATCATCGTTCGAGGCAGTACCCCCTTGCAGGGCTGCGAGATCACGATTCCCGACCTACGCGCCGGGTTTGCATACGTCATGGCTGCTCTGATCGCATCGGGAGAAAGCACGATCAACGGGATGCGCTTTCTCGATCGCGGTTATGAAAATCTAGTGGCGAAACTCCAAAAACTTGGCGCAAATATCAACCGTGTCCAGACACAACCCGATACCAAACCCCTCAACCCCATCCTTCCCGCGCCGAAAGCCCCTAGAAAAAATAAGCTGACCGTATGACTTGGCAAGAGATCCTCCGTCAAAATATCACGTCTTGGGAATGCCTTTGCACATTTGCTAATTTAGATCTCCCTGAGACTAATAGACTTGAATTCCCACTTAATCTTCCTATGCGGTTGGCAAGAAAGATCGAGAAGGGAAATCGGGAAGATCCAATCTTAAAACAGTTTGCACCTCACCCCGAGGAGGCGTTGCAAAACACCCTCTATTCAGCAGATCCTGTTGGGGATCAACAGTCCAGGTGTGCACCAAAAAGCTTAAAAAAATATGACCGGCGGATCTTGCTTCTTACCACACAAGCATGTGCGATGCATTGCCGTTATTGCTTTCGGCAAAATTTCGCTTATGCCAAGCAGAAGGAATTTGCGCTTGAGCTAGATCAGATCAAAGCGGACAACGATTTGCGCGAGGTGATTTTGAGCGGAGGAGACCCTCTCTCATTAAGCGATAGGGTATTAAAGGAATTAGTCAAAGAGCTCTCCTTTATTCCTCATTTAAAGCGGCTCAGGTTCCATACCCGATTTCCGATCGGCATCCCCGAACGGATTACCCAGGAATTCTTAAAGATTTTATCCGATTGCCCTTTGCAAACTTGGTTTGTCATTCACTGCAACCATCCGCGCGAGCTCGATTCGGACGTCCTAGCAGCACTCAAGTCGATTCAACGATTGGGGATACCTGTACTCAATCAAGCAGTCTTACTGCGCGGTGTCAATGATACGATCGAGATTCTGCAAGAGTTATGCGAGAGGCTTGCCGACAACGGAATCCAGCCTTACTACCTCCATCAACTCGACCGGGTTCAGGGAGCAGCTCGCTATGAAGTGACGCAAGAAGAGGGACGCCGTTTGATCGAGGAACTCAGAAAGCGTCTTTCCGGCTATGCTGTGCCGGCTTATGTACAGGAGATCGCCGGCAAGCCCTCCAAAACCCCATTATTGTTTCACTCTTAATAGCCTTAAAGCATTGAAGATTACGAGGAGTGTGGCCCCTGTATCGGCGCCGATCGCCATCCACAAGGTCGCCAAGTCAAGAAGAGCCAAGGCGATAAAAAGCGCCTTTACACCTAAGGCAAAGGCGATGTTTTGCTTGATGACCTTCACTACATGGCGCGAGTAACGGAAAAGCCACGGGAGTTTGGAGAGGTCATCGGACATCAAGGCGACGTCGGCCGTTTCGATTGCTGCGTCAGAGCCCATCCCACCCATAGCAAAGCCGACTGTCGCCGCTGCCATGGCAGGTGCATCGTTAACGCCGTCTCCCACCATTCCCACTTTATCCCACTTTTTGACAAGGGCTGTCACGGCTTCCACTTTCTCTTCCGGGAGCAGCCCGGCTAGATAACGGTCAACGCGCGTATAGTCGGCAAGCGCGCTTGCCGTCTGCTCATTGTCTCCTGTTAACATGACCACTTCCACTATCCCTGTCTCCTTTATCGCTTCTATTGTCTCACGTATCGATTTACGGGGAGTATCGGCTACGCTGATCAACCCGCAGACGTGGTCATCCGTCCCGATCGCGACGATCGAATGGCCCGCGTCTTCAAGAGCCAAGGCCTTTTCGTGCACAGTAGGCGTCTCCTGGTCCATTTCATGCATAAACCGATGGCTGCCAATCCAGTAAAGACGTCCTCGATAAGTAGCCAAACCGCCTTTTCCTTTGATGATCTGGAAGTTTTGAGCCGATTCGGCCCGAATCCCCATCTCACCCCCTTTTTTCAATATCGCTCTTGCCAAAGGATGCTCGGATTGCTTTTCGAGCGCGACGGCTCTCTCCATCAACTCCTCTTCCGTGTGGTGATTCAAGGCGATGAGCTTCTGCACTTCGGGATGTCCATAGGTCAGAGTCCCTGTTTTATCGAGTGCAAGAGCTTGAAGACGTCCGATTTCTTCAAGAAATACGCCGCCCTTGATTAGGATGCCATGCTTGGCTGCAGCCGTTAGTCCCGATACAATACTGACAGGAGTCGAGATGACGAGAGCGCACGGACAGGCGATGACGAGCAGAACAAGCCCATGATAGATCCAGTCGAACCAAGGGAGTGAAAATAAAAGCGGGGGGATAACCATCACCAGAGCGGAAAAAAGAAGCATCAGCGGAGTGTAATAGTGGGCAAAAGTTTCTACCCACTGCTCGCTCTCTGAACGTTTTGCACGCGCCTCCTCCACAAGCTGAATCATCTTAGCAAGCGTCGTATCCCGCGACGGCTTGGCGACGCGGCATTCGAGAGCGCCGTCTCCGTTTAGCGTACCGGCGAAGAGCTCATCCCCAATCGACTTTTCTACAGGAATCGACTCTCCGGTAATCGGAGATTGGTCGACCGAAGAGACTCCGCTTGTGATCACTCCGTCAAGTGGAACTTTTTCGCCTGGCCGAATCAAAATCGTCTCGCCCACTTGGACATTCTCGACCTCGGTTTCCTTCATATCTCGCGTAACGGGATTGAGCACCCTTGCCAACGTCGGCTTGAGCTCCATAAGAGATGAAATCGCTTTGCGCGCCCTCCCGACGCTCCACTGCTCGAGCAGTAGAGCCAGCGCGAACAAAAAGGCCACCGTCGCCGCCTCGAACCACTCCTGAATTCCAATTGCCCCGATGATAGCCACGATCATCAGCAGATTCATGTCCGGTCTAAGACGGCGCAAGGAGAAATAGGCTTTGGGAAGAACAAAGAAGACTCCGCATAGAATCGACGCAAGATAGAGAACTTCTGCTACGCCCCAAAAAAGGTGCGCAAGGGTCGCGAGGATCAGGAAAAAACCGCTTAAACAGGTGAAAATAAGACGCCCATGCCGTTTGAAGAAAGAGACTTCTTCCTCCCCGCGTTGCTCCCACACGGCTGCCCGCATCCCGGTCGTGCGGATTAAGGCGATGATTTCTTTCTGATCGATCTTCTTTGGATCGAAATGAACCGTCATTTTGGCTTGGATCAGGTTGAAATCGAGCGATTCAACCCCTTCCATTCCACCGACGACTCTTTTGAGAATAGCCACCTCTTCGGCGCAATCGAGGCCCTCTATTTTGTAACTCGCCTTACCATTCACATTTTTGTTTCAATTTTTCCCTGTTCCAGCGCCTGATCGACCTGCTCTTTCGCCCCATAGAGGCTCCCGATACTAAAATCTCCGCCGCCGCCTTCACTCGAGATCTCTTTTAACGCCGTTTGTAAACTCTGCTTCACAGAGTCGGGAATATTCTTATTATTGACCAAACTCTTAAGCTGCTTCTCGATTTGCAAAAGCTTATTCGGGTTTGGCGCATTTCCCTTTTCTATCTGTGTAATGAACTCTTGGATCTCGTTGTCGACCCCTTGAATGCTCGAAAGGTCATTAGAGTTTAACGGACTTGACATAATCACCCCCCCAAAAAAAAGATTAATGTTCTTCCTCTTATTTTAAGGGATTTTGATTATTGTGTCTTACATCCTATCAACTGTCTGAATTCCAAGAATTTCCAACCCTTGTTTCATTGTGCGGGCGACCGCTTCGCATAAAAGGAGACGGCGGTTTTGCTCCGGCGCTCCCTCAACGCGACAATCTCGGAAAAATGCGTTGAATCTTTGGGCTAGTGTGTAGAGAAAATCGGTTAGCAAGTTGGGAAGCAGCTCATTTTCGACAATGCGCAGCACTTCTGCAAAACGAAGAAGATGCAAACCGAGATCGATCTCTGAAGGATGCTCGAGGGAGATTTTCTCTGTCCTGAGGAGCTTTTTGATGTCGACAGAGCCGATTTTACGTTTGATCCCATTCACCCGGACATAAGAATAGAGAATAAAGGCGGCGGTATTCCCTTCAAAACGGAGCATTCTTTCGTAGCTGAAGAGATAATCGCTGATCCGGTTGCAGGAGAGATCGGCATATTTCACAGCGTCTATCCCTAAAATATGTGCCAGGCGGTCGATCTCGTCGCCGCTCATATCGTTTTCGCGCGTAGCGAGAATCTCCTTTGCACGCTCAATCGCAGCTATCAATAGATCGACGAGCCGCTCGACTTCTCCCGATCGAGTGCGGAATTTTTTTCCGTCCGTACCAAGTACGACTCCAAAGGGAACATGATCGAAGCGAACTTTTTTGGGATCGAGATATCCGGCCTTTTCAGCCGTTTTGCGGATCAAATCGAAATGGAGGCTCTGCCCGGCATCAGTCACAATGATGATCCGATCGGCCCGCTCATCTTCAATGCGATGAAGCATCGCGGCCATATCGGTCGTGTCATAGTTGTAGCCGCCATCCGATTTTTGAACCATCAGAGGAATACGCAGTCCCTCGTGGAACACGCAATTTGCTCCCTCCGAAACCGTGATTAATCCCTTCTCTTCGAGATCTTTTACGATCTCGGGAAGCATCGGATTGTAAAACGACTCTCCCCTCTCCTCAAGCTTGACGCCTAGAAGATCGTAAACCTCCTGAAAAGCCGTGCGCGAGATGTGGCAGATCATCTCCCATGCTTTCAAAGCAGAGGGATCCCCTCCTTGCAAGGAGACGACAGCCTGGCGGGCGCGACTTTTAAACGCTTCATCGCCGTCGAATCGCTCTTTTGAATTGCGGTACCACTCCATCAGCTTCGGCAAATCGGTCTCCACTTTTCCCTGGAGAACTTCGGGCACTTCCTCTTGCATATAGGCGATCAACATCCCGAAAGCGGTTCCCCAGTCACCTACATGGTTCAAACGGATAACCTCATGTCCTAAAAACTCGAAAAGGCGAGCAAGAGCGTCTCCGATGATGGTTGAGCGCAGATGACCTACATGCATCTCCTTGGCAATATTCGGGGAGGAAAATTCGACGACGATCCGCTGAGGCTTTCCCGGTCGCGCAATTCCCAGACGTGCATCGCGCAAAACTTCGTCGACGAGAGCCGATAGGAACTCAGGCCGAAGTGTCAGGTTGATGAAACCGGGACCGGCAATTTCCACTTGTTCAAATAGCGCCCTTTCCAACTCTTTGACAATCTCTTCAGCAATCTCCCTTGGGGTTTTTTTGAGATTTTTTGCGAGGCGCATGGCGCTATTGCATTGATAATGTCCGAATTTATCCTGTGTCGCCGGGGTGACATGCATTTCGAGTTCTTCAGAAGAAAGATGGGGGAATGCTGCGTAGGCAGCTTTCGTAAGAGTCTCTTGAACGACTTTGATAAGGGGGGTCATAACCCTAGAAAGATAGCAAAATAGGTTTATATTAAAAATTATAAAAATTTCTTTAAGAAAAAACTCGAAAATTAATCTTTTTTTAATTTAACTTTAATATAATGAAAATGAAAGGGTTAGATATGAAAATAAGAAGTGATGATTCAACGCCCGGCCTCGGTTTTACCGGGATTGCCCTATCGAAAACCTCTCTTGAAAAGGTACAAGAGGCGGTTCGATTTGCCCTAGATTGTTTGATCATGGTCTGGTACTTGATCGAGCACGCTTACTATTGGCTGACTGTTGACGCATCGGGAAGCGAAAGCGTTTTCAAGGGGTTGACACTATGTAAAACGCACAATTACGCAAAGCTCTCTGAGCTGTGGGGTTATGTCCATTTGCGCCGTAATCCCCAATCTCTCACTCAAGAGACCAGTGGCTTTTTGAAGGAACACGGTCTTAGCTTGAACGAAACCATCCGGCTGGAGCCTCATTCCGATGGATTTTGTCAAGGAGCGGTCATGTGCTTTTGCAAAGAATGGTTTAAAAACAAAGAAGAGATCGCGCAAGTTGCCGACTTTATGAAAGATGGAGTTCCCATCGAGGGAGCGATTTACCAATTAAAGTATAGGAAACTTCACAAAGCAGCTAGTCTCAATACAGATCCTGATTTTAATGCAATCCCTGAGTTAGCAAGCTATCAGCTCGCTGAGCTCATGGCCGTTAAGCTTCTATATAATACTTCTCCAGATCAAGTCCTCCAAATGGTTGAAACCCTACCTCCAGGAGCTTATCACTTAACAATACCTATATTTAACTCAAAGGGGGACATAGAGGCTAACCACGCTACCGCATTTATTATTCAAGAAAAAGGATGTTGCTATTTCTACGATCCTAATTATTGCATCGCCTTTTACCATAGGTGCGAGATAAAAGAGACTATTCAACGTATCTTTAAGCAATACACAGGTTTAGATTATAGCCAAAACCCCCAAGGGTCCTCTGATGGATTTTGGAGCAAAATCTCAAACTTTTTTAATGAGTACCCTAATCCCCCCTCAACGCCTCTATCTTCGGGGTTCGATTTATTCAGAGTCACCCCACAGAAATAGAAAGGAACAACCTGGCAGCCGGCTTTCTAAACAAGCTGACCCACTCCAAGCTGGACGTTGTGCAGCTCTCGATCGGTCGATTGTCGACCATAATATCAGAATCAGTTGAAAAATTAATATATGAATAATATAAGATTTTAACTTTTAAAATTAAAAGAGATGTGATATAATGATTTTTAATTTTCAAGATTAATAGAATTTTAGCCATCCTTATTTATGATAGCGTTAAAAAACCTCAAGCGAATACCTCGGATTCAAGAAATCTCCCAGAAAAATCTTCAGAGGAGAAGCGGGTTCAGGAAGCTTCCTTTCGAGCATTAGATTGCATTAAGTTAGCTTGGTATTATCTCCTTTATTTCCTTTATTCAATATTTTCTGAAACAAATTCGGATATTTTTGAACACAAAATTTCTCTCATTAAGACTCACAACTTCGCAAAAAAAACAGAATTAAAGCAATATGTTACTTCTGAGTCTATCGATATATCCAAAACTTCGAAGTCTGCAGAACGCTTTGGCTTAACAACCTCTACAGAAAAAGTGAAAATGAAACCGATGGATGGGGGGAAATGTTTTGGAGGTGTGGTCGTTTTTCTAGAAAATGCCATGAAATCGAACGTTCAAACGGCAGCCGATAACTTCAAACAAGGAATGCCGATTAGCGCATCGATCTATCAGTCGGTTTATAATGAATTCTATACCTCTCCTATAAATTTAACAATGTACGAATTTTTAATCTCAGTGATTGATCATAAAAATTGCAGTGAAGAAACATATAACTCTTGGAATCAACAGTTTGGAGAAGAAACTCTCCCTATTCTTAAGGCTATTCAAGCTTACATTAAAGAGGTCCCTGATAACACGACTATTCAACAATATATGAAAAATAATTGTTTAAAAAGGGAAAAAGGTTTTCTAGATTATGTTAAAACTAAAATTTTTACTGAGTATAATAAAAATTTAGGCGATTTCTATGCACTTGTCCGCGATGTCGAAGAGCATTACGTTGGTAAGAATCTGCATGCATTTGACGAAGACCAATTCCTTTTTGCATTTCGAGGTCTTGAAATCGAACCGATTTGTTTAGACGATTCCCCCGGTGAGATCATTACATCCCTATCCAACCTTGATCCGGGATGCTATTGCCTGAATTTCACAGTTTATAATCCAATAGGAGGCGTTGCAGGCTCTCACTCAACTGGGTTTGTTATCAATGATAACGAAACTTTTCACTTTTTAGATCCTACCTTCGCCGTTGGCGAATTCAAAATTGAAGAACTTCAAGAGACAATTTCCCGCGTATTTAAACAGTATACCGGCTTTAGGTTCGATCGCGATTCAAAAAGTCAGACAAACTTCGACCGCCTCTGGAACTTTATTCAACTAAATCCAAACGCCTCGTCCAAGGTTAGCTCGGGTTGTTATCTATATCAGGTTAAGGCGGCGAACCCTTAGCGCCGGCTAGGTACCAGTCGCGCAAGGAGCCAATCTTCGACATGATCCGGTCGGCGATTTCGGCCTGCGCCTGCTTTTTATCGACTTGATCTAAATCCTGAAATGTCAGCGGCCTTCCAAAGATGCAAGCCGTCTTTCCGAAAATCTTGGGAAAGCGCCGTTTCGTATTCCATATATTATAAGCTCCATGGATATAGACAGGAACAACCTGGCAGCCGGCTCTCTGAACAAGCATACTCACTCCAAGCTGGCCCTTGTTCAGCTCTCCATCAGTCGATCTCCTCCCCTCAGGAAAGATCACAACTTTGTTTCCTTTTTGGATGAGCTGGAGAGCCTTCTTGAAAGCATAGGCATTTCCTTTGCCCCGCCGAACGGGGTGGCAGTTCAACTTTCCGATGAACCAGCCGAAAAAGCGGGAGCGAAAAAGGGTGTCGCGCCCTAAAAAATGGACGACTCCGGGACAGGAGATCCCGATAAGAGGAGGGTCTAAAAAAGAGGTATGGTTAGAACAGATCATCCCTCCTCCTTTAGGAAAATGGTGTTTCCCATAGACGCGATGGCGATAAAATAGGAGCGCGTAAATTTTGACAAGAAAAACAGTGATTAAACGAATCATGAGGGAATCAAAGCCATTACACGGTCGATTACCTGATCGAGCGTTAAGTCCGATGTGTCGACTAAATGGGCATCCTCGGCCTTAACAAGAGGCGATGCCTCGCGCGTCGAATCTAAATGATCCCGTTCCAGCAGCTCCCGCATCACTTCTCTCTCGCTCGTCAAGGCGTTTTTTTCTTTCAGCTCCAAATAGCGTCTTTCAGCACGCACGGAGGGCCGTGCTGTTAAAAAAATTTTCACGTCTGCCTTGGGAAAGACGACTGTTCCCATATCACGCCCCTCAAAGACCGCTTTTTTGCTGGCGCCGAACTCACGCTGGACGCGCACAAGAGCTTCGCGGATTGCAGCGTTGGCCGAAACCTCGGAGACATGACCTGTCACCGCCGCAGAACGGATCTCTTCTGTTACATCCTCTTCCCCGATAAAATAGCGCTTTCCCTCTTGTGCGGAACGGATTTCAAAACGAAAATGGTCAAGAAAGCAGCTCAATTCCTCAGGCTTCTTAATGTCTATCTTTTGCCGGAGAATTTGATAAGTAGCGGCACGGTACATCGCTCCTGTGTCGAAGTAATCGTATCCGAGTTTTTCAGCCAAACGGCGTGCGATCGTTGTCTTGCCCGTCCCTGCAGGCCCGTCAATTGTTACTATCATAAGCCGATTAAGTGTAGACGATCTCTAAAAATATGTACACAAGAGGAGCCGTAAAAAGCAACGAATCAATCATATCGAGAATTCCACCGACTCCGGGTATCGAGTTGCTGTCCTTAACTCCGGCATCTCGCTTTAAAAGCGATTCGGCTAAATCCCCCATCTGCCCGAGCACGCCCATTAGGCACCCGAGCCAAAGTGATTGCACATAGGTAAAGCCTCCTAAAACTCCTCCTACCTTCCTTCCTAGAAAACAGATCAAAAGGCTCATCGCAATCGAAGCGGCAAGACCCCCTAAGGCCCCCTCTAAAGTTTTATTAGGGCTTAATCGATGAGCAAGCTTCCGTTTTCCGAAGTAACTGCCGATGAAGTAGCCTCCGACATCAGCGCTTTTTGTGGTGGCGATCAAATAGACGATCCACCAACTCCCCTGAAATTGAGGATCTTCCACCCCATCGAATGAGAAAAAATAGATCACACGGACAAAAAGTCCCAGTGGAATGGCAATATAGACGATTCCGAAAAAGGAGGTGGCAATATTTAAAAGGGGGGAATTCGGGATCGCGGTAAAGTAGGCGAAACAAGCGAAAAAGGCAATTCCCAAGATAATCTCGGGAAGATGGTGCCAAAGGTAGGGATAATGGGGATAGGGCGCCTGTGTTTTGAAAAAAACGGCGAAAATATATAAAACGGCAGCCGTAACACTAAGGGCAACCGCCGGAGTCAGCTCTTTCCTTTTTAACAACCGATTGTATTCCCAGATGGCAATCGAGGCAATTGCGGCAATAGCAGCGGTAAAGAGCCAGCGAAGCGGATTCACTTCAGCTAAAAAAATAAAGAGAGCGATCAGAAGGGCGCTAAGGCCATTGATCAACGTTCTTTGTGTTAAATCTTTCGCTTTTCTAAGATTTTTTTTGCTCATTTACCTAAGCGTCGAGTTCGTTTTTGAAAATCTAGCACAGCATCCATTAGATCGCGAGGGGTAAAGTCGGGCCACAAAACCTCGGTGGTATAAACTTCGGTATAGGCAAGCTGCCAGAGAAGGAAATTGCTGATACGCTTCTCTCCGCTAGTCCGGATCAGCAATTCAGGATCGCGATAAGGGGCTGTATCCAAATAGCTGTTGATCACCTCTTCGGTAACCTCCTCTTTTTCCAAATCCCCCCGTTCAATCGCCCCCATCATCGAGAGAAGGGCCCGGCGCATCTCATCGCGCGCCCCGTAATTCATCGCTAACACAAGGTCGATTGTCGATCCCCTGGTCGTTGCTTCGCGGGTTTTTTCGATCTCGTCTTTAACACTTTGGGGAAAGGGGGTGAGATCGCCTATCGTCCCAAATCTGACCCCCATCTCGATCATTCTTGCGCGGTTTTCACGCAAATAGGTTTTGAAAATCGTAAAGAGCGTTTGGATTTCCAGCTTTGGGCGCTTCCAATTCTCTGTGGAAAAGCTGTAGACCGTCAGAACTTTTACACCCAAATCGGAGGCTGCCTCTAAAATTGTGGTGACGATCGATGCCCCGGCCCAATGCCCCTTCATCGGATTCAAACAGGATTGGCGCCTCGCCCACCGTCGGTTTCCATCGGGAATAATTGCGATATGTTGAGGCACAGGATGGCGCTGAACCAAATAGAGCTCCTCATCGGAATAAAAAGAAGAGTGGACAGCGCACTCAAAAGACACCGCTTACCTCTTTTTCTTCAACAAAAATATCGCGCATCATCACAGCGCATTCCCGGCCGGGCCCCATCGACAAGAGGCTGATTGGCACGCTCAACAACGATTCAATGCATCTTAAGTAATGCTTTGCATTGGGCGGTAGGTCGTTGAAATCGGTAATCCCCCTCAAAGAGGTCCGCCACCCCGGGAACGTTTCGTAAATCGGTTCCAATTCTTCAAAAGCTTCGGGATCTTTAGGGAGGCAGTGGCAAGGGCTTCCGCGCAAACGATAGCCTACGCACATTTTAATCGATTTCAACCGGTCGAGCATGTCGAGCTTGGTGAGCGCGATCGAATCGATCCCGTTTAATCGGATCGACTCGCGCGCCAGAACAATGTCGAACCATCCCAGACGCCGTTTTGAACAAGAGGAAAGGTCGGGGATATTCAAATCATCTTCGGTAGGCAGCGGTCCTTCCCCGACCCTCGTCGTGTAGGCCTTGAAAACACCTAATGTGTGGTCAATCCGTGTCGGCCCGATTCCCGCACCGTACAAGACTCCTGCAGCGGTTGTCAAAGAGGGAGCTACGAAGGGATAAGTTCCGTAAGTCGGATCCAAAAAAGTGCCCTGAGCACCTTCGAATACGACGGCTTCTCGTTTGCGCAGAGCCGTATCGATCATCTCCTCTACATTTCCTGTGAAGGGCAACAGGCATTCGCCAAATCTCCGATAGCGTTCGAATAGGGCTTCAAAAGCTATGGGTTCCTCAATCTGCTTATTTTTGACTGGAAGAATCCGTTCAAGAGCTCTTTTCAGAAGAGGCGGACGGACCAGATCGGCGATTCTAATGCCTTGCCGGTTAAGTTTGTCGGCAATACAGGAGACGATTTCTTGGCTACTTTCTTTATGATAGGAGTTCCTACCATGGTAGGGAAAGATCACATGGGCCGCTTCCGAAAGAAAGAGGCGTCCCTCTAATTGGATCTCCTGCCCTTTGAGATACTCTATCTCGCCCAGCAACGCTTCAGGATCGACTAGAGTCCCTGCAGCAATATAACACTGGGTATGAGGCGCTGTAATCCCTGAAGGAACCAAATAGAGTTCCCTATCTCCCTCTGCCGTATGGTTTTCGTTAGGGCCTCCCTGAGCCCGCACAACATGCCGCGCCTTGGCCGTCAACAGATCGACAACCCTTCCCTTCCCCTCATCGCCACATTGAGCTCCAACAACTATGATAGCCGGCATCTAAATAAAAAAATTTGTCTATTTTCTATGAGCGTTCAAAAATACACAACGATTTAATAAGAAGCCAGCCTTAAATAGTTACTAAGGAGATTGACAGATAGGGGTGCGAAGTGCTATCTTTTCAGAATTATTATAGAAAAAGGTACTATCCATGGAAAAACGGAAACGGTGGCAACTCTTTCTCATCTTAGCGGTTGTTTTTCTTACCATTTACAACATTCTCCCAACTATTTTTTATTATGCGCAGCCCCTCAAAAAGCCGATTGGCCCCTCAGAAGCCGAAAGAGTCGCTAGCGGCATCGTCGAACGTGTGAACAGTTTGGAAGACTTTACACTTTCATGGTTGAGAGCGCAAAGTAAAAATTTGGGAATAAAACCTATTGAAATCACTCTGGATGAAGAGGATCCGCGCCTGGCACGGATTGTCTTTCGTAAACCGGAAGAGGCCGATTTTTTTACAAAAACACTCTACCGCGCCGGTTCTTTAATTCCTTTCGTCCCCGCTCAACTATCGCCCTCTCCCTCCTCTCCAAAGAACGGGGAGACGACAGTCGTCGTACAAAGGCGTATCGGTGTCCGTTTCGATCCCGCGATGCTGGAGAGCTACTTTGCCTTTGTCCCCAAGACCACCGAGGAGGGAGATGTCTCTCCCGAGTACCGCCGGCTGATCAACGACCGGGCCGCCTCTCTTGCACTCGGTTTCGGAGGGGTGAGTGAACCGGGCAGGATTGTCAACGAAGTCAGCCAGGGGCGCGGAAGCGAAGATGAGATCATCCGCCTCGCGCGCACTATCGTGGAATATGAAAATGCCTTCGGAGATCAAAGTCCTATCACCGAACGGTACTACGCGAGCTTCACTCAAGTTCCCCCCTCGCTCTCAAAAGCCGATCTTGTACAAAAGTTCGCGGCAAGGTTAGAGAATGTCAGCCAAAGGCTCGGTTCGCGTATCGGCAAAATGAAAGAGGAGCAGAAGAAGCTTCAGGAAGAAGGAAAGTTTTTCGACTCTGTCCAGCAGCAACGTCTTGAAGTTTTCGAAAGCCAGAAAAATATCGTCGATTCAGCCGCTACGATCGTACGCCGCAACAGCGCCGCCTTTGAAAAGGGAGCCTCTCCGCTCGTCAAAGAGGAGGTTCTCAAATCATTGAGAGCCGCTCCGATTCCCGACGACAAAGTCCAAACAATCGAAATCGGCGAGCGCAATCCTTTTGTAAAATCAATTGAAATCGACTGGAACAAGGACCAGCTGCAACTCACTTTGCACTCGGAAGTAAATAGGATACGCACGCTAGACGCGACAACGGAAGTTGATGCGATCCGTCAAGAAAAGCTGACTCAGCTTCTCTACAACGAAATTGCCGCTGCTTCACGCGCCTCCGATGAAACCGTCAAACCTTCTCTCACCAGTTTCGTAGTCACCCTCAACAAACTCACCGGGAGCTCCAGTCTTCTGACGCTTGATATTGGAAAGATAGCCGAAATGCAATCCCAGACTATCGAACACATGCTCTCGACAAGCTGGCAGCCGAAAGAGGGAGAGCTCTCCAGCAAAGCCTACCCCATTTATACATACGAAGAGTTCAAAAATCTACCTCCCCAGGAACAAAAACTGGGATTCCTTATCTATGCCCCGGCAATGGAGAGGATAAGCGGAGAGGGTTTCCGGAACAGCTCGATTTATGTGATTGCCCGTGGACTCGATACCATTCGGCAAAAGTATCAAGACCTTCCTGACAGTCCCGAAAAAACGGCTTTTGAAAAGGAGTTCCATGCCCTCCAGGAGCTAATGCGTCAAAACGGATTCATCGCCTATTCCGGTGCGGCCTCTGCTTTGCCTGCAACCTATAAGAACGACTACATCTTCGAACTTGACGACTACTACTCCTATTTGCTGGCAGCCACTCGCGAAGATTTTTCGATTAAAGGAAGTAAAGAGTACGCCGTTTTAGAATTCACCGACGTTGAGCAACGGATTCTGACCCTTAATAAAATCGAGACCCGGATCCACGAAGATCTTGTCAAATGGCGTGACGAATACCGCCAGGCTCGCGTCTCTGTCGATCCAAAAGCAAAATACGACGTGCCCCCTCCGACTCAAAATGTTCTCTTGAACAATTTAAGACTTAGTTTCGTTAAATATTTCCGCGGAGACGAGCGCAAAATCATCAAGTGGGGACTCGATTTGTCTGGCGGAAAGACAGTCCGTGTCGGCTTACGCGACCAGAGCAACCAGCCGATTACCAACGAAGCAGACCTCAAGCAGGCAGTCAATGAACTTTACAGCCGCGTCAATAGGTTGGGTGTTTCCGAGGTCGGGATACGGATCGAGGGATCGACAATCGTCCTCGATTTTCCCGGATCTCAGGCGCTTTCTGCAACCGACTTGATTCAAGCCTCGGCCATGCAATTCCATGTCGTGAACGAGAAGTTTACCGCAAATAACCCCACCCTTGCCGAAGCCGTCAACACTTTCCTTGAAGAGGTGTGGAATGAAGCGGTTATTACTAACCGGACCGATCCTGAAAACCTCAATGAAATCGCGTGGCAGCACTTAGGGGGAGATTCTGAAAACCCCGATGAATTCCATCCACTAACGAGCCATGCCCAGCTGCTCTATGAACACGGACTGCGGTTTGCGGGTCCAAAAGCGCCGCCAAGTTCGGGCGCTTTCGACGACTCGCTCTCTGCGATCTCGATTTTCCGTGGTTCCGACTATGCCGACTGGCAAGGACAGACCTATCCCCTTCTGATCGTCTTCCGCAATTACGCCCTTGAGGGTTCGAATTTGGAGAACGTCCAGACAGGATATGACCCCTCCGAGGGTAATACTCTTTATTTTGGTGTAAAAGGCGCCTATACCGGCAAAACCGGCGAAAGGATCAATCCGCGGGATGACTTCTATACGTGGACCTCGCAATTCTCCGAAGAGAAAATTGCAGGGACGACTAAGGAAGCCTTCACACGTGGCAGAGGTTGGCGTATGGCGGTAGTCCTTAACGGCTCGATCATCAGCGCCCCAGCCCTTAATTCTCCCTTGCGCGATAGCGCCCGCATCACAGGACATTTCTCGCAAAGAGAGATCAACCAGCTTGCTGCAGACCTCAAAGCGGGATCACTTAGCTTCACGCCGCATATTCTCTCCGAGGAAAACGTAAGCCCAGATCTTGGAAAGGAGCAGCGCACACAAGGTATCTTAGCTGCAGTCCTCGGCCTCTTTCTCGTCTTTCTGGTCATGATCTCTTATTATCGGTTCAGTGGTGTTGTTGCTTGCCTCGCCGTCGTCTTTAACCTGCTCATTATTTGGGGAGTGCTACAAAACCTAGGGGCCGCCCTTACCTTGCCGAGCATTGCGGGAATTATCCTGGCGGTCGGCATGTCCGTTGACGCCAACGTCCTGGTTTTTGAGCGGATACGCGAAGAGTTCTCCCTCTCTAAGAGGCTTCCCATAGCCGTCGCTGCCGGCTACCGGAAAGCCTTCAGCGCGATTGTCGACTCGAACCTGACTACCATTATCGCGGCGATCATTCTACTTAACTTCGACTCGGGACCAATCAAAGGTTTCGCCCTTACGTTGATTATCGGGATTGTCTCTTCAATGTTTACCTCTCTATTTGTCACACGCTTCTTCTTCTCAGAATGGGTGCAAAATCCAAAACACAAAGAGTTGAAGATGGCACGCCTTTTCGGACAGACAAAGATCGACTTTCTCAAGAGAGCCCGCCTAGCGATCACGCTTTCAATCATCTTGATCATTGGAGGCGGCTTCTTTCTGGCGAAAGAACGCGAAACGATCTTCGGTATGGACTTTACCGGCGGCTATGCGCTGACGCTTGACCTCAAAGAGCAACCGGATATGAACTACCGCCTTGCCGCTGAAAACGCACTTAACGAAGCAGGAGCCGCTCCAAGCGACTTCCAAATCCAAGAGCTTAATAAGCCGAACCAGCTGCGCATTCAGTTAGGAACCAGCATGGAACAAGAAGGAAAACCATTCTACAACCTCGATGAGAAACCGCCCGTTGAAAATGCTCTCTTCACCTACGAGAACAATCCGCGTATTGTCTGGATTGTGGATGCACTCGAAAGAGGTGGCCTCGAATTGAATCCGGCCTCTCTGCCGGAGCTCAACCTCCATTGGACAGAGATGAGCGGGCAGCTTTCCGAAACTATGCGTAACCAGGCATTGATCGGCCTCGGGCTGGCGTTGCTTTGCATTTTGATCTATATCACCTTCCGGTTCGAATTCAAGTACGCGATCAGCGCGACCCTGGCGCTGGCTCACGACCTTTTGATTACATTGGGCCTACTCGCCCTTCTGCACCTATTCTTCGAAGGGATTCGCATCGATCTTCAAGTCATCGCTGCCTTAATGACAATTGTCGGTTATTCATTGAACGATACGATTATCATCTTCGACAGGATTCGAGAAGACATCAGGGTTCTCAGAAAGCTTTCATTCGCGGAGATCGTCAATCACGCCTTGAATGCGACTTTGAGTCGGACCGTCATGACTTCCGGAACGACACTAGTTGTCTTGCTTGCACTTGTCATTTTTGGCGGGAGCTCAATCTTCAATTTTGCCCTGATTATGACTCTGGGCGTAGGCGTCGGAACGCTTTCATCGCTCTATGTCGCCGCTCCACTTCTGCTCTATTTCCAAAAGCGAGAAGAGAGTAAAGCAGCCGCATCCACCAAGAACGCATAACAAGAAAGCCTAAAACGCGGAAAAGAGTGGCCAACTGGATGATTGCTTGCTATCATGACACATTCTTACTAGGCGCGCGTCCTAACGCGACCTTTGACATGAGTTAATATGGAGTCAACAAATGAACCGATCTGGATCTTTCCCGAGGAAAATCCATCCTGGTTAGAACAGATCATTCAAGAATTTCGCATCCATCCGATTACCGCGCAAATTCTCGTCTCGAGAGGATTTCCCACGCTTGGAGACATCCATCATTTTCTCTATAGTAAGTTGCCCGATCTTTATGATCCGAAGCAGTTTCTCGATATGCCAAAGGCGGTGAACCGCATCACGGGCGCAGTCAAAAACGGGGAGGGCATCCTCATTTATGGAGATAACGATGTCGACGGAATGACCGGGACTGCGCTGCTAGCCGATTTTCTGAAGAAAATCGGTGGAAAAGTTTTCTATTATGTACCCAACCCCAATGTCCAGCGGGAAGGGCTTTTTCTAGACGCTCTGCAATTTGCTAAAGATCACAACTGTACGCTCATGATCACGGTTGATTGCGGGATCACGGCCTCCAAAGAAATCCAAAAAATCATCAACGAAAAGATCGACGTGATCATCACCGACCACCATGAGCCAACCGATAAAATCCCCAACTGCATCGCCACCCTCAATCCTAAGCTCCTTAATCAGACCTACCCAAACCGCGACTTGACAGGCGTAGGCGTCGCTTTTAAGCTGGCCCATGCCTTGACAAACCACCTGGCTTCTATAGAGGAGCTTCCGCCAAAAAAGATCGACCTCAAAGTATTTCTCGATCTCGTTGCCCTCGGAACGATTGCCGACATGGGCGTCCTTCTGGATGAAAACCGGATTCTCGTTCGATACGGAATCAAGCAGCTGCAAAAGACGAAGCGGATGGGGCTGATCAAGCTTTTTTCTATCTGCGGTTTGGAGCGTAATGAGTTGAATGCTGTCGATGTTGCCTCTAAGATCGCTCCGCGTATGAACAGCCTCGGAAGGGTTGCCGATCCAACTAAAGGGGTAGAACTTCTCCTCGTCCGCGACGAAAAGAAGGCAACCGAACTTGCCAAAGAACTCGATCTTTTTAATATGGAACGACAAAAAATCGAGCAGATCGTTTCGGGGGATGTAGAAAATACTTTGGAGGAGAACCCCTCAATCGTAGAAAACAAAGCGATCGTCATCAGCTCTACTAACTGGCATCCGGGCGTCATCCCTATCATTTCGGCTCGCATCGCAAAGGTTTATAACAGGCCTGCCGTTATCATCGCGATCGACAACGGAATCGGAAAAGGGTCGATCCGCACCATCCGAGAATTTCCTCTTCTCCCCGTCCTAAAAAAATGCAGCGACCTCTTCCTCAACTATGGAGGGCACGACTTTGCTGCCGGCCTAACGATCAGAGAGGAGAATATCGAGAAATTTAAGAAGCGCTTCCTCCATGCGGCCAATTCTTCTCTGCGCGAACAAGATATTATTTCTAAACTTTACCTCGATGCCCATGCTAACTTTAAGGACCTAACCTACGATCTTCTTGCTTCCCTCGAGCTTTTCGAACCCTACGGCAATGAAAACTCGCAGCCCATCCTCTATTGTGAAGCCAAACAGGCCTGGCCACCTAAAATCATCGGGGGAACACATCTCAAGCTCTATCTGGAGCAAGGGGACCGTATGCTGGAGGGAATCGCTTTCGGGATGGCTGAGCGGCGCACTCAATTAAGAAGAAAAGATCTCTCTCTCCGTATCGCCTACACTCCCCAAGTCAACCGTTTTCATAACAAAAGCAGCATTCAGCTACTCATCCGGGATTTTCAAATCCTCGAATAATATAGCAGAATGAGTTGAAAAATTTACCTTTTCACGCAGGTCAAAATGTAAATTTTTCAACTCATTCTGCTATACCTATTGGTATAAAAAAACGCCCATATTTAAAAATATGGACGTCTTAAGAGAAGGGAGCCGAATTAGCTAGCTTGCTTTTGCTTAGACGCTTTCTTCTCTAGATATTCGCTTTTATAACGAGCGACTTCATCTTCATGGATAACCCAGGCGGCCCCTTTGCGAGAACCTTTGATCATCCCTGTACGCGTGGCGTAATAGATTTTTTGAGCCGGAACGCCAAGCATCTTAGCGACCTGATTAACGGAATAATACCCTTTTTGGTTATCAAAAAGTAATTCCCCGTCATACATAGACTTTGTGCGGGAATACTTGTTTTTGCGGTACTCCTCCAAATCTTTCAAATCGATTTCCCAACGGGTCTTTTTTGTCGCCTTAAGCTTTTTTTGCTTGATCGCGACATAAATCGCCTGTCTGGTTACTTGGTTGATTTTTGCAGCCTCTGTGATCGAAACGACCTTTCTATCTTCCGCATTTTGAGAAGAGGCCTCCGGATTCTCCAGAGCATGCAAACTTTGCATCTCTTTCATATCTTCCATTTTCTTAACCCCCTAAGGTTTTTTTAGTTTCACAATAACTTGTGTTTGAGGCGCACTTGAGTCATTTTCTTAGTCGTTTCTACTATTTAGTAATAGGTCGTTGAACACCCCGATTATTTATTTCTCTCGATTTTGTTAACTTAATGTAACTCAATCCCTTTGAAGTATTTATTATCTCTTAAAATAGATTTAGGAATCAAGGATTTTTTTTGCCGAATTGTAAATTTGAGGATCGTACAACCGGAAATCGAAAAGTTCATTTCTCCTCCCAAAATCCTATTTTCGTGTAATATTTTCATTAAGAATAGAATTCAAATCAACCATTTTCTTATCTATTTGTTTTAATCTTTACCTTTTCTTAATACAGATAGTTGCTTATTCGTTAAGGTTTTTAAAAGCTTATAACCCCTATTTCTCTCGATAAAATTCGATTTTTTTCTTTATGCATTCTTAATTATCTGTACAATTAATCTATTCATCATAATGATGAGAGATAATGATTCGATACGCCCTATTTCTCCTTTTTTTTACCGTTCAGGCAATCTATGGGAGCAAGCTTCCCGAGATTTCCGACCGTGATGTGGTCGCTACACTCGCTCAAATGATGGAGGCGCATGCTTCTTATAAAGAGCTTTCGCCTTCGCTGGTCGAAAGGGTGCTGGAACAGTACCTCGAAGAGCTTGATCCAACTAAAACCTATTTATTAGAAGGGGAGGTTGAAAAATGGCTTAGGCCAACCGACGAGACTCTTCAAGAGGTCTTGAGCGAGACTCAAAAGGGAAGTTTCACGGCATTTAACTCGATCCACAATTTGATGGTTGAGGCAGTTACGCGACGTGCAAAGTTGGAAAAGCGGATTGAAGAGGTTGAACTTCCCGAGAATGTATCGGTAAATGAATTTAAAGAGCTCAAATGGGTCAAAACGGAAGAAGAACTTCTTGAGCGTTTGATGCGGATCAAGGCCTTGCAGGTGCAGGCGACCGAACGGCTGGGCGACCCCGATTCGCGCGATAGGGCTCTTCAAAGGATTGCCAAGAGACGCCTATCCAGGGAAGAGGAGATCGCCTCTAAGGACGCCGAAGAGCGCAGCCGCCTCATTCGTTCCCAAATCCTCAAAGCTTTTGCAGCCTCATTTGATACCCATACAGCCTATTTTACGCCCGGTGAAGCCTCACAATTTATGATCCAGGTACAACAACGTCTTTTTGGAATTGGGGCCCAACTCCGCGATGACCTAAACGGTTTCACAATCGTCAAGATTATTGAAGGGGGACCCGCAAGCCGGGCGACGGGACTCAAGGTGAATGACCGGATTATCGCGATCAATCACGAGCCTGTTGTCGGTCTAGAAATTACGGAGGCTGTTGAATTGATCCGTGGAGAAGAGGGAACGGCCGTCCTTTTAACGGTCCTTAGAGACGAAAATGAGAAGCATGAAATCGAGATCATTCGGGGCGAGGTTGTCATCAAAGAAGCACGTATCGAATCCTCAACGATCCCCTACGGCGATGGAGTTATCGCCCATATCTCTCTTCATGCCTTTTACCAGGATCCACTTCACTCCTCCGCTGCGGATCTTTACGAAGAAATCGCAAAAATCCGTTCCGATCATTTGATTAAGGGGATCATTCTCGACTTGCGCCTCAATTCAGGGGGAGTCCTTCCTCAAGCTGTCGCTGTAACCGGCCTTTTTATCACAAAAGGAATCGTCGTCTCGATTAAGGATAACCACGGCGCTGTCGAGCACTTGCGCGACATCGATGGGAAGACGGCCTATGACGGCCCTCTGATCGTTCTGACGAGCAAGCTCAGCGCTTCGGCAGCAGAAATAGTGGCGCAAACTCTTCAAGATTATGGACGCGCTCTCGTTGTCGGAGATGAACATACCTACGGGAAAGGTACTTTTCAGACCTTTACTCTCGACGCAGGAAGTAACGGCAAGGTCAATCCAAAAGGTGAATTTAAAGTAACCCGCGGACGTTATTATACCGTATCGGGAAAAAGTCCTCAGCTTGTCGGGGTAAAACCCGATATTGTCGTCCCCGGGTTCTACTCTGCTACGGAAATTGGGGAAATGCATGCAAAATACCCCCTTGAAAACGATTCTATCCCGGAGAATTTCCACGATGACCTTTCCGATATTCCTGTTGTCCAACGCGATCAGATCAGCTGGCTCTACCGCTTCAACCTTCAGCCTAAGCTTAAAACTTACGTACGTCTCCTTCCCCAACTCAAGATAAATTCAGAAGAGCGCATCGCAAAAAATAAGCTCTATCAAAGCTTTTTAGCAGCCCTTCAGGAGGAGGAGGTCCCCCCGGAAAAGGTCGATCTCTATATGGAGGGAGATCCTCAACTCTCGGAGGCGGTCAATATCATGCAAGATCTCATAGTCTTGTCGAAATAGGCCTGCTTGTTTATACTTCCCCTCTCAAAAACTAGGAAATATTATGGATAAGCCCGTTCGGGTGCGCATCGCCCCCTCTCCTACCGGAGACCCACACGTTGGTACCGCCTTCATGGCCCTCTTCAATCTTATCTTCGCGCGCCGTCATGGGGGGAAGTTCGTTCTGCGAATTGAGGACACTGACCGGACGCGCAGCCGCCCTGAATTTGAGAAGAACATCTATGAAGCGCTGCACTGGTGCGGCATCGAATGGGATGAGGGACCTGATCTGGGAGGTCCTTTCGCCCCCTATCGCCAATCAGAGCGTAGCGAGATCTACAGGAAATATGCCCTGCAGCTTGTAGACCAGGGAAAGGCTTACAAATGTTTCGCCACTCCTGAAGAGCTAGCGGAGATGCGCGAAATATCGAAGGGGTATGACCGCCGCTACCGAAACCTTAGCCCGGAAGAGGTTGCTGCGCGTGAAGAGGCAGGCCAGTCTTACGTGATCCGTCTGAAGGTCCCTCTAACCGGGGAATGCCTCTTTGAAGACATGGCGAAAGGGCGGATTAGCTTCCCCTGGGCCGATATCGACGATCAAATCCTACTTAAATCGGACGGCTTTCCCACCTATCATCTAGCCAATGTTGTGGACGACCATTTGATGGAGATTAGCCATGTTATAAGGGGCGATGAGTGGATTAGTTCTACGCCTAAACATATCCTGCTCTACGAGGTTTTTGGCTGGGAACCTCCCCAATTCCTCCACATGCCCCTTCTGCTTGGAATGGATGGAAAAAAGCTCTCCAAAAGACGCAATCCCACCTCGATTTTTTTCTATAGGGATTCGGGCTATCTTCCTGAGGCCTTTCTGAATTTCCTTACCCTGATGGGCTACAGCATGACCTCCGAAAGGGAGGTCTATTCGGTAGGTGAGATCATCAAAGAATTCGACTCCAAACGCATCGGCCTTTCGGGAGCGATATTCGACATCTCCAAGCTCGACTGGCTAAACCAACACTACCTGATTAATAATATTCCTCAAGATGCGCTTTGGAACCGGATCAAAGAATGGAGTTTTTCTGACGCCTTTATGCAGAAGCTGATGCCCCTTGCGCACACCCGCATTAAGACATTCGGCGAGTTTATGGAGCTCTGCCACTTCTTTTTTATCAACCACATCCCCTACACCGAAGAGTTGCTTACCCCCAAAGGCCTCACCCCTGAGCAGGCCGCTTCCATTCTTCAGACTATTATCTGGTCGATGGAAGAGCAAGAGAATTGGGGACGCGAAGGGATAGAAAAAGCTTCAAGAGAGATAGCCGAAGCCTTTGGTGTTAACCACAAAAAAATCGTGATGGCCCTTCTTTTTGTAGCCATTACAGGGAGGCGGCAAGGCCCCCCCCTTTTCGATTCTGTGCAAATCCTGGGCAAAGACCGCACCAGAGCCCGCCTTCTCCAAGCGATCTCCTTCCTAGGGGGGCTTTCTAATAAAAAATTAGGACACCTCAAGGAGTTATGGACAAAGAGAGCGTGCACATCTCTGATGGCGGAGTAGGCTCTACCGGTTTCTCTCTTTCAGCAACGATATAGATAGGTTGATAGGGGAGAGGTTGGCAACAACATCCATTCATAAAGATTCCAAAAAGAAGCAGCAATAAAACTCTCTTCATAGATTTATTTTATTAATAAACCAAATTATATAAAATATTAAGATTAAATTAAAAACTTAAATAATTGGAAATAAATTACAAATATGATAAAATGTTCTTTATTAATAATAACTTTAGGGGTAAGTATTTATTATGACTAAGAACGTTGATTCATTAGAACTTAAAAATAATATAACTACGAAGTACCCAGCACGTGCTGACAAGCTTTCTAGGTTCATGTACGGCTGTGAGTGGGAAGAAGAAACTCGGCGCGACCGGCTTCTGCCTCAAACAGCTGCTAGCACTAAAGAAAAGATAAAGAGGGGTCTTAAGAGAGGTGGGCTTTTTTTGGGTGGAATAGTGGGAGGCCCCCTCAACTTATCTGAAGAATTTCGTAAAGCCACCTTTGAAGTCGCTCTCAAAGGATACAAGGAAAAGAAAATATTTAGGGGCGGAACCAATCCTTTGGATGCGGAACGCAAAGTTGTTAAAGCGCACCAGCCAAATCTGATAAAAGAGTTATCGGAACGGAATGAGTACGATTTAAAAAACTCCGGAGATATTCAGCAGCTTCTGCGAGAACCTCATATCAAAGGTGGGCTTATAAGCGATGGGAAAGGAAATTCCTACCTTCCATTAGATGATAAGAGCTTTATTTTTGTTTCCAAAGGCGATGCTAGTAGAGCCACTCTGGTTTCTCGTCCGCTTACTAAGCTGATTATCAGATTGGGATACGATCCAAAGGACCGGGAGACAATTAAAGCTTATATCGACCGCCCTGATATCCGCAAACAACTCCTGTCGGATGGGCATGGAAATTACTATCTTCCTGAGCATCGCCGCAATGGAACTTCAAGTTTTCTATTTATTTCGAAGGGAAATTTTAACAACCCCTCTTCGATCGTGATTTCAGATACAAATACGGGGGAAGCCTTAAAAGGTTCTCAATTCGAAAAAGCGATGTTCGCTTATGGCTATCAATACGAAGATATGATCAATGGGATAGAAAAAAAAGCGAATGAAATTGCTCAACGGATTGCTAAGGATAAGGGCTGGGACCCAACTAAGGATAAGGATAAAATTGATAAGGAGAAGGAGGAGATTAAAAAGTACTGGCGAACTGTGGTTATAAGTCCCAAAATGGGTCAATCTCGGCTTTACTCAAGTGTTAATCCAAATGCTAGAGGTATTTTTGGAGGTCACGCATTCTCTAATCCTTATACGGGAACACATCTTAAATGGGAGAGCCAAACAGAAAAAGCAATCACAGAATTATATCAAAAGAAGGCGGATGACAGGCTAACTAAAGATCGGCCGTTTGAAAATGACAATTCCCAAGGGTCGCAACCTCCTCTGCAGCCCAAACGACCACTTGATCTAGAAGACCAAGAAGAAACCTTAGAACGTAAAAACCAGGATCCGGAGATCGTACACCCTGGTAAAATTGAAGTGGTTAGTTAAGACTAACCTATAGCCGACAAACACTCACTCAGTAAAGGGCGCTCATCCGAGCGCCCTTTTTTATACCCGCCGATGGAGCAAATGGGACGCACCCCACCCATTGTGTTAGTGCGGAAATAGGCTCCCTCATCGGGAAGCTCATCGAGTTTAGCTTCGACCTCCTCAACGCGGTACCCCTGGCACTTAGCCCCTTCGATTAACTTGGAAAGGGTGACGCCGAAATAGAGAGGTAGCGTGCGGCTGGGGGTATAGAGTCTCTTTCCTATTACCCAGCACAAGTTTCCGAAAGCGGCCTCAAGCACAATTCCGCCTTCTGTCAGCGTAAGACAGTCGTCGACTCCTTGCCGACGCGCCTCTTCCATGATGTAGAGACGGTTGAGATGGGCTAGACTTTTGTACGAAGCGTGGCAGATGTGGAAAGGATGGGGGAAGATCCCGATTTCAAGCGGTTTGTCCGAGGGAGTTTCTGAAGGTTTTAGGGTGATAAGGAGCCGACCTCGGCGCTCGGGGAGATGGAGGGCAGGATCATCCCCTCCCGTCACGATGATTTTCATCCGCCAAATTCTCTCTTCGGCTCGGTTAAGGCGAATGATTTCATTGATGACCCTCTTTTTTAGAGGAGGCATTGCCAGATTAAACGAACGGCATTGTTCGGCCAGCCTCTCCAAATGAGTCTCCAAAAAAAGAGGGATCCCCTCTCTCACTTGGATCGTCGCATACGCTCCGTCTCCGAACAGCAATCCTCGGTCGGTGACCGGAACACGCGCCTCTGCCTCCGGCAGAAAAGCACCTTCATAATACACAAAGCTCATGAGCCCCCAACACTTTAAATAGCGATTCACCTTTATGCAGCGTCTCTTCGAACTCTTTGACAGGATCGGAGTCGATTACGATCGCCCCCCCAAGTTGAACCTGCACATGAGAGGGGTGGACGACAAGGGTGCGTATGGCGATGTTGAAATCGAAATCCCCATTCGCAGCGAAGTAGCCGATCGATCCTGTGTATACTCCTCGGGGCCTTTTTTCCAATAGCGCAATCGCTTCCATCGCACGCAGTTTCGGACATCCCGTAATCGACCCGCCGGGAAAAAGCTGCCGCACCAATGAAACGGGGCTTTTTTTAGACCTCCCCTCGATGATCGAGAGAAGATGAAAGACATTTGTGTACGATTCGCACCGCCAAATCTCCCGTGTCTTCACGGAACCGGGAGCCGAAACTCTCCCCAAATCGTTGCGCATCAGGTCAGTAATCATTAATAACTCTGCCCTTTCTTTTTCGGAGCTGAGCAAAGTGCGTCGGTTGCGGGCATCCTCTTCGGGTGTCTTTCCCCGGGGAGCTGTTCCTTTGATTGGACGGGTTTCCAAAAGATCCCCTTTTCTCGATAAAAAGCGTTCAGGAGAAGATGAGACCAAAGCGAAATCCCCGCACTGCGCATAAGCCGAAAAGGGGGCGGGATTGAGAAGAGAAACCTTTTGAAAGAGGGAAAAAGGGTCGCTCTTTCCCTCCAAGTGAAATTCCTGCGATAGGTTGACTTGATAGATCTCCCCATCCAATATCCACTCCTTGGCTTGCGCAATTTTTTTTATATAGCTCTCAAGGGTATCTGAACAAAATCCAAGTTGCAGCTCGGATGGCAAGAGAGTGCGCTCTCGCTCCAGAGAAATCTCTCCTTCGCCGTAAAGTGTTGCCTTAGAGGTGGAATGGTCAAAATGGATGACTGCGGAAGGGCGGTAGAAAGAGCAGTCGGGAGTTTGGGCTGAGAAGTAAGGAGTTTCGATATCGTTATCGGCGAAAGACCCCATCTCATAGCCGAGATAGCCGACCCATTTGGGGATTGGAAGAGCGGAATCGAACGCCCCCATCGCCTCTTCAAGCCTCTCCCAACAGCCCTTTTGGGCGTTCAAAGTGATTTTCTCTTTTGGGAATAGGCAAAGGTAGGAATGGCGCGCAGAATCGAGCCCCCCTCCCGATTGAAGAAGGACCGTTCCTTCCATATCGGAAAAACGGCTCGCCAAAGAGAGAGGCTCATCGCGGTTAAAGATCCATGTTGTGATAGACCGCATTGACATCCTCAAGTTCTTCCAACCAGTCGATCAGAGCCAAATTAGCTGCACGCGTCTCTTCGTCACAGTCGATTAGTGTCTTTGGCAATCTCTCGATATCGGCTTCTGTAGCCGGAATCTGCTTTTCGTCGAGTTTTTCTTTAACGGCGTAGAGTTCTGCCGGATCGGTTGTGATCATATACCCCTCTTCGGCCGCTTCGAAATCTTCGGCTCCCGCTTCGATGGCGGCGTTGAAAAGGGTCTCCTCCTTCATCTTCCCTTTTTCAACCTGGATCACCCCTTTGCTGTCGAAGTTAAAGGCGACCGCGCCCGGCTGGGCGATATTGCCCCCTCTTTTGTTAGTCGCAATGCGCATATCAGAAGCGGTGCGGTTTTTATTGTCTGTCATTGCCTCGACAATGATGCCAACTCCTCCATGTCCGTAAATTTCATAGGTGACCGACTCATAGTCGGATTGATCGTCGCTTGAGGCCTTTTTAATGTTCCGTTCGACATTGTCGTTTGGCATATTGGCCTCTTTTGCCTTTTGGATCGCCAGACGCAGACGGGGATTGTTTTTAGGATCGGGGCCACCCATTTTGACGGCACTGATGATCTCTTTGGCAAGGCGGGAAAAGATTTTCCCCTTTTGTTTATCTGCCCGCTCTTTTTTATGCTTGATGTTCGCCCATTTACTATGACCGGCCATACTTACCTTTTAAAAAAGTGGTTTTTGTTCTTCTTCTCCCATGCAATCGCTTCTGCGTACTGCCCGAATTGTCGTTCCCGCTCTTTAAACGCTTTTCCATGGATGCAAAAACGGCCCCGCTCATCTATATGTCCCGGAATAACCGCATGGAGCATTTCGTGATAGAGAATAAATTTTAGGAAAAATTCAGGAATAAAGGGATCATCGAGAATCCGGTGGATCTTAATTAGACGCAAGTTGTCGTGATACTGACCAAATACAATACGGCTTCTGCTTTTTCGCCCCCAGGCTCCAAACCAGGTGACCGCCAGCTCCAGCTCCCCATTGAAATACTGACGGTTCAATTCGTCGAAGAGAGGGACGAGATGATAAATCCGCCCTTTTTGCTCAAGCTTGGTTCGG
The DNA here is from genome assembly GCA_020831465.1 of Chlamydiales bacterium. Taxonomy (GTDB): domain Bacteria; phylum Chlamydiota; class Chlamydiia; order Chlamydiales; family JAAKFR01; genus JAJACP01. Next base: position 46,892 of record JAFIGI010000012.1, read on the forward strand.
TCCAAGCGGTTTGAGACGTCATACCTCGAGAGATTCTCCTCGATATAGCCGCGCAAGATCAGATTTTGTTTCTGCGCCTCTCTACGTTTTCCCCTTAAATAGTGGGCGACCGCCGCTATTACAGAATCGGGCGCCTCAAGAAACATTTTGTGCAAAGAGAGCGTTTTCCTGTTATTTCGGAAGCTAACCATCGTTGAGCGATTATTATTGATCACAAGCTCGAAATCCTGCTTTAGCAGTTTACGGAGCCTATTCTTGAGGGAGAGCTCGTCGGTCACAAAATGCGTTCCATGATGATCTTCCCGATATACTCGCCGTTCTCTTTCATAAAGTGCTTTTGAAATCCGATTTCGCGGAAGCCAAAGCGTTCATAAAGGGTGATCGCGCGATTGCCTTCATAGACTTCAAGATAGAGAACCTCGATTCCAAAATACTCTTTCGCGAGATGCATCAAGTTGTTCATAAGGAGCGTGCCGACCCCCTTTCCTCGTGCCTCTTTCGATACGATGATCGAAACTAGACATTGGTGGATCAGTTTCCGGTAGGGCATCAAACAGAGGGTCGCAAGCCCGACAGGCTTACCCTCGATGGTCGCCGTAAGGCTGCTTTTGTATTTAGAAAATCCGATCCAGTGTTTAACCGAATCCTCGACTTCGGGAGGATCAGCCATTGGAAAGGCGCGCAAAATGCCCGGCTCTTCCAACCACTCTTTCAGATAAGGCCCATCTTCGAGTGTTGTATACCGGATTTCCACTTTCGGCTCAGCCTCTTTATTCTCTTCATCCATCTCTCACCCAAATTCCTTTAAATAAGCAATGATAAAATCATCGAGCAATTCTCCATCCATCATCGCCTGAATATTGCCAGATTCGTAATGCGTGCGCGTATCCTTGACCAACGTATAGGGTTGGAAGACATAGTTTCGGATCTGCGATCCCCACGCAATCTCTTTTTTCTCTCCTCCCATCGCCCGGATGCTCTCTTCACGCTCCATGACCTCTTTTTCATAGAGTTTAGAGCGGAGCAGCTTCAAACAAGTTTCACGATTTTGCAGCTGGCTGCGCTCGCTTTGGCAAGAGACCACGATTCCCGTCGGAACGTGGGTAATCCGGACAGCGGAATCGGTCACATTGACATGCTGCCCCCCCGCCCCTGAGGCGCGAAAAGTATCGACTCTGATGTCGCTCGGCGAAATTTCGATTTGGATATCATCTGTGATTTCGGGAGTCACATCGACAGAAGCAAAACTTGTGTGGCGCCGGTTGCCGCTGTCGAAGGGTGAGATGCGCACGAGGCGGTGGACCCCTTTCTCGGCTTTTGCATATCCATATGCAAAAGGCCCGATGAATTTGAGTGTGATGCTCTTGATTCCGGCGACCTCGCCATCGACGGAGTCAACGACTTCTATTTTCCAGTCGCGCTTTTCGGCCCAGCGATGGTACATACGCGACAGCATCAGAGCCCAGTCGCACGCTTCGGTACCCCCCGCTCCCGCGTTGATGCTTAAAAAGCATGCCTTCTCATCCATCTCTCCCGAAAGCATCCGGCGCACTTCGAGCGCCTCGAGCTCTTTTTCGATTTTGGAAAGCTCCTCGAGCAGCTCGTTGATCAGGGAGTCATCCTCCATCTCACACGCTTCGGGCAGAAGGCTCTCTACCCCATCGAAACGCGTTTTGATCTCACTGTAGGGAACCGTCCATCCCTTAAGCGCATTTGCTTCTGCAATCACCGCTTGAGCTTTGGCATTGTCATCCCAAAACTCAGGGTCTCCCATCTGCTTTTCTAACTCTTCGACACGCGTTTGCTTTGCCGCCAGGTCAAAGATACCTCCACATGTGAAGGGTTCGTTCTTTCACATTTTCCAAACGCTGTTGAATCTCTTCCCGCATACTCGCACTCCTAAGTGGCGGACCAGTCTACGTTTTCCTTTCCAAAAAGTCAATTTTGAAGATAATTTAGCAGATGGCTTTTATCCCTGCTTTGCTTTCCGGATCTACGCAACTGACAATGACCACGGCACATGGTTCGGCAATGGCTCTTTCGTTAAATGATTTTTTTCTGAATCTCTTCATGAATCCCGGCGAAAATTCGACGGCTATTATGATCATGGGGGGTGTGACCGTCGCTGCCTGTGTAGGCCTCGCCTTTTTAATCATGAGACTCTACGAGAAGTGCTGCCCCGAAAGGAATACTTGATTCCCTCTCATTTTGTAATGCCATTCCCAGCCGGCCCTCTCTTTCGCAAAAGATCCGTCCTTTCTTGCAATCCAGCGCTCTCCATCGGGAACAACGATCGTCCGCTCCCCTTCAAAGACCACATCCTCGGCATAAAACTCGGAGTGACCCTCCAGCACAATGTTCAGGGCCCCCTGCCGCTTGATTTGATTTTTCCAATAAGTGTTGGACGCCGAGCGGCAGATCCCCTCGTTTCTCACCTTCACCCCTCTTAAGACGCATTTCCCGGTCTTCTGGCTGTAGCGAAGGATCCCCTGTGAAAGATGCCCGATGATGTTGCGAGCTGAAATCCGCAAACTCCCCTCCAAATCAAAGCTCTCCATCTTCAAATCGGCAATCTCAAGCTGCAACTCAGCCCCATCGGCCATTCGTCCCTTGTGAATTTTTTGGGCAATAAGGGAGTAGAGTGGACCCAGAGCAGGGTGATAGAGGAAAAGGTTAGAGGGTCCCTCCTTCAAATAGGTTTCAGGAGAAGAAAAATCGGAAGCAACGACTGAGCACCATTCCCTTAAGAGGGTATGGGAGTTCAAGAGAAGATCATAAAATGCACCCTCGGGAGTTTCGAGCATTTTATGGCCTGCCTCGAAACTTCTTTTCGCTGCGGAAATGGTACGCCGGCGTTCGTTGTAGGTCAAGAAGGTCGGAAGCGCTCTCCCTTTTTTTACCGGAAGAGCATCGGTAATATTTTGCATCATGCTCTCAAGGCGCCCCCCGATAAACTTGTCTTTCATGTTTAAAATCAGGCCTGGGAGAGGGTTTTTTTTGATCGCCGGTTGGAGCTTTTTGATATCGGCATACAAAATATTCGTGTTAGCGGGGTAAGAGGCGCCTTCAATTCCATATTTCTTAAAATCGGTATACTCGATATTCGAAAGATGGGAGAGCCCTCCCTCTTCTTTCATCACTAAAACGCCTTCAGCAGCATCGGGAAGTCGTTCGCAAGAGGCGAATCCGAAGGTTTTTTGCTCTTTTTTCCCGACACCTGCAAGGGCAAGCAGACCATGATCGACCCCTCCGATCGGGTTGTTGATTTGGCGGATCAGCACTCTATGTTTCCCCTGTTTGAGAAACCAGTTAAAGACGCCCTCTTCCTCCGCCGTGCGCCATAGTGCTCCATGCCCTCCCGGCTCTAAAAGCGGCTCAAGCGGCGCACGCATCACCCATTCACCACGCGCACTAACCACCGGTACAGAGAGTTGCGAAAAGAGAAAAAAACTCTCTTTAGGACGGCTAAACCAGTTGTTTTTTTCGCAGATCGCGCGCACCAGGAGCGCGTTTTTTTTCTCAAGTGAGGTCATCATCGCGACCGGCATCGTAACCTGCTTTCCGAAAAGGCGGTAATAGAGGAACTCGCGTGCCTGCAGATCGCGTATAAGGCCGTGGAGCAATGTGGTGCCTAGAAAGGGCAGGCAGGCCGCGGGAAGGGGTTCGCCGCTTTTCGAGATCAAATTTAAGCGCGAGCCAAGCCCTCCAATCGGATAGATTTCGCCCATTTCAGGAATTGCTTCTATCCCCGCAGCCACAGAGGCCTCCACATCGCTTGATGCACACGCGAGATCGATCCCTGGAGCCCGCGTATAACGCGCCGCCGGGACTTCCTCTTCTTTTTTTGCGAGAAGCTGCAAGACCTTAAGGTGGTAGCCTGCTATCCCGCCGATGCTTTCATAGAACCTCTCTATCGAAGTCAGAAGAGCGATTAGCGCACGCAACTTCTCTCTGGGGGGACTGCCTTCGGGATAGAAGAAAAGACGTTTTTCCTGGCCAATAGCTACCAAGGAAAAGAGAGCGATTTTAGACGAAAGATCGTAGCTGTGGAGGAAAAATGGCTTCAAGCTCTCTTCTGAAGCCCTATTTAGTCGCGGGTGAGAGAGGAGGATTTCCTGCTTCTCTCCTAAATCCCTGGTCCTTTTTAAAGATAGGACTAGCGGAGTGAGTATTGCGATTTCCTCTTCAAAATCCATAGCGCGAAAAGATAGTATACAATCTATTAAGGTTCAAATATTTAAAATCTCTCTGGAGAGCGAGCTCTTTAATTTGTTTTGACGAGAAACCGCTGTGAACGATAAAAGAATTGGAACGAAGAGTAAACTTTTTTTCCAAGTTAAGGAGTTAAACATGGTGACAAAGAAGAAAAACAGCGCATTTATGCAGCCTGTCGATATTAGCGACGATCTAAAAGCTGTTGTTGGACCGGGCCCTTTGCCGCGTACAGAAATCATTAAAAAGTTGTGGGCATATATCAAAAAACATGGTTGCCAGGATCAAAAAAACAAACGCAATATCATTCCTGATGAGAAACTTGCGAAGGTATTCGGTTCAAAGAGTCCGATCGACATGTTCCAAATGACAAAAAAAGTTTCAAAACACATCAAGTAACTTTTTTGTTATTACCTTGTAAATCTTAAGTAGCAATCTTCATGGTTGCTGCTTTGGGTGTGTCATCAATTAGAGGAGGCTGGACATTTAGAGATTGCTGCGGTAAAATCGTCGATCTCATGCGTAGGACTTTATGGGGGGATAGGCAATTTTACCCAAAAAGCTCCAATGTACACCTTCCTCTAATTGATGACACACCTATGTCTCTCTTTATTGATTTTCTGAGTATTGCTTCCGTTCTCGGAATTTGGCCTCGTTTTATTGAACCTAAAATGGTTTCCCTAACCGAAACTATATGGAATTTAGGTCCGGGTCAAAGTCATTTGGACAACCTCTCGATTGTCCACATCAGCGACCTCCATTTTCATAAGGATCTTTCCCAAAAATTTTTGGACAAAGTTGTCCGCCGGATCTGCCGAAAACGACCCGATTTAATCCTTTTTACCGGGGATCTCCTTTGTTACGGCCGGTTGGAGGAGGCAAGCCGCCTGAAACGCTTTCTTGAAAGATTGGAAGCCCCTTTGGGGTGTTATTGCACTTTAGGGAATCACGACTACAGCCGGTACGTCACTCTAAACCGGGAGGGGAAGTATGATTTGCTCCCTCCTCTAAACCCGATTCGAGGCGTGCTCCGCGGCCTGGCTGCACTCATCTTATCTTCTCCAACGGGAAAGGGAGTTACTGATGCCGTCCTTTCCATCCCGCTTCATCAAGAGCTATGTGCGCTTTTAAGCGAGACCCCTTTTCAATTGCTTGAAAACGCAACGGTGACCCTGCCTATTGGATTGAATATCACAGGCTTAGGAGATATGGCTCTTGGCAGGTGCCGACCTGACACCGCCTTTGCCGGCTACAATCGGGAGTACCCCGGAATGATTCTCTCGCACAACCCCGACTCATTTCCCCTGCTTCTTCCCTATCCCGGCGACTGGATTCTCTCGGGCCATACTCATGGAGAGCAAATTCACTTTCCCTGGCCGAAATGGCTCAACCGGATCTCCCAAAAGCTTGCACGCCTCGAGAATCGCGGGTATACTCGTGGGCTCTTTACAGTCGGAGATAAAAAAATGTATGTAAACAGAGGTTTGGGGTGCCACAAGCCCTTCCGCTTCTGCTCAATCCCTGAAATAAACGTCATACGAACGAAAAGATGAAGATCAGCGTCATTCTGCTTGCCGGAGGAAAAGGGAGCCGGATGGGAACAGCGCTTCCCAAGCAATTTCTGCTTCTTGATGAAAGGCCGATTGCCTGCAGGAGTTTAGAGATATTTCTGAACCACTCTGCTGTTTCTGAGGTGATTGTGGTCTGCGCCTCTGCATACCGCCCTTTTTTTTCCGGATACGACGTACAGTTTGCCAATCCGGGAGAGAGGCGACAAGACTCTCTGTTTAACGGCCTTGCATTTGCCAGGCATGAGTGGGTCTGCGTCCACGACGCAGCTCGTCCCTACCTCACTCGCGAACTGCTGACACGGTTAATCGACGAAGGAAAAGAGATAGGAGCTGCGACCCTTGCGATGCCGGTCAAGAATACGGTTAAAGAGAGCGATGAAAGCGGTTTTGTCCGCTCAACCCCCGATCGAGAGTACATCTGGGAAGTGCAAACCCCACAGCTACTCACTAAAGAGGTTTTGCTCAAAGGATTTGCTTATGCGGACAAGCACGGCCTCACTGTGACCGACGACGTCTCGCTTGCCGAATTGATCGGTCATCCTGTCAAGCTTGTTCCCGGTTCCTATGAAAACATCAAAATCACAACTCCTGAAGATTTATGCCAAAATATAGGTTTACCCTCTCTTACGATGGGACTGACTATGTAGGGTGGCAGATCCAGCCAAACGGCAGGTCTATCCAGGGACTTCTTGAGGAGGCCCTAAAGACTCTACTGGGCGAAAAGACCCGCGTCTACGGAGCAGGTAGGACTGACGCGGGAGCGCATGCGTTAGAGCAATCGGCCCACTTTCTCTCAGAAGCAGAACTCGATTGCGAGCAGGCGCTCCGCTCGTTAAACGGGATGCTCCCCTACGATATCCGTCTTTTGCAGCTTTTTCCCGCTCCCGAGACTTTTCACGCGCAATATTCAGCCGTTGGCAAGGATTACCATTACCATCTATGGCTCGGCCCGACGATCTCCCCCTTCGTCCGCCGCTACCGCCATCAAATTGGCTACCCGCTCGACCTCAAGCGTATGAACCTGGCGGCCCAGGAGTTTGTTGGAACCCACGATTTCGCCACTTTTGCCAATCTCGGCAGCTCGGTTAAAACGACCGTCCGCACGATTAAACGTCTCGATATTATCGAGCAAGAGGGAGGAGTCCGTCTGGAGTTTCAAGGGGACGGTTTTTTGTATAAAATGGTACGCAATATCGTAGGTACGCTCATTGAAGTGGCAAGCGGAAGAAGAGAGTTCCAGGAGATTTGCGCTCTCTTGGAGGCAAAAGATCGGCGCGCAGCCGGCATCGCCGCACCTGCTCGAGGCCTCTTTCTCGTGCGCGTGCATTATTTACCGAGATCGTCAAAGCTAGAGACATGCTCGAACTTTTTATCCAATTCTTGAGCGAGCTTTTTCAATTCTTGTTCAGAAAAAAGATCAGTGACCAGAACAGCCTTCGCATCGGTCCCCAAAAGAGCTTTCAACCCGCGTGGAGAGTCTTCGAACCCGATCACCCTTTCCCCCTCTTCCGCCAGCTTCTCGATCGCCCTCTGATAACATTCGGGCGAGGGCTTCGGCTCGGAATAATCTTCGCGTGTGATCCAATGGGGAATCGAATTGAGGACCGGCTGGCGGGCGCGAATCAATTTGATCTGCTCGGCGCTTGAGTGGGTGACGACGCATCGCTTGATCCCCGATCTTTCGAGCTCTTTGAGCAGCCTTTCGACTCCGGGCATTAGAGAGGCGCCTCGACGGACTAGAAGTTCGGCATATGCCTGTTTTTTCTCCCGGTAAAGAATCTCCCAGCACGGTTCATAACGTTTCAAATCGGGAAACTCTTGATAGATTCCCTCTTTTAGGCCGCTAGCACTGTACATCGCGTGGCGAATATATGTTCGCATATCCCATTTGAGCGAAAATCCACGATTGGCGCACATTTTCTTGTAAGCAAGGTAGTGAAGCTCCTCGGTATTCACAAGAATTCCGTCGAAATCAAAGAGAAAAAGTTGATAATCGTGAATCCAATGCACAATCGCTATCATAAAGTTCTGCTACTATTTCTTCTACTCTTAGTTACCGGCTGTAGTGACGATGGGAAGAAGGTGCGCCGGCAGAATTTGCGCGGCGAATTTCTCGTCCGCAATCATGACGAATATTTTTTTACCCCGCCTCCGCCCCAGCCGCGAACACGCGCTACCTATCCATGGGAAGAGACATATGTAGGAGGCTTTCCGCGGATTACAAAAGAATTTTTCCGCTGCAAAGGAAATCCCCTAAATCCCGTCGTTGTCCAGGAAAGAGGTGGTAAAGAACCTTTTTACTTCCGCGATTGCCCCGGGGGGAGGCGGCACGGCCTTCCTCTGAAGGAAGGGAGGGAATTCGTCTATCCCTGCCTAATCGACCTGCTTAACTACATCCAGGAAAAGACGGAAAGGCGTGTTGTCGTCACGACAGGCCACAGATGCCCTATCCACAATGCTTACTGCGATCAAACCCCTTACAACTGGGGGTCCAAGCACATGCTGGGGGCCGAAGTTGACTTTTACGTCGAAGGAATGGAGGAAGAGCCCGAAAAAATCATCAATCTGCTTATGGCCTACTACAAAAATGAGGAGCCATTTTTGCGCTACAACCGCGAGGGGCTAAATATCTCGACCCCTCCTTGGTACAACAAGGAGATATTTATTAAACTCTACCTTTCCCATGAGGGGCGTGACTTCGACAACCAGCATCCCTATCCCTATATTGGCATCCAGGTCCGCTACGATCGCGACGAGAAGGCGCGCGTGGTCTTTACCCAGGAACAGGCGCAAAACTATTTGCGCCATTAGCTTTCAACCTGTATAGTTTTGCTACCCACTTAGGCGCCGACGTGGCGGAATTGGTAGACGCGGTAGACTCAAAATCTACTTCTAGCGATAGAGTGTCGGTTCGAGTCCGACCGTCGGCACATTTTAAAGCGAAAAAAGCTCTGTAAATCGGAAAGCTTCTCCATCGAAAAGTCCCCGGTCGCTTAATTTTAGCTGAGGAATGACAAGAAGAGCCATAAAGGAGAGGGTCATAAAGGGCGCATTCAAGGTGCATCCAAGAGATTTAGCCAAAGCTTCCAAACCCTTGTACTTCTTTGCGACGAGAGTTCCTTCTAGATTTGACATGAGCCCTGCAATCGGAAAGGGCAAACACTCCTCGACCTCTCCATCAATCGCACAAAGTCCTCCTTGATGCACAATGATGCAATTGACCGCCCTGCAAAGAGATTCATCCGTAGCTCCTACGGCTATAATATTGTGGGAATCATGAGCGACCGAAGAGGCGATAGCTCCCCGCTGAAGACCAAAACCCTTAATAAAGGCAACCATCGGCGGTTTATTTTGGTAACGATTGACGACCGCTATCTTGAGAAGATCTCGACTTGGGTCGGGAACAACGAAATTTCCCTTAAGAAGAGGACTAGCGAGGGATTTTTTTGTAATGAGCTGGCCATCGATCGCCTCAATCACTTTGATCGAGCCTGGACTAGCAAGAACGCGAAAATCCTCGACTAATTTCTTCTTCGCCTCAAAATGATTAATGAGTTCGGGAATAATCCGAGGGAATAGAATTTTACCCTCCCTATAAACGCATTCCCCATTAACAAAAGCACTCCGAACAGTGAAATCTTTTAAATTGTCCACTTCAATGAAATCCCCAGGATCCCCCTCTCTAAGCAATCCCATTTCGAGTCCATAGTGCTGAATCGGATTCCAAGAGGCGGAACGGAGAACCTTCATTAAATCTGCCCCCTTCTCTACCGCTCGTCTCACAAGAAGATTCACCCCGCCCTGAAGAAGGGAATAGGGGTCTATGTCATCGGTACACAACATGCAATCTTCCGGAGCTTCTAATAGAAGAGGAAAGAGGGAATCAAAATTACGGGCAGCCGACCCTTCTCGAATCAAAATCTTCATCCCTAAAGCAATTTTCTGCTTTGCTTCGTCTACTGAAACACATTCGTGATCCGTAGCTATGCCCGCTGAGATATACTTCTTTAAATCTTCACCGCTTACTTGAGGGGCATGTCCATCAATTTTTTTGTGGAGTTCATTGGCAATCGCAATTTTCGCGATTATCCCAGGATTTCGCTGGATGACGCCTGGAAAATCCATCACCTCGGTGAGATATTTAATTTCATTTTTTGAAAGAAGATAACGAACTTCATCAGATCCTATATTCGCCCCTGAAGTCTCAAAATTTGTAGCTGGAACGCAAGAAGGCGCTCCAAAATAAAACTTAAAAGGGACATGGGAGGCATTTTGCAACATGTATTCTACACCGGCCACTCCTAGGACATTCCCAATTTCATGGGGGTCGCTAATCGTTGCAAGCACCCCGGCCGGAAGGGCAAATCGGGCAAATTCCGATGGCGGTAACATGGAGCTCTCAATGTGAACGTGAGAATCGACAAAGCCCGGGATTAGAAAGCGACCCTCCACTCCCTCCTTGCGATGAATCGAAAAAATTTTTCCCTCTTTAATTTCTATCGTCGCCGGATATATGGTTTCATGAATAATATCGACTAGATTGCCTGAAATTTTTTTAGATTCTCCCATCGGGTTGTTCACCTGGTTAACGAAGCTGCTGCAATCGGTTTAAGTCCTTCAAGCAAACTCGGCACGAGCTCGGTGACGGTAGGATGGATGTGAACGCACTGCTGGATAGAGGTGTAGGGAGCCTTTGCTTGGATGATGTTGGCAATCATCTGAATCACTTCGTCACAGCCGGTTCCTAGAAAGCTCGCTCCTAAGATCCATTTGGATTCGGCGTCAACGAGGATCTTCATAAAACCTTCGGTCTCCCCCTTCTCGCGTGCGCGCGCTACTTTCGTCATGGGTAGAGTCGCTTTGAGCGCGCTGATTCCCGATTCTTTAACCTGCTCTTCAGTCATGCCGACCCGCCCAAGAGGTGGGTCGATAAAAAGAGCATAGATGGGGATCCGGTCGCTTGCTTTGCGCGATGCGTTGTCAAAGAGATTGGCGGCGACGATCTCGTAGTCGTTGTAGGAGGTGTGGGTGAATGCCCCGCGCCCGTTGCAATCTCCAATCGCCCAGATATGCGGCCGGCTGGTGCGCAGCGTATCGTCGACTTTGATGAAGCCGCGCTTGTCAACCTCGATGCCGGCTTTTTCGAGGCCAAGGTCGTCGGTGTTGGGGATTCTCCCGGTGGCGAGTAGGAGATGCGTTCCATGAAAGCTCTTTTGCTCCACCTTGATGTGGATATCTCCCTCTTTTGATTCGGGCAAAATTTCCAGCTCTTTTGCTTCAGTGATGATTTCAATCCCCTCTTTTTTCAGTATCTCGCGAATCGCCAGCGAAACGTCGACGTCTTCTTTAGGCATAATGTGAGGGCGGCGTTGAAAGAGGGTGACTTTGCTTCCAAAACGGCGGAAAATCTGGGCGAACTCGACAGCGATATACCCTCCCCCGACAATTAGGAGGTGCTCAGGGAGATAGTCGACATCCATCAGAGAGGAATTGTTCAGATAGGGAACCTTTTCCAGGCCGGGAATCCTCGGTCTATCGGCCCGCCCGCCGACATTGATAAAAATCTTCTCCCCTTCAATGACCTGATTATTGACGCGGACCTGATTGGGCCCGTCGAAAACGGCCTGCCCCTCGATCACAGTGCAGCCGCCCATCCCCTTAAGCCACTCATGCACTCCCCTCGCACTCTCTTTCACAAGAGCGTCTTTGCGCGCCTTGACTTTCTTCATATCAATCGTAAATCTTTCGACTTCAATCCCGAAGAACGCAGCATTTCGGACTGTATGCATCGCCTTGGCGTTTGCAACAAGAGCTTTTGTTGGGGTGCAACCATTGTTGACGCAGGTCCCGCCGAAACGCTTGCGCTCGATGATCGCGACTCTCTTCCCCTCTTTTGAAAACCTGCCGGCTAAAGAGGGACCGGACTGCCCTGTGCCAATAATGATCGCGTCGTACATTTTTCCTCGATTTAGTCTCTTTATATTGCGAAAAATTCTTTTCTGTCTATTGTAGGAACTGCATATGAAAGAAGAAAAACTCCTGCATCTGCTGAAAAAGAAGAAGGGCTTCTTTGAAACGATCCTCGATTTAACCGAGACAGAAGCCGATCTTCCTATCCAAGAATGGATCGCCACTTTGGAACAGAAAAAAATTCTTCTCTCCTGCATCGATGAGCTAGATGCTGAAATCCGCCCCTTTCAGCAGAGGATGCATGACATTTCTCAAGAAGTTTCTGAAGAGCTCGAGCAGATCCGTAAGGTTATTCGAAAGATCCTCCACCTCGACTCCCAAAATCAACTGAAACGCAAACAAGAGCTCAAACTCGATGAAGGAATTATCGACTGACCTTCACAGCCAAGTCGCTCTTTTTTCTAAAGAAACAAAACGTCTTGAAGAAGCGCACGAGCTGCTCCAGAAGCGATTCGATGAGCTAAAAGCGAAATTCGACGCCTCGCATCAAACGTTGGAAAAAATCGTCAGCCATATGTCGGACGGTCTTTTCTTCGTGACTCAAGAAGGAATCGTCACCCTCTATAACCCCGCTGCGGCCTCTATTATTGAGATACCTCAAGAAATGGTGCTCGGACGACCCTTCTGGGACCATTTCTGCGATGAGCTGTTTGGGTTCCCTCTTGCAAACGCCTTGAAAAACGGGCGCACGCCGGGACGGATTCTATTGACTCTTTCTAATGAACGTGAAATTGAAGTCGCTCCTACTCTCATCCCCGAAAAAGGGATCGTACTTCTACTCAATGACCGTACCCAGCTTAAACAATTAGAAAATAGCGTTCAACAGAGCGATAGACTTAAAGAACTTGGGGAGATGGCGGCAACTCTCGCCCACGAAATACGCAACCCTCTCGGCGGGATCGAGGGGTTCGCTTCTCTATTGAAAAGGGAATTGAAAGAACCTCTGCAACAACGCATGGTTGATTCCATTCTAGAGGGAAGTCGCACCCTTAACTCTCTTGTAATAAATGTTTTAGAGTACGCACGCCCTCTTGCTCTTCATTTCGAGCTGACCGATTTGGCGGCTTTTATCCAAGAAACCGCCGAGCTCGCCCAAAGCTGCGGCCACTGCTGCAAGGTTAAGATTGAAAGTAGATGCACTGCTTCGATAGATCCCTGTCGGATGCGACTTGTGCTTCTCAACCTGATTAGAAACGGATGCGAGGCGGGATCCTCTTTTGTCGAGATTATCTTGACCAAAGCGGGAAAGGTTGTCATAAAGGACCGGGGTGAGGGGATTGCGGAAGAAAAACTCGAGAAAATCTTTACCCCTTTTTTCACCACTAAGACGACAGGAACGGGTTTAGGCCTTTCTGAGGCATACAAAGTCATGCAGGCGCATGGGGGCACCATTACCGTTGACTCAAAATTGGGAAAGGGGACATCTATTACATTAGATTATGGGAATTGAAACGATCTTAGTTGCCGAAGATGAGGAGCTCATGCGCCGCTTTTTGGAAGAAGCCCTTAAGCGGAAAGGATTTGCTGTCGATGCAGCCGAAAATGGGAAAGAGGCTATCTCCCTACTCAAGAAAAACTCCTACGACCTTGTGATTACCGACATGAAAATGCCGGATCTCTCAGGACTTGAGATACTAAAAAAAACGAAAGAACTCTCTCCCCAGACACTTGTTCTCGTGATGACGGCCTATGGAACGATCGAAAATGCCGTAGAGGCGATGCGACTGGGAGCGTTCAACTATCTGCTCAAACCTTTCACTCCGGAAGCAATCGAGGCTCTAATCGACAAGGCATCGGAACATCAATCGCTCATAAACGAGAACACCTACCTTAGAGAGCAGGTAGCCTCCAAAGTTAAAATCATTGCAGAAAGCCCATTGATGAAGAGGGTCCTCGAGGAGGCGGTCCGGGTTGCCAAAAGCCAGGCAAGCGTACTAATCCATGGTGAATCCGGCACAGGCAAGGAGGTGATCGCAGGAGCGATCCACGCCCATTCTCTACGCGCAAAAAATCCTTATATTCGCGTCAACTGCGCCGCCGTACCGGACACACTCATCGAATCGGAATTTTTTGGTCATGAGAAAGGCTCCTTTACGGGGGCGAACTCGAAGCGACTGGGCCGTTTCGAGCTGGCGGACGGAGGAACACTGCTGCTCGACGAGATCACCGAGATCCCCCTTAACTTGCAGCCAAAGTTGCTTCGCGTCATTCAGGAACAGGAATTTGAACGTGTTGGTGGAAGCCGGCCGGTCTCTGTAGACGTCCGTTTAATCTCTACATCCAACAGAAATTTGAAAAATGCAATTGAAGAAAAAATCTTCAGGGAAGACCTCTATTACCGTCTCAATGTGGTTCCTATCTTTCTCCCCTCCCTGCGCGAACGAAAAGAAGATATTCTCCCACTTGTCCGCCACTTTCTGGATAAATTTTGTTTTGAAAACAATAAAAGGGTTAAAATCCTCTCGAAAAAAGCGGAGGAAAAACTCCTCGAATACCATTGGCCGGGAAATATTCGCGAGCTGGCAAACGTCATTGAACGAGTCGTTGTCTTGGATTACGGCGAAACCGTTGAGCCCGCGCATTTTTCATTAGATTAATTGTAAAAATAGAGAGATTTTATGACTTGTACTCCTTCTCCCTACTTCTACAGAGAGGGAGCTTGCGAGCATCTTATTAAAGGGACCGCTTGGGGAGCGGGGTCGATCGGGACAACCCTTACGATTGTTATGATTGCCGTAGGGATGCTGATCCTCGGAGTGGCATCTATTGTATGGGATATCTCTTTTATCTATAAATGGTCTATCGTCAATTCCTTCAATCTTCTTTGGGGCATCCCCGTAACCACCCTCCTTATTGCTCTCGATATCGGGCTTACCTGGCGGATCGGCACTTACTCTGTCGAGGCGATCCGCGGCTTAGCCGGTTTGACCAAAGTTGCGGTAGAGAATGCGCGCACTCACTTTAGGGCCATCTGCTTGACTCCTGCCAATAGCATCTTGTAGGAGGGCAAACCCGATTCAAACCGAAAATGGCCGGCTATAGAATCAAAATGGCCGGTCAATACTTGCTCACCGTTCGCCAATGCAAGATAGGGAGCTTTCACAACGGAATTATACCCGACGACCTGGTTCGCAAATTTAGGCGTCAGGGGAACAGCTTTACACTCGACCATCAAGAGGGGGAAAAGTGGGTGGTCAGGATGAATCTCTTTTGCAAAGGCGATCAGGTCCGCACGCCGTTTGGGTGTTTCACTTTGAACCTGTCGCAAATGCGGCAAGAGCGAGAGCTCCTTTTCTACCGACAATAGGGATAACGGATAGCCCAACTCCCCTACCATCTTTTGAATCAGCTCCTGGCGGATGACCTCTTCCGGCTCGGGTTCGACCCATTTCTTGCGAACGGGATCAAAAAGGCGATTATTCCGCTTCGATAACTCCATAATTTCCATCATCACGGCGATAGATCACTTTCAGCTTCTGATCCTCTTCGCTTCTGTAAACCAAAAAGTGTTCTTCAGAGAGCTCCATTTTCATGATCGCCTCTTCTTGATTGAGCGTTTTGAGCCGACGTTTCTCCTTGCTCACGACCCTGTGGGGGCGCAGTTCCTCTTCGACATGGCGCAGGTTTTCTTCCTCGATTTGATCATTGATATCATCAAGCGGCGAGATCCGTTCGATTACATTGACATTCACATCGATTTCGGCAAGCCCTTTCGCGTTATGCTCATGAATCCGTTTCATATAGCGGCGCAGCTTTGACTCGAGGCGGGCAATTGCCCGATCAACCGAAGCGTACATGTTTTCGCTGCGACCCGTCACTTTGATCACGGTGTTGTTGACATTGACGAGAAAATCGACACTTTGCATCAATTTTTGGATATCCATGATGATAACCGCGTCGATCACACGTCCGCCGAATCGTTCCACTTTCGAGAGTTTATCGATCGCATAGGATTTCATCGGTTCAGTGATATCAACATGCCGGCCGATGATTTGAATCGGATACTCTTTATGGGTGAATTTTTCCTTGACTTCAGCTTTTGTCTTCTCAGGCATGGTTCCCTCTCATTTCAGTTATGATGACTATACAACAAAAAAAAGAAGAAACCCAATGGAAATCTTAACGTCGCTGCCGAATGGTTTTACGCAATTTAAGGTTGCCGAGCTGTCCGCACGCCGCCATAATCTGCTGCCCCTTGGTTCCGCGCACAAACGTTAAATAGCCGTGGGCGCGCATACGGGCGGCAAAAGCATCGACTCTCTGTCCCTCCGGCGCAGCGAACCTGTCTCGGCTCTGCGGATTGTAAGGAATCAGATTGAGAGTCAGACGGAGCCCCTGGAGATAAACGGCGAGCTCATCGGCGTTCTTAAGGCTGTCGGTTTTTCCCGCGATCAGCACATATTCAGCCAAGATGCGCCGTCTCGGATCGCGACAATAAGCTTCCATCGCCGCCTTCAGCTCTTCCATATCATGACGACGATTCACCGGCATCAGGCGGTTGCGCATTTCATTATTAGGAGAGTTGATTGAGACTGCAAGATTGATTGCCGGGTTGGCCTCTTCGATTAGGCGGTAGATTTGATCGACAAGTCCGCTTGTCGAAATCGTGATCCGGCTCGGTCCAAGCCCAAATCCATTCATATCGGTCAAGATGCGGATAGCCCCCATCACCGCTTCATAGTTATCCAGCGGCTCTCCCATTCCCATGAAGACGATATTGCGCACATCGAGGCCCAAGCCATGCTTGGCCTGATAGATTTGGCCGACGATTTCATCAACCGTTAACGAACGCAGCAGGCCCATGCGGCCCGTTTCACAGAACAGACACCCCATCCGGCAGCCGACCTGCGAGGAGATGCAGAGTGTGCACCCGGCCTTCATAGGTAGTGAAACCATCTCCACTTCCAGTCCATCAGCCGTTTTGAGCAGATGTTTTTCCGTTTGATTTTCATCTCCCCGCCCGATTAGCGGGAGGAGGGAAAAGTCGGTCAGCCCGATGATCTCATTTAGAAGTTTTTGTGCGTTTTTGAAATGGGGATCCTTTCCTGCGGACGTCCCTTCCTGAAACCATTCGCGGTAGAGCAGCCGGGCATGTTCCATTCCCTTTCCCAATCTCTTTACTACAGCTTCGGCGTAGGATTTTGATGTATGTGCAAGAATTTTCAATTGAAAACGAGAGATTTTGGTGCAGTAGGCGAAAAGCCGGTTCGTTCAAATGCGGACAAAAGATCCACTTTATTCGCACCGAAGAGGACTCGAACCTCTAACCACCTGGTTCGAAGCCAGGTACTCTATCCGATTGAGCTATCGGTGCAGGTGGGAGAAGATTAGCAGGTTTTGGGGTTGACGACAAGGAGAATGTGGATCAGAATTCTTCATGAACCTATCCGCAAAGTGATGAACTTGCTTTTTGACTCTTTTTACGCATCTTTTCGAGGCAGTGAGCACTCCTACTTACTTAAGTATGTCCTGCTCACTACCTCGAAAACCTGCGAAAAAATCCAACTAAAATCAAATCCACCACTTTACGGATAGGTTCATGGAACGTTGCTTTGGGGTTGTTTTATCGGTTTTGGATTTTCGGGAGAGTGATCAGATTGTGACTCTTTTTACTCCGGGAGGGATTATTAAATTTTTCGTTAAGCGGCGGCGTTCGCCTTTGGTTGCGGTTTTGAATGAGGGGGAGTTTGTTTATGTTGCAGGGAGGGGGGAGATGCATAGGCTTCGGGACGGGACGATTTTGGAGCAGCATGGGCGGCTAAGGGAGCGGCTGGAGAATTTGGAGGCAGCGGGGAAGCTGGTCCAGGCGATCCGGAAATCCCAGATGCCGGGAAAGGCTGCGCCCCATTTGTATCAACTTTTCTGCTATTTTTTGCGGGTGATTCCGGAGGTCGAGCGTCCTTTGGATGTGGCTGCCCTCTTTTTGGTCAAAACGTTGAAGCACGAGGGGATTTTCCAGCTTTTGGAGCGCTGCTCGTTATGCGAAAACCCTCCTTTGGCCCGTTATGGAGGCGAGCGGTTTTGCCGGGAACACGCCCCGATCGAAGCCGTTGAACTCTCTATGGAAGAGGAAAAACGACTCCAAGAGCTGGCCGAGGGGCGCTCATTGAAAGAGCTATTGGCCAAGCCAATTGAGCTGCACGAGCAAATCTCTTTATTTTTTAATCAAATCTTTAATAATAAAAAATATAATATATAGATAGTTATGATTAAATATGATACAATGTTAGTATGTTAAAATTACCATATATAAATATTTCAATTTCTTTAATCGGTAAGCCTACCGAGGGTTTTTTAAAAAAAAACTGCAGAGATGAAAAAAAATTTGGATCAAGAGAGATTTTGACCCGAATGGTGAGCTTCGGGAGCTCAATCGGTGTTGCTTTTACAGGAATAGCGGATACGTTTATTGGGCTTAGTTGCGCGTTAGGAGCAATAGGAACCTTAGGCAGGTCTGAAAAAGCTAACTTACACACTTTTAATCATTTACAAAGTTGTACCAAGCTCATCTCCCGGCCTTATAAGTATCTAGTGCAAACCTTGAATCCCCATGCTAAGTTCACAAAAGAGGGATCTGTTCCGATTGAGGGTGGTGGGTTGATCACCGATTTTGTGAAACAAAAATTAAATGATGCTCTTAAGTCATGCACCAAGCCCGAAAGAGGATCGGGAGGAATGAGGCATATCGTCTCTAGATTGACAGTAATTCTGAGAACAGTTGCCTCTCTCATTACGCGGATTGTGGATTTTCCAATCGGCTTGATCGCGGGGCTTTTCTCCCTTCTCACTTTTGGAAGATACGAATCCTTGAATAATGCGGCATTGAGAGGCCTTCAGATCACTGGAATCGTAACCGATCTCTTTGAGGGCGTGATTCAATTTCTGAATCCAGAAGCCACCGTACAAATTGGCTACTATGATCCTCTTACAAAAAAGTTAGTATACCTATAGAAAAAAACCACCGTTAGCAACCAAAACTAAGCCTCAGCTAAACTTTCTTTGGTCCTGTGCATGGTCTCTTCCAGAACCGTCGAGATCAGGGCGGTCCATCCGGTCTGGTGGCTGGCGCCCAACCCCTTCCCTGTCTCTGCATGATAATACTCGTGGAATAGGACAAGATCTTTCCAGTGGGGCTCTGTCGCATATCGGAAGTCGTGCCCATGGCAGGGGCGCAACCCTTCGCCGTCGGGTTTGAAGATCCTACAGAGGCGGCAGTTGAGCTCGATGCGTACCTGCTGCAAATTGAGAAAGCGGCCTGAACCGAAGGGATATTCGACTTTTACGTCGTCTCCGTAGAAATGGTAGTAGCGCTCAAGCGCATCAATGATGAGGTGGTTGAGGGGAAACCAGATCGGGCCGCGCCAGTTGGAATTTCCTCCGAACATATAGCTGTTCCCTTCGCCTGGGACATAGTCGACAATATGGGTTTCGTTATGAACCGTAATCTTAAAGGGATTGCGGGCATGGACTTTTGAGACGGAGCGGATGCCATAGGGAGAGAGAAACTCTTCTTCATCGAGCAGATAGCGTAAAATGCGTATAAGCCGTTCTTTCGAAGGAATAGCCAAAATACGGTGGCCGCGGACAGGGCAAAGGTTGCAAAATGTTGTCACCCTCTCGAGGTCATTGCGGTGCTTAACAAACCAGTCCATCCGCTTGTTAAAACCGCGGAGCTTTGTCAAATGGGCCTCTTCAAGCACTTCGACAGCAATCAGAGGAATCAACCCTACTAAAGAACGGGTTCTGAGAGGAATGTCGCAATTGTCAACCCTAAGGCGGTCGTAGTAAAATCCATCTTCTTCATCCCACAGGCCAGATCCTCTGAATTCGTTGATCGAATCGGCGATATGCACAAAGTGCTCGAAAAACTTCGAGGCCATGTCCTCGTAAACCGGATCTTGAAAGGCGAGTTCGAGAGCGATCTGAAGCATTTTCAGGCAATAGAAAGCCATCCAGGCGGTTCCGTCGGCTTGTTCGAGCTGGCCGCCGCCCGGCAAAGGCTTGGAGCGGTCGAAGACGCCAATATTATCCAATCCCAAAAAGCCCCCGCCGAAAATGTGGTTGCCGTCGATGTCCTTGCGGTTAACCCACCAGGTAAAATTTAGAAGGAGTTTTTGAAAGGCACTCTCAAGAAAGGCGATATCTTTGCTTCCTGTTATTTTGAAAATACGCAAACAAGCCCACGCGTGCACAGGAGGGTTGACGTCGGAAAACCCGAATTCGTAAGCGGGCTGCTGGCCATTGGGGTGCATGTACCACTCCCGCAGGAAGAGGATCATCTGTTTTTTTGCGAAGACGGGATCGATCCGTGCGAACGGAATCATATGAAAGGCCAAGTCCCAGGCGGCAAACCAGGGATATTCCCATTTATCGGGCATCGAGATCACATCGCGGGCAAAAAAATGAATCCACTCGTTGTTGCGCCCTTTTTTTCTTGTCTCAGGGGGAATCGGTTGATTGGAATCGCCATCCAGCCACTCTTTGACCACATAGTGGTAGAACTGTTTCGTCCAAAGTAGTCCGGCATACGCCTGTCTGGAGATCTCTTTGGCCTCCTTGTCTAGTTCGGCCGGGATTTTCTCTCGATAAAATGCGTCGGTTTCTGCCAGGCGCTTCTTAAATGTCTCTTCGAAAGCGGTGCCGAAGATCTCTGCACTTTTTCGCTCTTCGGGGGCGAAAAGACGCAAGTCGATTTTTTTGCATGCGCCAGGGAGAAGCTTCAAAGAATAGAGAGGCGCGGCTTTTGAACCCCTCTTCGAAGGATTCACCGCCTCTTTCCTCCCACTTATGAGGTATTCGTGAAAGGCATCTTTTACATAGGGAGAGGCGTTTTCGACGCCGAAAAGGCGCTTCAGGTTCGTTTCATTTTCTGTGAAAAGGATTTCGGAAGGTTCTTCAAACGCGAGCAGGAAATTTCCAAGCGTTGGGTGAGACGTCTCGATATATCCCTCTTCGTTGACTCTCATCGAAAGCTTGTCTGTAGTTCCTACATATCCGCCCCAAGACCAAGTGTTGCGGTACCAAAGTGTGGGAAGCAGCCAGAGAGGCGCTTCGTCGGGACCGCGGTTAAAGATTTCGATCCGGATCAGAATGTCGTTCGGAGATTCTTTGGCATAGGTAACAAAGAGGTCGAAATAGCGGTTCTCATCAAAGATACCGGTATCGCCCAGTTCAAACTCTCCCTTTTCAAGGCCGCGTCGCTTATTTTCATCGATCAAGTATTGATAGGGATAGGCTTTTTGCGGGTATTTGTAGAGCGCTTTCATATAAGAATGGGTTGGGGTGGAATCAAGGTAGTAATAGCACTCCTTAACATCCTCTCCATGATTCCCCTGAGTCGAAGTGAGTCCGAAAAGCCTCTCCTTCAAGATCGGATCATTGCCGTTCCAGAGTCCAAGCGCAAAACAGAGGCGTCCCTCCCGGTCAGTAATGCCTAAAAGGCCGTCTTCGCCCCACCTATAGGCGCGGCTTCGCGCGTGGTCGTGTGGAAAAGAGTTCCAACTGTTCCCGTCAGGAGAGTAATCCTCACGGACAGTAGCCCATTGGCGCTCTGAAAGATAAGGCCCCCATCGCTTCCAATTTTTTTCCCGCTTGCTCTCCTCCTCCAGCCGTTGTTCTTCCTCGAGCATGACTCCCCCTCAAATTTTTCATCCCATGATGGTAGCTTAAAATTGATTAGGAGTCACCACCAACTCATGCGTATTGATCAATTCAAGCAGACGTTCTCCGAAATAGTCGTTGAGTAAAAAGAAAACGGCGCTATAGACATCAGTATCTTTAATATAAAGAACAACATAAGCTTTCTCTTTAACGACAAAGGGAGCGAAATCAAAAGCCCGCATTTTCGGCTTAAATCGTTCAAAAGGATATTGAAGGTATAGAAGAATCAGTTGAAAAATTTACACTTTGACCTGCGTGAAAGCCCCGTGATTGATCGATCATAATTGAACCCATATTTCTAATATTGTTTCACTTATGATCGGTCAAGCCCGGAAGCTTTGACGCGGTGAAAATGTAAATTTTTCAACTGATTCTGCTATAATCGCGGCCAGAGCCACTGCTGCTATAGCGGAAACGACCGCTATTTTCTTTTAGGACCAGATATTCGGTTGACAGATAATTTGAACATTATGCTGGACGTTTTGTAAAGAGTTCATCCCAAATAGCTTGAGCAGATTTAAAATCGGATTCGGAATAATAGATTAAACGAACTTCCTTAAAATAACCAGGATCTCTTTCGAGGTATTCCTCGATCGCCTTCATCGCCGTGCGTTGTGCTTCATTAAAAGAATAACCATAGATTCCTGTCGAAATGGCGGGAAAGGCGATCGAGCGGATTCCTTCTTCGCGTGCCCTTTCAAGAGAGTTTTGATACGCTTTTTTTAAAATATTTTCTTTATCTCTGTTTTGCGCGGCTACAACGCAATTCGGCCCTACGGCGTGGATCACATACCGGATTTTGGGGTTGCTCTCTTGAATTTCGAACGATTCAGTCAAAACCGCATCCCCCACTTCGATATTTGAAATCCCCCGTTCTTGTTTGTAGCGGCGGCACGCTTCTGCCAGCTCAGGTCCGGCCGCTCTGTGGATCGCGCCGTCCACTCCGCCGCCTCCTTTGAGGAAGGAATTTGCTGCATTTACAATCGCCTCAACGGGTTGTTTAAGGAGGTCCCCTTGTAAAATCAGCAACGTAGTTCCTTTGATATTCATTATTTTACCCCTTTCGATGTATATTCATTGATTAAAAAGGAATAGAAATGCAATTATTGCCACCAAAACAAATAGGAGCAATCATGACAAAAAATACTCAACAAAACCTTAAATCCGCAATTGAAAAGGCCCTTGAAAAAATCGAGGGGAAAAAAGAAAAAGAGATATGTAGATACATTCCCGGCCCTCGCGGCGGCTATATCCACCATTTCACATTCAAAAAACTAAAAGAAAAAGAGCCTGAAAAGTGTCTTTCTCTGCTTGAAGAGTTTATCTTAAATCCATCAAAGCCTCGTGAACTCGATCCCACTCCCCGCGCTCCTCGCGGCCTGAACCGTGCCAACAACCAGATCAAACTCCCTAACGAGATGGTCAGCCGGATTCTCCAGATCGCTCGCGAGAGCGGTGATGATTCTTTACTTTCCAAAATTTTAGCTGCCCGTCCTTTGAATCAGGTGAAG
The DNA here is from genome assembly GCA_020831465.1 of Chlamydiales bacterium. Classification (GTDB taxonomy): domain Bacteria; phylum Chlamydiota; class Chlamydiia; order Chlamydiales; family JAAKFR01; genus JAJACP01. The sequence goes on from JAFIGI010000012.1 coordinate 69,816, forward strand.
CGCGAATTAATTCGATCGATTCGTGACAACAAAGCCAATCAGGAGCTCTGGGAAGCATATAAAGAGGCCGTTTTGGCAAACGAGTAAGCCACGCCACGTGCGGGTTTCTTGGCATTCCTCTTGCTTCATGATTTTCGAGGGAGCCATGAGAACGTTCGTTTTTTTCATTCTTTGCATTTTAGGAATATCTTCACACGCTTCCTGCTATGGAGGGGCTTGGTATCGCCAGCCCCCCTATCGTTATTATTGGAAAAAGCAGCGTGAATATCAGCGCTACCATTCCAACCAACAACAGAAGAGACAGCAAGAGGCTCAAAAATCCCCTTCAGAAACAGAAGAGAAGCCGCAAAGCACTCCCTCACCGCTAACCCCGGCAAAGCTCAAGCTGGGATCAAAAGAGTATGAATACGTAAGAGCAAGGAACCTCAATGAAAAGAAAGCCGAAAGCCAATAAAGCCGAGAAGTACTAAATTCAAGCCTATTTCACTCAGAAAAAGCATAAAGAGAAACGAGAGACAAATAGGAGTTGAATCATGCGCTTAATCTGTTCAGGATTTCCCTCTTTCGGCTTGATCAACATCCCCCTTTAAGCTTTATAGGGGGAAGGGAATGAGAAGAGCTTTGAGGATCTCAATATAAGCTAAAAATTTCTTTCTAGGGCGTGTCGTCAATTGAAAAATTGATTGAATTTCTCATGAATATTGCAGATGATTATCAGCCAAATTGGCTGGTATATGAGAAGATATGCACTGAGATATGATCAATGGGAACGAATACGTGATCTTTTACCTGGTCG